>NZ_CP121106.1:375000-750000 GCF_029623755.1 Altererythrobacter sp. CAU 1644
GCGCAGCAGCTTGCCGGTGATCTCCTCAGACGTGCCACCGGCATAGACGTTGGCGGTGTCGTAGAAATTGATCCCGCTCTCGAGCGCATGGCGGAAATGCGGGCGCGATTGTTCCTCGTCGAGCAGCCAGTCGCCGTGCCAGCCCTTGCTGGTGTCGCCATAGCTCATGCAGCCGAGACAGAGGCGCGATACCTTGAGACCGGAGTTTCCTAGGCGGGTGAATTTCATGCGCTATCCTTATAAAACTAAAGCGATAGACCGCCGTCGACGATCAGCGACTGTCCGGTAATGTAAGCGGCGAGTGGCGAGGCAAGAAACAGTGCCGCGCCCGCCATGTCCTCCGGCGTGCCCATCCGGCTGAGCGGCACCCGCTCGATCACGCCCGCGCGGCGCTTCTCGTTCTCGGTCGTCACGCGCGTCATCTTGGTGGCGACGAAGCCCGGAGCGATGCCGTTTACGCGGATGCCGTCACGCGCCCAGGCTTGCGCCAGCGACCCGACCAGGCTGGCCGCGCCAGCCTTGCTCGCGCCATAGGCAGGGTTGCCGATCATCGCGTGAAAGGCGCCGGTCGAGCTGACGATGATCAGCGAGCCGTCGCGCTCGGCCAATCCGGGATGGAAGGCACGCGCGCAATCCATCACCGAGTTGAGATTGACGTCGACCACCAAGTCCCAGCCCGCGCGCTCGAATTCCTGCCGCCCGTAGCGAACCGCGCCCTGGCAGCAGACGACGATGTCCATCGCGCCGACCCCGCCCGCCAATTGGTCAACCGCGTCTCGGTCGGTCACGTCAAGCTGGTGATAGGTGAGCCCGGTGAAGTCGCAATCCTCGTTCTCGAGATAATCCCCTTCGTCATGCCGCGTGCCGGTGACATGCGCTTCCGCTCCGCGCGATCGGAAAGCCTGGGCAATTCCATTGCCGATCCCGCTCGAGCCGCCGATTACGAGCACGCGCTTGCCGGAAAAATCGAGTGGGTCGCTCATTCTATCCTGCCTCCCTAGATCGCCCGACTGATCACTTCCTTCATGATCTCGTTGGTGCCGCCGAAAATGCGGGTGACACGCGCATCGCGCCACAGCCGCGCAATCGCATATTCGTTCATGTAGCCAGCACCGCCGTGAAGCTGCAGCGCCGCGTCACAGACTTCCCATTGCAGATCGGTGTGCCACAGCTTGGCGGCAGAGGCTTCGTCGGTGGTCAGTTCTCCATCGAGGTGCCGCTTGATTGCCCAGTCGAGGTGCGCCCAGCCGACCTGGAGCTTGGCCTTGAGATCGGCGAGGGTGAACTTGGTGTTCTGGAATTCGAACACCGTCTGGCCGAATGCCTTGCGCTCCTTGGTGAAATTCACCGCCTCGTCGAAGGCGCGCTGCGCCCCGGCCTGGGCGCTGACGGCGATCGACAGGCGCTCTTGCGGCAGTTCTTCCATCAGATGGATGAAGCCACGACCTTCACCGCCAAGGATATTGGTCTTGGGAACGCGTACATCGGTGAAGAACAGTTCGGAGGTATCGGCCGAGTGCTGGCCGATCTTATCGAGATTGCGCCCTCGCTCGAACCCTTCGGTGCCGGCCTCGACCAGCACCAGCGAAGTGCCCTTTGCGCCCTGGCTCGGGTCGGTCTTGGCCACCACGATCACCACGTCGGCATTCTGGCCGTTGGTGATGTAGGTCTTGGAGCCATTTATCACGAGGTGGTTGCCATCCTCGATCGCCGTCGTTCGGATCCCCTGAAGATCCGAACCCGCCCCCGGTTCAGTCATCGCTATTGCGGTGATAATGTCGCCGGAAACCATGCCGGGCAGGTATTTCTGGCGCTGCTCCTCGGTGCCGAGCCGCTCGAAGTAATTGGCGCAGATATCATTCTGAAGGGTGAAACCGGCGGAGGAGCCGAGGTAGCAGATCTCTTCATTGACGATGCAGTTGAAACCAAAATCGAGACCCAGACCGCCGTTCTCCTCTGCCACCGTCGGGCACAGCATGCCTGCCTCGCCCACCGCCTTCCACGCCTCGCGCGGGACGATACCGTCGGCCTCGTGCTGATCGAGATGCGGCTCGATATGCTCGGCCAAGACCTTGCGCACCGTGTCGCGGAAGGCTTCATGATCTTCGTTGTAGGCGAAGCGCCTAGCAGTATCGAGCATGGCAATCGGCTTTCGTTGCAAATCGAGATTGATCGCTAGCAGGAATGCCAGCCCACACGGTTTTGTAAAGGGCGCGTGCTGGCCACCTGCGTATCGCCGCGCTATCGCTGCGCCATGCATGAGACTGCCAACAGCGCGCTTTCCGCTTTCGATCTTGCCGCCATGCTGGTGGTCGCCGCTGCCCTGTTGGGCTGGTTCAACCATCACTTCCTGAAGCTACCGCATGTGATCGGGCTAACCGTGATGGGCGCGCTTGCGGCGATCGGGCTGATGCTCGCCAATGCCTTCATTCCGGGCGTGACCCTCGACGACACGGTCGCTCGGCTGCTCGAAACGATGAATTTTACCGACACGCTGCTTGAGGGGATGCTGAGCTTCCTGCTGTTCGCCGGCGCGCTCCACGTCGACCTTGAGCGACTCCGGCAGAGCTGGTTCCCCGTTCTGCTGTTGTCGACTGTTGGCGTGATGATCTCGACCGTGCTGATCGGTTTCGCCACCTGGGGCGTCGGCGGCTTGCTTGGCCTATCGATTGCGCCGATCTGGTATTTCGTGTTCGGCGCGCTGATATCACCCACAGATCCCGTATCCGTGCTCGGCGTGCTCAAGGAAGAAAACGTCCCCGCATCGCTCCAGAGCGCGGTCGCCGGCGAAAGCCTGTTCAACGACGGCGTCGGCATCGTCGTCTTCACCATCCTGCTCGGCGCGGCGGTGACCGGGGCAGAGTTCTCGATTTCGGAAGGCGCGCGGCTATTCGCGCTCGAGGCTGGCGGTGGGGTGCTGGTCGGCCTCCTCTTCGGCTGGATCGGTTACCGCGCGCTCGCCAGCATGGACGAGTATGCGCTCGAAGTGCTGATTACTCTGGCCATCGTCATGGGCGGCTACGCGCTCTGCATGCAGTTCCACATCTCCGGCCCGCTGGCGATGGCAGTAGCGGGACTGCTGATCGGCAACCACGGCGTGACTTATGCCATGAGCGACGTGACTCGCGATTACGTGATCAAGTTCTGGGAACTGGTCGACGAACTGCTCAATTCGGTCCTGTTTCTCCTCATCGGGCTCGAACTGATCGCGCTGGTCCCAGGCGTCCCACACATCATCCTTGGCTTCGCCGCGATCGCGATCACCCTCGCGGCGCGCGCCATCGCGGTTGGTGGAGCGATCAAAATCATCCCTGCTGCCCGCCTCGACACCAAGGGCGCCGGACGCGTCTTGTGGTGGGGCGGACTGCGGGGCGGCATCTCGATCGCCCTGGCGCTCTCGCTCCCGGCAGGCGAGACGCGTGACCTGCTGCTTGCCGCAACCTTTGCCGCCGTGCTGTTCAGCGTTCTGGTCCAGCGCGCCACCTTGGGTAAGCTGATCGACAGCATGAAGGCGAGCCACGCTCCTGCAGTCGAGGAGGGCATTCCGGCCAGTTCCGAGACGACCTGAACCGCCGCGCTCCGCCGCAATTGCCTTGCGGCTGCTTTGCGAGTAAAGGCCAAGCCCTCGCCCCGGCCCGCGCGACTCCACCGGTTTCGCCAAGCCGGGGCCATGTGTTTTTCTCGCAGGAAGTCTCTCCATGTCGCGTCGCCGCCAGATCTACGAAGGCAAGGCCAAGATCCTTTACGAAGGCCCCGAACCGGGCACGATCATCCAGTATTTCAAGGATGATGCGACCGCCTTCAACGCCGAGAAAAAGGGCACGATCAACGGCAAGGGCGTGATCAACAATCGCATCAGCGAACACGTCTTCACCCGCCTCGCGCATATCGGCATTCCGACGCATTTCATCCGCCGCCTCAACATGCGCGAACAGCTGGTGCGCCAGGTCGAAATCATCCCGATCGAGGTCGTGGTGCGCAACGTGGCGGCAGGCTCGATCTCGAAGCGCCTCGGCATCGAGGAAGGCGAACCGCTGCCGCACACGCTGATCGAATATTACTACAAGGATGACGCGCTGGGCGATCCGCTGATCGCGGAAGAACATATCGCCTGTTTCAACTGGGCCGGTCCCGAAGAGATGCAGGATATTGCCAGCATGGCCATCCGCATCAACGACTTCATGTGCGGCATGTTCGCGGCGATCGATATCCGCCTGATCGATTTCAAGCTCGAGTTCGGGCGCATCTATGACGGCGACTACAGCCGAGTGATCCTGGCCGACGAGATCAGCCCCGATGGCTGTCGCCTGTGGGACATGAAGACCAACGAGAAGCTCGACAAGGACCGTTTCCGCCGCGACCTCGGCGGCGAGAGCGAAGCCTACCAGGAAGTCGCGCGACGTCTCGGCTTGCTGCAGGGCGATGACAACGGTCCGGGCGAGGTGTTCGACCTTTCGGCCCATCGCGGCCGGCTGCGCAGCACGCCCAAGCCTCCCAAGAAGTAGCTGCTAGACGACGTAGCGGATCGTGCGTCCGCTCGGCCCGATTGCAAAGGCGCACTCGGGCATGTGATCGCCGTCGACCTGCACCGGGGTGACGCAGCGATCGAACGCAACCCTGCGGCAACTGCGGATTTCGGCAAAAGCGAACTTCTCGACCGGCAGGCGGAGCATCGCCGCGATCACGAAACCAAGCATGCCCAGGCGTGTACAGCGCCGTAGGGTGATCAGCTCGATTGAATCCGCCGCGAGCGCCGCCTTGGGGCTGAGCCTGAACGGCCCGGCATAGAGCGCGCCATGCGAGACGATGGCAGCCTCCGCCTCGCATTCGAAGCCTGCGCCCTCCGCCATTTCGCCACGGATCGTCATCGGGTTGCGCGGCCATTCGCGCAACTGCCGCAGCATGGCGACGGCATAGGCGAAGCGCCCGATCCGCTTCTTGAGCGTGCCCGAAACCTGCGCCACAGCGTGGCTATCGGGACCGATGCTGAGACAAGATGCGATCGGCATCTCACCCAACGTATAGAGCGGCGAATGCACCCACCCCTCCGGTCCGCGCGCCCAGGCGTCGGCGACCTTCTGCGCCAGCTTTTCGGGGTCCTTGGGATAGTCGAGCTCGCGCGCGACGAGATTGATCGTACCGGAACGCGCGATGCACAGCGGTACATCGATCCCCTGCGCCATCATCGCCTGGATCGTATCGCGCAAGGTCCCGTCACCCCCGTGGACGCAGATGAGGTCGGCGCGTCCCGAAAGCTGTGCGCCGTCGGCTTTTGTGCCGAGCTTCTCGACCGAAAATCCCCGCTGCTCGAATGCCGCTGCCAGTCGCTCCATCCGATCCTTCCGGAAACTCCCCGAGACAGGGTTATAGACGAGGTCGAGCGTCGGCATTGGAATTGCTTAGCGGCGCGCAGGTTGAAGAACCATAAGCGCCGCAAGGGAAAACCACATTCATCTGATTGTCACGCCCCGCGCCATAGGGCAGCACATGATGATGAAGTCCCGCCTGACGCTTTCCTTTGCCGCGCTCCTGCTTTGTTCGAGCGCCCTGACCGCCGAAGATTCGCCTCCCGCGGCTGCGGGCTGGAATGCCGCAGACTGGGGCGTCGAAGGCAGCGACATCCCGGTCGACACCGAGTTTCGCTTCGGTCGGCTCGATAATGGCGTGCGGTACATCTTGCGCCAGAATGCCACGCCCGAAGGGACGGCGCTCGTGCGGCTTCACATCGGTTCGGGCTCGCTCGATGAGACCGACAGCGAGCGCGGCCTGGCGCATTTTCTCGAACACATGGCCTTCAACGGCTCGAAGCGCGTTCCCGAAGGGGAGATGGTCAAGCTCCTCGAACGAGAGGGGTTGTCGTTCGGCGCCGATACCAATGCCACGACATCGCTCGAAACCACCACCTACATGCTCAACCTGCCACGTAACGACGAGGCCTTGCTCGACACCGCCTTGATGCTGATGCGCGAAACGGCGAGCGAACTGCTGATCGAACAGGAAGCGGTCGAGCGCGAACGCGGCGTCATCCTCTCGGAACGTCGTGACCGCAACAACTACGCCTACAAGCAGACCATCGACGAATTGACCTTCGCTTCGCCTGCCGCGCGCTTCATCGATCGTCTGCCGATCGGGGCGATCGAAGTGCTCGAAAGCGCTACCGCTGCCGACCTGCGCGGCTATTACGAGCGGACTTACGTGCCCGAGAATACCGTCGTGGTGGTGGTCGGTGATTTCCCCATCGCGACGATGGAGCAACTGGTTCACCGCCACTTCGCCGAGTGGCGCGGCGGGCCCGATCCCGTCGAACCGGAGACTGGCCCGGTCGACCTGACGCGGCGCAGCGAGACCGACATCTATGTCGATCCGGCACTGTCCGAACGGGTCGTCGTCAGCAGCTTTGGGGCGTGGGAAGACCGGCCCGACAGCTTCGCCAAGCGGCGCGAGGATGTGTTGCGGCAGATCGGTTATGCCATCGTGAACCGCCGTCTGGCCACGCTTGCGCGCGGCGAGAACGCCCCCTTCCGCAGCGCCGGTTTCGGGACGGGCGACATATTCGAGGACGGCCGCATGACGCGGCTCGTTGTCGACACTGCCGACGGTGAATGGCGCAAGGGTCTCGCGGCCGCGACTGCGGAGCTGCGCCGCGCCCTGGCGCACGGTTTCAGCGAGGCCGAAGTTGCCGAGCAGTTGGCAAGGCTGCGCAGCAGCCTGGAAAACGCCACGCGGAGCAGCGAAACCCGCACCAACAGTGCCCTGGTTCAATCGGCCCTCGCGCTGGTCGAGCAACAGTCGGTGCCCTCCACGCCCGAAAGCGCGCTGGAAAGGTTCGAATCCTACGCCGATGCGATCACACCCGAACTGACGCTGGCCGCGCTCCTCGCCGAAGCAGCGCCGCTCGAAGATCCGATGATCCGCTTCCAGGGTCGCACCGAACCCGCAGGAGGCGAGAGCGCGTTGCGCAGCGCCTGGAATGAACTCGTCGCCCTCCCGATCCTGCCTCCGCAAACGAGCGAAGCGGCAGAATTTGCCTACACCGATTTTGGCGAGCCCGGCACCGTTGTTAGCGACACCCGGGATGAGCGATTGGGCCTGCGCCTGATTCGCTTCGCCAATGGCGTGATGCTGAACCTCAAGCAGACCGATATCCGCAAGGACCAGATCAGCTTTCGACTTTCGCTCGATGGCGGCAACCTGCTCAACACGCGGGAAGATCCGCTCAAGACCGCGCTGGTATCCTCGCTTCCAGCAGGCGGGCTCGGCAAGCACAGTCAGGACGAGCTCGAGACCGTCCTCGCCGGTCGTACCGTGCGCTTCTCGCTGTCATCGACTTCGGACGCCTTCCGCTTCAGTGGCGGAACCAGGCCGAAGGATCTCGAACTGCAGATGCAATTGCTGGCCGCGGCAATCACCGATCCGGGCTACCGCGGCGAGGCAATCGAGAGGTACCGCCGCAGCCTCGACGAGTTCTTTGCCAGGCTCGATGCCACCCCGGGCAGCGCGGTCAGCAACAGCCTGGGCGGGATTCTGTCGGACAACGATCCTCGTTTCACCCTGCAATCGCGCGAAGCCTTCGAGACACTCGATTTTGCGAAGCTCCGATCCGATATCGCCGACCGGCTGTCGCATGGCGCGATCGAGCTGGCGCTGGTCGGTGATTTCGATGAGGACGCGGCCATTGCAGCGGTCGCCCAGACGCTCGGCGCACTTCCTCCGCGGGAGACCGATTTCCTGCCGCGCGAGGAAGCCCGTCAGCGCGTATTCACATCGCAGCGCATCAGCCACCGGATCATGCACCGCGGGGAGCCCGACCAGGCGCTTGTACGCATGACTTGGCCGACCACTGACGATAGCGACCTGGGCGAAACGCTCAGGCTCGAATTGCTCGAGCGTGTCATCCGGATCGCCCTGCAGGACAAGCTGCGCGAAGAGCTCGGCAAGACATATTCGCCCTCGGCCAGCAGCTCACCGACGCGCACCTATCCAGGCTACGGTACCTTCAGCATCACGGCATCGGTTGACGTGAGTGAAGTCGAAGCGACACGGGCCGCGATTGCGGATTTGCTGTCAGAATTTGCCGAGCGGCCGTTAGATGTCGACCTGCTCGACCGGGCACGCGAGCCGATGCTCGAAAACTACGCCAATATGCTCAAGTCGCTGGGCGGCTGGATGTCGCTGACTGACAATGCCCAGAGCCAATCGGAGCGCCTCGACCGCTATTTCGCCGCACCTGCGATCATCCGCGCGGTGACGCCTGAAGACATCCGCCAGGTTGCGCGCAAATACCTGGCACCGGGGGATGCGGTCGAGGTGATTGCCCTACCCCAAACGGAAACGGGGCCGGCAGCAGCAGCCGCCGACCCCGTCGAATAGTTCGGTCGCGTCCGATCAGTAATTGATGCGGGCCGAGACGCCGAAGATGCGCGGCTCGTTGACGAAGCCGGTGTTGTTGTTGAAATCGATCACGCCTTGGACATTGTCCTCATTGGTGATGTTGCGAGCGAACGCAGCGATTTCCCAGGTGCCATTGCCGCCCGAATAGCCGACCTTGAGACCGCCTTCGATGCGGCTGTCGGCGTTGAACTCCTCGCTTTGGTAAAGGAGGAAATTCGTTTCGCCGAGGTAAGTCCAATCGGTGAAGATGAAGAACTCGCCATCGTCGCCCACAGGCAGGCCGTAGCGTGCGGTAATATCGCCGCTCCACTTGGGTGCGTTGGGGAATGGGTTTCCGTCCACCTGTGCACGAGTATTGCCGTTGATCGTCACCAGCGGATCGGTGACGGTGCATTGGGCGCAGATGCCCACAGCCAGGGCGTCATCGTTGATCTCGGTGTCGTTGTAGGCAAGTCCAAGTGTGATCAGGAAATCGGACGTGACCTGAAACGCGCTGTCGAGCTCGAAGCCCCACGCCTTGCCCTCATTGGCATTGATCAGCTGGACGAGGTTGCCGCCCCCGCCAACCGCAGTGAACTGCGGATCATCGACGGTGTAGTAGAACACGGCACCGTTGAGACGGACCCGGCGGTCGGCCAGCTCGCTCTTGAAGCCGACTTCGTACGACATGATCTTTTCCGACTGCGCGACCGAAGGTGGCTGGAAGAACGCCACGTCGCGGCCCTGGATCGTCGGCGCGCGGAAACCGCTGGCGACGCGGCCATAGACGCTGGCGTCATCCGAAAGATCGGCGAACAGGCTAAGATCCCAGCTCAGGCGATCGTCCGAAACCGAAACCGGCTGCGGCGCGGCGCCCGAAACGACCACGAAATCCTTCTCGTCGTCGGTCCAGCGCAGACCACCCGTCAGCTTGAGCATTTCGGTCAGCTGGTAGGTCGCCTGTCCGAAGACTGCCCAGCTTTCGTTGGTGTGATTGACAGTCACGGGCGGCGGGAAGGTGAAGCCAACCGTGGTCACGTCGAAATCGCTGTCGAAATAGAAGCCGCCGATCTGCCAGGTGAGCGGCCCGCTCGTGTCCGAAGCAAGGCGGATTTCTTGCGTGAACTGGCGCAGGTCGATCGAGTCCTGCGTATCCGACGGGAACGGGATGAAGCCAGGGCCCATGACCGGCAGGAAAACAGCACCGAATCCGCCGTCGATATCGCCGCGGCTCGAGCCCTTGCTTTCCTGGTGGCCAGTGATCGAAGACAGGGTGAGGCCGTCGAACTCATAGTCCATCTTCAGCGACGCGCCGAAGATTTCGTACTCGGCAACATTGCCGTCGCCGGCATCATAGAACACCGTGTCGCGATCGTAATTGTCGTTCAGGTCGTTGTTGCCGGGGCCAAGGATATTGGCGCGGAACAGCGTCGAGGAACCGTCGAGGTTGCGGTACTGGACTGCACCCAGCATGCTGAAGCGGTCACCCGGAGTGAAGAGCAACTGGCCGCGCATCGCGAAGTCGAGATAGCCGCCCAATGCGTCGTCTTCGCCGGTAAAGCCGTTATCGACCCAGTCGTTTCGGCTTTGAACCAGCCCGGAAACGCGGAACGCCAGCGTGTCGGGTACGATCGGGCCACCGGCAGCAACCTCGAGGCTCATCGAACCATACGAGCCATAGGACAGTGCACCGTGCGCGCTGAACTGGTCTTCAGGCTTGCGCGTGTCGATCTTGACGATCCCGGCCGGCGTGTTGCGGCCGAACAGCGTACCCTGCGGGCCGCGCAGGACTTCGATCCGCTCGACATCGAAAATCGGGAAGCTCTTGAGCGTCGTGTTTTCCATCACGATCTCGTCCATCACCACCGATACAGGCTGCGAAGCGGCGAGGTCGAAGTCGGTGTTGCCGAGGCCGCGAATGTAGAAGCGCGGAGCGACGCGGCCGTTCGAACTTTCGACGTTGAGGCCTGGCGCCTGGCCGGCCAGCGCAGTGTTGTCGGCGCCGGCGGCAAAGATCGTGTCGACGCGCGCGGAATCGAGGATCGCGGCCGAAACTGCGACGTCCTGCAGATTTTCCTCGCGGCGGTTGGCCGTCACGATGATGGTGTTGAGCTGGCCGCTGTCGGCCTCGGTCGCCTCTGCATCGTCTTGTGCGAATGCAGTCTGCGGCATGGCGATGGCGGCAGCAATCAGGCTGGTGCCAATCAGGGCACGGCGAGCGGTGGATAAGCGCTTGGTCATGGGAAAACCTCGAAGCGGGTCCGAAATGCCGGACTATGGAATGGTGGAGGACCCGGCCCTTGCCTCAAATCGCCCTGCTTGGCGAGGTTCACTCCGGGAATCTGTGTCGCTTTCACCACGGAAACGGCCAGAATGTTGCAATGCCGCGACACTATTGCGGCAATTCGGCTGCGAACAAGGCCAACGGGCCGATTGCACCCTGCGCCGCCTTCGCTATAGGCAGCGCCAAAGCCAAAGCTCGAACCCCAGCTCGAACGCAAGCGAAGGAACCACGCATGAAGGTCCGCATCATGGTCCGCCTCAAGCCCGGCGTGCTCGACCCCCAAGGTCGTGCTGTTCATCATGCTCTGGAAGGTCTGGGTTTCGACGGCGTCGAGGATGTCCGCATCGGTCGGATGATCGAGATGGACGTGGCAGACGGCACGAGCGACGACGACCTCGACCGGATGTGCCGCCAGTTGCTCGCCAACATGGTGATCGAGGACTACGCGATCGAAAAGATCGGCGCCGAGGAGCCCGCCTGATGAGCTTCCGCGCCGCCGTCATCACCTTTCCCGGTTCGAACTGCGACCGCGACATGGCGGTGGCGCTGGAGAAGATTTCGGGCAGCGAACCGCTGCGCGTCTGGCATGGCGATGCCGAACTGCCGGAAAGGCTCGATTTCATCGCCCTGCCCGGCGGTTTTTCCTACGGCGACTATCTCCGCTCCGGCGCGATGGCGGCCAATAGCCCGATCATGCGTTCGGTCGTTGAAGCTGCGGGCAAGGGTGTCCCCGTGCTCGGCGTCTGCAACGGCTTCCAGATATTGACCGAGGCCGGGCTGCTGCCCGGCGCGCTGATGCGCAATGCCAGCCAGAATTACATCTGCCGCACGGTGCCGCTCAAGGTCGAGAACAACCAGTCGCTCTTCACCCGCGGGTATGAAGCAGGCGACACGATCCACATTCCCATTGCACACCACGATGGCAACTACTTCGGGGATCGCGAGACTCTCGACCGGCTCGAAGGCGACGGGCGTGTGGTGTTCCGTTACCTTGCGAACCCCAATGGCTCGCAGCGCGACATCGCGGGGATCATCAATTCGGCCGGCAACGTGCTCGGCATGATGCCGCATCCCGAACGCGCGATCGAGCCGGAGCTTGGCAGCAGCGATGGGCGCAAATTGTTCGAAGGTGCGGTCGAAGCGCTGGTCGGCGCCTGACGCAGACAGCTAGGTAGCGCATCTGGCGCCTCAGGCGCGGCGCAATTCCTGCGGATCGCGGAACAGGCGGCGGGCATCGGTCGCTGTCATCGGGCGACCGAAGTAATATCCCTGAATCTTGTCGCAGCCGAGCTTGCGGATCAGTTCGACTTCCTCGGCGGTCTCCGCACCCTCTGCGGTCGTCGACATGTCGAGGCTCTGCGCCATCGCCACCACCGCGCGGATGATCGCGAGGCTTTCCGCATTGTTCTGCGCCGCACCCTTCACGAAGGTGCGATCGACCTTGATCGTGGAGAAGCGGAGGCGGCGAATGTAGCCGAGCGAGGAATATCCGGTTCCGAAATCGTCGAGCGCGACCTGGCAGCCCAGCGCCAGGACCTGCTCAAGCGCCGCCCGCGCAATGCTCGCATCGCGCAGGAAGATGCTCTCGGTGACCTCGATCTCGAGCCGCTCGGGGCGCAGGCCGGTCTGCGCGAGGCAGTTGACCACATCCTCGGCGAAATCCTCTTCGAGCAACTGCTCGGGCGAGACATTGACGTTGACCTTCACGTGCTCGGGCCAATTGCGCGCCTCCGTGCAGGCCTTGCGCATCACCCACTTGCCGATCGGCACGATCAGGCGCGTGTCCTCCGCAATCGGGATAAACTTGGTCGGGCTGACGAAACCGTGTTCCTCGCTGTTCCAGCGACTGAGCGCTTCGAAGCTGACGATGCTCGAATCCTGCGCATTGACGACCGGCTGGAACTGAAGGGTCAATTCCTCGCGTTCGAGCGCCTCGCGCAAAGACAGTTCGAGCTGGCGGCGCTCTTCGGCCGAGGCATGCAGGCTCGGGACATAGCCGAAGTGGCCCCCGCGTCCGTTGTCCTTGGCCCGATACAGCGCCAGGTCGGCATTGCGCATCAGTTCTTCGACCGTGCTGCCGTCGCGCGGCCCGATGGCCGAACCGACGCTGGCCCCCACGTGGAGGGTCTGGTCATCGACGCGATAGGGCTTGGAAAGCAGCGTGATCACCTTGTTGGCGACTTCGCTCACGACCTTCTTGTTCGACGCGTCACGAATGACGACGGCGAATTCGTCACCACCCAGGCGACCGCAGAGCTGGTTCTCGCCCATGATCGACTGGAGCCGCTCGGATACTTGCGCGAGCAGCTTGTCCCCCACCTGGTGACCGAGCGAGTCGTTGACGGCCTTGAACCGGTCGAGGTCGATCATCAGGAAGGCGCAAGTGGTCTTCCACTGTTCGGAATAACGTAGCGCTTCGCCCAGGGCCTCGTTCACCTGCACGCGGTTGGGGAGCGAGGTTAGCGTGTCGAACTTGGCCAGATAGGCGATCTTCTCGGAAGATTCGCGCTGCTCGGTCACATCCGAGCCAACACCGCGGAACCCACCGAAGTTGCCATTCTTGTCGCGGATCGGCGTCCCTGAGAGTTCCCACCAGCGCTGCTCGCCGCGGATCGAAACCTTGACCAGCAGGTTGGAGAAATTCTCCTGCGCCTTGATCCGCTCGATCAGGTCATGGAGACTGGGCGGGAGATCCCCGGATTCCCAGTTCTTGCCGCCGATGAGCTCGAACAGCGGTCGACCCTCGGCCTCGGCCTGTTGGCGACCCAGAGCGAAAGCGAAACGCGGCGATACAGCTCTCAAGCGACGCGCCGTGTCGATCTGCCACAACCAGTCAGCCTCGTTCTCTTCGAATTCGCGCAGCAAGAGCGAAACGACTTCTTCCTTCTCGCGCACGCGGCTTTCCGCCATTCGCGAACTGAGCGTCGTGCGAGCGATTTCGATCGAACCGGCGAGCGCCGTGGCCACCATCGCCGTGACAAGGAGCACCATTTCGGGATGGCCCTGGATCGTGAAGTTCACGATCGATGCTGCCCCGACGACCGAAGCGAAGATGAACACGCCCATCGGGGCGGCTGAATAGAACAGGATCGACGCCGCAATCAGTACGGCGAGCGAACTCCACAGGATCACCTGCTCTGCCATGCCCGCCGATGGGGCAAAGGCAAGTGTCGCGACCGACCAGGTGATGGCCGATCCTATCGGTGTAATCAGCGGCCGGCGAAACTCGGTCATCGTGACGCGGCGCCGTTCGGCATCGATCAGGCGAAAATCTGCCAGTCCGCCGCGAATGTGGACGACGCACAGGACTCCGAACCACAAGGCGAGCGAAGCCAGGCTTACGCTGCCAAAGAATGTCCAGACCGTGACAAGCCCCAGCACGATATGCGCTGCCATGCGAATACGCGCATGACGAGCGACAGTGGCCAATTGCAGGCCCCTGAGCCGCGTCCAATCGACGCCATCCGAGTCCCTGAGACCCAGAACGGCGGCAATCGGAATGCTCCCGTCGAGCGTTTCGCGAAGGGTGTCTTCGTTACTCACGCCAATGCGGATAAGCGCCAAAGGTTATCCTGCGGTAAAGCAATCCATTATACGATGGTAAAATTCGCCCTAACGCTAGGATTTCTGCGGGATAGAGGCTGCCGACTGTTCCCAGTTTCGGCCATCGAAAGTAACCGGGCTGGGCTGCCACCCATGACCCTGGTCAAGGCAGTGAAAATTAACGCTCCAGCAATCCGGGTGCGAGCGAGGCTGATAGAAGCTCTTTATCCCGCATTTCCGGCAGAACAGATGTTCGGCCTCGCCCGTACCGAAACGGTAATCCGTGATCTCTGCCTGTCCGCTGAGCAGCTCGAAATCCTCGTGCGACACGAAAACGTGCAGATATCCGGTCATCGTACAGATCGAGCAGTTGCAATCGAGCACTTCGCGCGAGGTTTCGACTTCGGCGCGAAAACGGACCGCGCCACAATGGCAACCGCCCGTGACGATCACTCGACCGTTACCGATTTGGCGAGGTTGCGCGGCTGATCGACGTCGGTGCCCTTCACCACGGCGACGTGATAGGCGAGCAGCTGCACGGGTACGGCATAGACCAGCGGCGCGATCAGCGGGTGCACCTTGGGCATCTCGATGGTCGCCATGCAGCCTTCACCGGCCTCTTCGAGCCCTGCCGCATCGGAGATCAGCACGATCTTGCCGCCGCGCGCCCGGACCTCTTCCATGTTCGATACGGTTTTCTCGAACAGCGGTCCCGAAGGCGCAAGCACCACCACAGGTACCTCGTCGTCGATCAGGGCGATCGGACCGTGCTTCATCTCGCCCGAAGCGTATCCTTCGGCATGGATGTAGCTGATCTCCTTGAGCTTGAGCGCGCCCTCGAGCGCGAGCGGATAATCCTGCCCCCGCCCCAGGTACAGAACGTCGCGTGCCGGGGCGATCAGATGGGCCATGCTGGCGATATCATCGTCATGGTCGAGCGCGGCGTTGAGCGCGGCCGGGGCTTCAAGCAGATGCTTGACCACTTCTTCTTCCTCGACGCGGCTCATCAAGCCCTTCTTCACCGCCATATGCGCCGCGAGCGCGGCCAGGACGGCCAGTTGACAGGTGAAGGCCTTGGTCGAGGCGACGCCGATTTCCGGGCCAGCGTGGGTGGGAAGCAGCAGATCGGCCTCGCGCGCCATCGTACTGGTCGACACGTTGACCACGACGCCGATGGTCTGGCCCGCCGCCTTGCAGTGGCGCAGCGCGGCAAGCGTGTCGGCCGTCTCCCCGCTTTGCGAGATGAACAGCGCAAGCCCGCCATCCTCCAGCACCGGCTCGCGGTACCGGAACTCGCTCGCCACATCGATATCGACGGGAACGCGGGCGAAGTGCTCGAACCAGTATTTGGCCACCATCCCGGCGTAGAAGGAGGTCCCGCATGCAACGATTGTGAGGCGCTTGATCTCCGAAATGTCGAAATCGAGCTGGGGCAAGGCTACCGAATTGTCTGATTGGCGCAGGTAGGATCCGAGCGTCTGCGCGACCACCGTCGGCTGCTCGTAAATCTCCTTCTGCATGAAGTGGCGATAATTGCCCTTCTCCACCGCCGCAGCCGAAGCGCCCGAGGCGCGAATTTCGCGTTCGACGGGTTGGTTTTCGGCGTCGTAGATCTGCGCACCATCGTGCCGGATGACGACCCAGTCGCCTTCCTCGAGATAGGCGATCCGCTGGGTCAGCGATGCCAGCGCCAGTGCATCGGAGCCGAGGTACATTTCGCCCTCGCCATATCCGACGACCAGCGGCGAGCCGAGCCGAGCTCCGACCAGGAGCCCGGGATGTTGACGAAACGCAATTGCCAGCGAGAAGGCTCCGCGCAGCCGGGGAAGCACTTCCCCCATCGCCTCTTCCGGACTCTTCCCGGATTCCACCAGTTGCGAGACCAGGTGCGCAATCACCTCGCTGTCGGTTTCGCTCTCGAATGAGCGGCCGGCCTCGCGCAGCTCATCGCGCAGCGGCTTGAAATTCTCGATGATACCGTTGTGCACGATGGCAACTTCGCCCGTCGCATGCGGGTGCGCGTTCTCCTCGGTCGGGGCGCCGTGCGTCGCCCAGCGTGTGTGGGCAATGCCGATGTCGCTGTCGACCGGGTCTTTCGCCAACGCTTCGACCAGGTTCGCCAACTTGCCTTCGGCGCGGCGACGGATCAGTCGCTCGTTATCGATCACGCAGAGACCGGCGCTGTCGTAGCCGCGATATTCCATGCGTCGCAGGGCGTCGATCAGCCGCTCTGCGACCGGTTCAGTTCCGACGATGCCGATAATTCCGCACATATGATCTCTCGCAATCCTGCAGGGCAACGCGCCCATGGTGGCGCTTTGGTGAACGGTTGCTTGGCTCTAGCCTTAAATTCCGGGCGATCAATCGGCTTTGACGCACTGCCCCCAGCCCCACGCCCGCGAAGCCTGTTTTCGCTGCTCATTCGATCAGGGTTAACGAGTGCTTTAGCTCTTCAGCCTAGGGCGGGATCTTCGGGATCAACTAGGGTTTGCTGAGTTCGATGCACGGTACGGCAAATATCGCGGAGCAAGCCGGGGAGAACCTCCGCCCCGTCCGCCTCAGGAATTTGCGGATTCCGCTCGAGATCGGGATCGCCTTGGCATTCCTCGCCTTCACGCTCGCAGTCTCCAACCTTTACGGTCTGCCCTTCAGCCTGCCGAGTGGAGAGCGCGCCGCATTCGTCGGCGTTCATTATCTCTACCCGCTGATTGGTATCGCGATCTGGGCGGCGATCATGGTGTTCAGCCGGCGCGAGGAAATCGCCGCGACCTTCTTCGTCGCGCTACCCGCCTATGCGCTCGTGCTGCTGTGCCACTTCAATCTCAAGCTGTGGATTCCCCACCTCAACCCGGCGCTGTGGGACGAAACCTATTGGGCGACCGACCAGGCCATTCGCCCCGCCATCGAAGCATCGATGGCAATCCGCACATCGCTCGATCCGGTCATTCCGCTTGAAAGCAATTTCTACATGATCGGCTTTATCGTGCTGTTCTACATCGCTTTCGGCTTCGCCTGCCTCAAGCGTCCCGAGAGCTTCCGCGAACTGGTTCTGGCCGCGATCATCCTGCAGATCATGGGTTCGTTCGCCTATCTGGTCGCACCTGCCCTTGGCCCGTTCCTGTACGAGGCCGGGGTCGAGCCGCCCGCCACTTTGGCGCAGCAATCGATGCTGGCATCCTGGCAGGCGAATGTCGCCGGCGGGGGCGAGTGGATCGCGGCGGAAGGCGGCAGACAGCTCACGGTGGGCCTTGCGGCGATGCCCTCTCTCCATGCCGGTGGGTCGTTCCTGTTCCTGCTTTATGCCCTGCGTCATGCGCGCAAGCTGGCGATCCCGTTCGCGCTCCTGTTTGCCTTCATCTCGCTCGATGCGATAGCGAACCGCTGGCATTACGCGATCGACCTGCCCGTCGGCATGGCGCTCGCCGCCGTCGCCACATGGCTGGCGGTCCGCCTCGTGCGCCGCCGCGATGTCTCCGCCCCGGCGAAATCGAGAACTGCTTGAAAAAGCTTGGCGTTTATCTCTTGTTTACCATGTCGATCTAGACCCGCGGAAGGGGTTGTAGCGGACCGCGGCGACCCGTTGCGAACTGCGTTCATTTTCGGGGGGTTGCATTGATGGACGTTATTGCCGGTCGGATACCGAATTTCGATTTCAAACGTCTGATACCAAGACGCGAAGACGTGCTCATCGTTTCCTTCGTCGCACTCATCGGTGTGGCGATCAATCGCTACGTCGCCAGCATCGGCGGTCCGGACATTCCGTTCTACGCCTATCTTCCAAGCCTGAATTTCTACATTCTGGCTATCATCTCTTACATCTGCGCCGCCGCAAGTTATCTGCTGATCCGCTACCGCCCGACCGAACCCACCAAGTTTCTGATCGGCTCGCCCGAGGCGACGCGGCTGTGGAAGGGTATCGTGATCGGGCTTCCGCCGATCGTGGCGCTCGCCTTCTACATGCCGAGCTTCTCGCTGATCAAAAGCAGCATCCCGCTGATCAACGACTATGGCTGGGACGCCCGGTTCATCGAATGGGATCGCGCGCTCCACGGCGACGATCCGTGGCGGATCCTGCAGCCAATCCTCGGTTTCCCGATCATCACCTCGATTCTCGCCAAGCTGTACCACGCGTGGTTTCTGCTGATCTATTTCGGTTCGATGTACTTCGCTTTCCTCGTCGAGGATCGCCGGCTGCGCTATCGCTACCTGTTCTCCTATTTCGTGATGTGGACCATCGGCGGCATGGCTATGGCCGTCGGCTTCGCATCGGTGGGGCCGTGCTTCCTCGAGCCGGTTTTCGGCAGCACCTACTTCAGCGAACAGATGAGATATCTGTACGCCGCCAATGACATCTATCCGGTCGACGTCCTGGAGGTGCAGCAGGAAATCCTGAACTGGTACGAAACGAAGAACTACGGCCTTGGCCGCGGCATCTCAGCGATGCCGTCGATGCATGTCGCGCTCGCCTTCCTCTTCTTCCTCGGCATCCGCAGGGTGTCCAAGCTGGCAGGTTGGTTCTTCGGGATTTTCGCCTTCCTGATCCAGATCGCCTCCGTGCACCTTGGCTATCACTACGCCATCGACGGTTACGTTTCGATCGTGCTGGTTGGCGGCGTCTGGTGGGCGATGGGCAAGGCGGTTCCCTACATCGTCGCCGAGGAGGGCAACACCTCGTCAAAGGCGCGTGAACCGGGTCTCGTACCGACCTCTGAAGAGACAGCGCTGGCTTAGGAAAAAAATAAGCTTTCCGATTTATTCACCAACCTTCGAGAGGCGCTGTTCGCCATAGAGCGACAAAGCCGAGCTTGAAGAAAGTTTCGTCCTAGGGGGCTTGGAATGACGGCATTTGGCAGGAAGAACGGACCGGGGGGAATGAAGCCCGGCGCACGTCCCTCCTTCGGTGTGGCCAGGCCCATGACGGGCGGCTCAGGCGCTTCTGCCGACAAGGGCGCCCAGGGCGGCGAACAGTTCCCGCCGCTTCCCGATGACGAAAACGCCGCGCCGGTGCCTTCGCCCGCCCCGAGCGGCGGTGGCAACAAGTCGCAAGACGACGCGATGGCGCGCCTGACCGATCGCATGAATGCCGATCATTCCGGTCATTCCGAGGTCGGCGGGTTCGAGGCCAGCGTCCACAAGATCAAGGAGCAGGTGCTGCCGCGTCTGCTCGAACGCGTCGATCCCGAAGCGGCCGCCAGCCTTTCGAAGGAAGAGCTGTCGGAAGAATTCCGCCCGATCATCATGGAAGTTCTGGCCGAGCTCAAGGTCACGCTCAACCGCCGCGAACAATTCGCGCTCGAGAAGGTGCTGATTGACGAGTTGCTTGGCTTCGGCCCGCTCGAGGAATTGCTCAACGACCCGGATATCTCGGATATCATGGTCAACGGCCCCGACCAGACCTATGTCGAAAAGAAGGGCAAGCTGGTCATCGCGCCGATCAAGTTCCGCGACGAACAACACCTGTTCCAGATCGCACAGCGCATCGTGAACCAGGTCGGCCGCCGCGTCGACCAGACCACGCCGCTCGCCGACGCCCGCTTGAAGGATGGTTCGCGTGTCAACGTGATCGTGCCGCCGCTTTCGCTGCGCGGCACCGCGATCTCCATTCGTAAGTTCTCCGAGAAACCGATCACCTTGGACATGCTCAAGGAATTCGGCTCGATGAGCGAGAAAATGTGTACCGCGCTCAAGATCGCGGGCGCTTGCCGCATGAACATCGTCATCTCGGGCGGTACCGGTTCGGGTAAGACGACCATGCTCAACGCCCTGTCGAAGATGATCGACCCGGGCGAACGCGTGCTGACCATCGAAGACGCGGCCGAACTTCGGCTGCAGCAGCCGCACTGGCTGCCGCTCGAAACGCGTCCGCCGAACCTTGAAGGCCAGGGCGCCATCACCATCGGCGACCTCGTCAAGAACGCCCTGCGTATGCGTCCTGACCGCATCATCCTGGGCGAAATTCGTGGCGCGGAATGTTTCGACCTTCTCGCCGCCATGAACACGGGCCACGACGGCTCCATGTGTACGCTCCACGCCAACTCGCCGCGCGAGTGCCTGGGCCGTATGGAAAACATGATCCTGATGGGCGACATCAAGATTCCGAAGGAAGCCATTTCACGCCAGATCGCGGAATCGGTCGACCTGATCGTGCAGGTCAAGCGCCTTCGCGACGGTTCGCGCCGCACAACCAACATCACGGAAGTGATCGGGATGGAAGGCGACGTGATCGTGACGCAGGAACTGTTCAAGTTCGAGTATCTCGACGAGAGCGAGGACGGCAAGATCCTGGGCGAATTCCGCAGCCAGGGCCTGCGCCCCTACACGCTGGAAAAGGCGCGGCAATTCGGCTTCGATCAGGCGTATCTGGAGGCGTGCCTCTAAGGCACCGGGTCGGCCTAGCCGGCAATCACCCTTGGCAGGGCGAGCGCCAGCATACCGCCACCGATAATCATGCAACCGATGAAGATGCTGGTCCACGGGATCCAGCCGACCCTGCGGATGCGTTCAAACGGATCGCGCCGGTTGCGGCGCTTTTCGGCATAAAGCGCCAGGAACGCGGCCAACAGGAATCCGGCACCCCACAGCGCCAAAATGTCGGCATCGCTGGCAAACGTGAGAAATTCGGGCATTGTCATTGCGCCCACGCAAATGGGGAAGCGGATCGCAACGCACAATAGCGCCCTTTGCAGCTTTTGACACACAGGCTACGGCACGGCGGTGAGCGCTCCTGCCCGCCAACGCCCTCTTATGGCACTGTCTCTCCGGCTGGTGGCTGCTGCGCTGCTCGCGCTGCTGCTGGCCCTCGTCAAGCTTGCCTCGGAAAGCGGGCTTGCCCTGCCTGAGATACTGTTCTGGCGGCAGTTGCCCACCATTGCGCTTATCCCTCTCTTCCTGTGGTTACAGAGATCATTGAAGAAGCTGTCGACGCAGCGCCTTCCCCAGCACGGTGTCCGAGCCGCGATCGGGATCGTCGCCATGTCTCTCAATTTCGGAGCAGTGACCCTCCTCCCCCTCGCCGAGGCCACGACATTCGGTTTTACCTCCGCAATCTGGGCCGTAATCCTGTCCGCCATAGTGCTGCGCGAGCGGGTTGGGCTGTGGCGCTGGAGCGCCGTCACGCTCGGTTTTCTGGGCGTCATCATCATTGCCCAGCCGGGCGACGGGCATGTTCCGCTGTTCGGGGCGGCGGTCGCGCTCGCCAGCGCATTCACCATCGCGATCATCTCCATCTACATTCGCGATCTTGCGCAGACCGAGGATTCGATCACCATCGTCTTCTATTTCGCCCTCTTTACGACCCCCTTGCTGACATTGGTCCTGCCCTGGTTCTGGACCGCCAAATCGCCGGAGCAATGGGCCTTGCTGGGCGCCATCGGGCTCGTCGGCCTTGTAGGACAAATCCTGCTCACGGCGGCGCTGCGTTTCGGGCAGGTCGCAAGCGTCATTGTGATGGATTATTCCTCGCTGGTCTGGGCGACATTGCTCGGGTGGGCTGTGTTCGACCGTCTGCCACCGGCCATCACCTGGATCGGCGCGCCGCTGATCATTGGTGCCGGGTTGTTGATTGCCTGGCGCGAACACCGACTGGCGCTGGGCCCCCGCGCCAATCTTGCAAATGGTTAGGAACCGCCACGGTTCTAGGACGTTAACACTGTTCGAACGCCAAAATCGTCCGCAAGGAGAGAACTAATGAACGTCCGCAAGATCATGATCGCCGCCGCGCTCACCGCGATGACTATGTCGGCAGCCGCATGCAACACCGTTCGCGGTGCAGGTCAGGACCTTGAGTCCGTCGCCAACGACGTCGACGAAGCCACCTGAGCAAGATCTCAAAACCGAGCCTTCGAGGTCGCGCTTGAGGGTTAATCGAGAGCCCGTCAGTAATGGCGGGCTTTCTCTTTTCCGGGGTCAGGTGTCACCCCTTGCGGAAGACCAGGATTAAGTTGTTCGCAGGCATTGAAATCCTCGCCGAACGCTCGAATCTGTGGCGCGCAGCCAGCGCGTCGATATCAGCCAGGCGGCGCAATCCCCAAGCTGGGTTACGCGCCCTCAGCCCGGCGTCGAAAGCGAGGTTGCTCGGTACGGTTTCGACGTCGTCTTCCAGGTAGGGCCCGTAGAGTATCAGCGGCGCCGTGCCCTCCAAAACCCGCGCCGCCCCGGCAAACAATCCCTCGGTGGCTTCCCAGGGGCTGATATGAACCATGTTACAGCAGAGCACCGCATCACAAGATGAGACTGGCCAATCCTTGCTTATCGCATCGAGCATGATCGGCTCGCGCAGATTCGCTCCCTGTTGATCTTCGCGCCACGCCGCGATTGAGGACAGCGCGCCGGGATCGGGATCGCTCGGCTGCCAATCGAGCGAGGGAAAACGTCCGGCAAGATAGAGCGCATGTTCGCCAGTGCCGCTCGCTACCTCCAACACGAGGCCGCGCGCGGGCAGCTGCTCGGCCAATACGTCACCAATCGGCACGCGATTGCGCGCCGCTGCAGGCGCTTCTCTCTTGGCACTGCTGGGCATGTGACTAGCTGACCTGCCGCTCCTGCCCTTCCCAATAGGGCTTGCGCAGTTCGCGGCGCAGGATCTTGCCCGACGGATTGCGCGGCATCTCGGGGATGACATCGATCGACTTGGGCACCTTGAATGGCGCGATGCGTTCGCGCGTCCAGGCGATGATATCGCCCGGATCGCATTCGGTGCCGGGCTTGGCGACCACGCAGGCCTTGACCTCTTCGCCCCATCGCTCGCTGGGAACCCCGATCACCGCGACCTCTGCCACTGCTGGGTGGCCATAAATCGCGCTTTCGACCTCGGCGGGATAGACGTTCTCGCCGCCGGAGATGATCATGTCCTTGATGCGGTCCTGGATGTAGATGTAGCCGTCGTCGTCCATGAAGGCGGCATCGCCAGTATGCAGCCAGCCGCCCTCATCGATCGTCTGCGCGGTTGCCTGCGGTAGCTTCCAATAGCCGGGGGTATTGGACGGCGAGTGAATGCATACCTCGCCGATTTCGCCCCGCGGCAGTTCGGTGTTCTCCGGTCCCCGAACCTGGATTTCCACTCCTGGCACCGCCTTCCCGGCGGATCGCATACGGTCATTTCCGGCCAGTTCGTGGTCTTCGGGTGGGAGGATGGAAATCGTGCCCGAGGTCTCGGTCATCCCATAAGCCTGAAGGAAACCGGCGTTGGGCATGGTGCGCACCGATTCCTTGAGCAGCTCAAGCGGCATCGGAGCCGCACCGTACATCAAATATTTGAGATGGCTAAAATCGGTTTCCGGCGCTCGTGGATGTTGCACCACCATCTGCAATGCGGCCGGTACGATGAACATGTGGGTCGCGCCATTCTCGATCGCCTCAAGCACCCCGACCGGCGTGAACTCGGCCTGCACCAGCGCGCGAATGCCGCCGGCAATCGAGATATTGATGAGGCCGGTGCCCCCGATATGCGCGCAGGGCATGGCAACCAGCATGCAGTCGCTCGGCTCGAAGTAGTTCCACGGCAGATCCGCTTCGAGCGCATGGTTGCGCAGGCCAAGCAGGTTCGCATTGGTAAGCACCGCCCCCTTGGGATTGCCGGTCGTGCCCGAGGTGTAGAGCTGCAGCACCGGATCGTCCTCTCCGGCAGGTTCGAATTCGGCCGGGTCGCAGGAAGCGACAAGCGAACGGGCTTGCTCTGCGTGGATCACTTCCGGAGATGCAGGCACCACGTTCGCCACTTTCGTCGCAGTCTCGAGAAACTCCTCGCCGCAGAACACGAGCTTCGCCCCGGTATCCTGCAAGATGTAGGCGACTTCCGGAGGAGCGAGGCGCCAGCCGATCGGCACCATGACGACGCCGTAGCGCGCAGCCGCCATGTAGAGCATGCAATAGAGATCGGAGTTCTTGCCGAACCACGCGATCCGGTCACCCTTGGCCACGCCTCTCGATCGAAACAGTGCAATTATCCGGCGCGAGAGCTCTTCAAGCTCGCCAAAATCGGTAATCCGGCCGTCCTGTTCCAGGGCCGCACCATTGGGCCGTTCGGCGGCCCAGAAGCGCAGGATTTCGTCAAAGGTGATGTATCTGTGATCGCCCTTCATGGCCTCTCCGCAATCTTCCCGTTCCTCAGCGTGAGTTATGACAAGATTCTTGCCCCACCGCCAGCCAAGCCGGTAGGCGCGATAAGCTAGGTCCAGCGACCCAGCGCGCGGGCGCGGCGTTCGCGCACCAAAAGCCACAGGAACAGCCCCAATGGGCCAGCTATGAAAGTCGCCAGCAGGATGGGTGCCTGGACAATCCGCGAGAACTCCTTGGCGTCGGCATCGCGCGCGATCCAGATGCCCACGAAAAGATCGAAGGCGAGATAGTGCGTCCAGCCCACGGTGATCCCGCCATCGCTGGCGAATATCGCCCGCACTCCTTCGATCGAGCTGAAGTTCCCCTGCACCTCTCCGCCAACGGGATCCACGACCCCGGTAACGATCCCGATCAACCCCGCCGCATAGACGAAACACATCAGGCCGACCCCGAGGTAAAGCAGCGATGCCAATACGAACGGCTTCCTCGGGAGAATGATCAGGACCACCCAACAAAGCATGGCGATGAGGTTCACCGCACCGAATATCGCATCCCAGCTCATTCGTTCTCTCCTGTCTCGCTAGATCCGCCGAACCTGCGCCACAGCGCCGCAAGCAAGCTGCCGATAACCACATGATAGAGCGCCGATACTGCGCTCGGCACAGGCGCCAGCGCCGCCTGCATCGGCGTGGCGAACTGCGCGCCAAAGCTCGGCGCCGATGCCAGTGTTGATCCCAGCCCGCTGTTCTGCATCCCGACCTCGATCGAACAGGTTCGCGCCTCCGCTTCGGCGAACCCCAACCACCGCGTGATCAGATAGCCCAGCGCAAAGCCCGTCGCATGCAGCAGGAACAGCGCCACCAGCAGCACGCCGGCATGTTCGATGATCAGCGTCTTGGATTGAGCGATGATTCCGCCGACGATCAGCACCACGCCGATAACCGATGCTAATGGTGAGATAGTCGCGATGCGCGCTGTCGTAGTCGGAAATAGCCGGTTGAGTAGTACTCCGGCGATCACGGGTAGCAACACGACCGTCACCATGCCCCTGAACAGTGCCCACCGATCGATCTCGACGAACACACCGGCGAGCCAGCCGGTGAGCAGCGGGGTGGCAATGATCGCAATCATAGTCGATGCCAGGGTCATCGTTACCGAAAGCGCCAGGTTTGCGCGCGCCAGATAGGTCACGACATTCGACGCGGTCCCTCCGGGACAACATGCGACAAGGATCAGCCCTACAGCCAGCCCGGTCTCGAGTCCGAAGATCGTCGCGAAGCCTACGCCTGCCATCGGCATCACGGTGAATTGCAGGCCCACGCCAGCCGCAACGGCGCGTGGCATCGTGAGGACCCTGCGAAAGTCCTGCGGACTCAACGTCAATCCCATGCCGAGCATGATGACGCCCAGCAGAACGCTCACCAGCGATTGGCCAAAGGGCTGGAAGGTCCCGTCGACCACCCACAGAAAGTGCGGCGGCACGAACCACGCCCAGGCGGAACCCAAGACGGTCCAGAATGCGAACAGGTTCGTCGCTTGGCGGATCAAATGCCCCTCCCCTTCGGGGCATTGCCTAGCCTAGCGCCCGGGTCGTGCCTAGCTGGTGCGGTTGTTCCAGTCGCGCGCGGCGCGGCGGATACCGTCGTTGTCGTGCGGGAACTTGCCCGCCGCCTTGCGCAGCGAGAGCTCGAGCGCGCCCTGCGCCACCATCCTGGCGTCGATCGAGCGATAGGCGCTCTTGGTACCGCGCAGCAGCGGGTCGATCAGCGGGCTGGCGATCTTGGCCAAACCTTCTCCCACCCGGAAGTCGCTCTGCCGCGATCCCTTGAGCAGGCCGGGGCGCAGGATATCGAGGCGCTTCATGCCGACCTTGGCGAGATCGCGCTCAACCTCGCCCTTCACCCGCAGGTAGAAGTTCTTCGACTGCAGGCTCGCGCCGACCGAGCTGATGGTGACCATGCGCTCGCAACCGGCAGCCACTGCGTTGCGAGCCGTCTCCAGCACGAGGTCGTAATCGACCGCACGAAAGGCCTCTTCATCCTTCCCCGCGCGCTTCCAGGTCGTGCCAAGCGCGTTGATGAGGGAGATCGGCCGAACGGTTTTCAGCACCTCGTCCCACTCCGATGGATCGGCGAGGATCATTTCCATCTTCACCCCGTCAGGCACACGGATTTCGCGACGCGAGATCGCGATCAGCTGGATCTGGTCGCTGGCATTGGCCTCCTCGATGATCGAGCGGCCGATCAATCCGGTCGAACCGACCAGCGCGACACGCACCCGCTCAGACATTGGTCAGCCCCTTGGGATATTCGCCGTAGATCACCGCACAACTGTCCATCGCGAACCGGTCGCTCATCCCGGCGATGAAATCGGCGATGATCCGGCTGCGCGCCGGGTCATGCTCCGGCAGCCGATCCTGCCATTCCTGGGGCAGCAAGGTGGCGTCCTGCGAATAGGCCGCGAACAGGCGCGCAACGACGTCGCGGGCGCGCTCTGCGGTGCCGACCTGTTCGGGATGGTAATAGAGCTTCTCGTACATGAACTTCTTCAAACCGCGTTCCTGGACTGCGAGCGCGGGAGAAAATCCGCCTAGCTGTCGGCCCGCGTCACGGACTTCCGCCACCGATCCTATCCCATCGACCTGAACCTTGGTGTGCTCGATCACGTCGTTCACCATCAGGCCGATCTGGTCGCGCACCAGTTCGCGCAACTGGCGATCGCGGGGGACATTAGGAAAGCGTTTTTCGACGGCCCGCCACTGGTCTGCGAGGAAATCGAAGGTCAGCAGGTCTTCGAGGTCGAGAAAACCGGCGCGAAGCCCATCGTCGATGTCGTGATTGTCGTAGGCGATGTCATCCGCCACCGCTGCCACCTGTGCCTCGAGCGAGGGCCATTGATAGAGGTCGAGTGCATAGGCCTCGTCGAGTTCGGCCATCGCCCAGTTCGGCGCCGCGATGGGCCCATTGTGCTTGGCAATCCCTTCGAGCAGGTCCCAGCTCAGGTTGAGCCCGTCATGTTTGGGGTATGGGCTTTCGAGCCGCATGACCGTGCGCAGCGTCTGCGCATTGTGATCGAACCCCCCGTGGCGCTGCATAGCTTCGCACAAGGCCGATTCGCCCGCATGGCCGAACGGCGGATGGCCCAGGTCGTGCGACAGGCACAGGGCTTCGGTCAGGTCTTCATCCAGGCCGAGCGCCCGCGCGATGACCCGGCCGATTTGCGCGACTTCGAGGCTATGGGTGAGCCTGGTGCGATAGTGATCGCCATCGGGAGCGATGAAGACCTGGGTCTTCGAGCGCAATCGACGGAAGCTCATCGAATGGATGATCCGGTCGCGGTCGCGCTGGAATTCGCTCCGTGGCCCACGTGCCCCGCCCCTGTCCTGATCGAACTCACGTCCGCGCGAATTGGCGGGATCTGCTGCGTAGGGGGCCCTGTTCGTCACCTTCATGCGATTAGGGGACCGCCCGGTGCACGACAACGGGAACAATCGGGAAACATCGATCTACTTGATTGCTGGCAGAAAAAGAGCCGCCCTCCCTGTGGGATTGGGCGGCTCTGATGGCCAAACGGCATGCGACCCGAAAGGCCAGAGCGTTCTCTGCGTCGCAGGGGTTGGTTACTGTTGAAACCACTCTGCGCTTGAAAGTTCACTACATCACTTCTGTCGAAAGTGAAGCCGGACTTGTAAAAAATCGACAAGTTGTTGCCGACTGGGGACGACCTGCGCCAAATTGAAACAATTGTTGTTTCAGGCCCGCCCGAGAATCCAGTCCGCGGCCACCCGGCAATGAATGCGGGTCGAGTCGAAAATCGGCAGAATATTGGCGTCGACATCCACGACCATGTCGAGCTCGGTACAGGCAAGGACGATCGCCTGCGCTCCTTCCTGCTCCTTGCGGGTAATAATGGTGCGGAGCGTGCGTTCTGCATCGCGCGTCGCCTTGCCCACCATCAGTTCTTCGTAGATGATCCGGTCGACCGCTTCGACATTGGTCATGTCGGGAGGGAGCAAGTCCACACCATGCGCCACCAACCGTTGCCGGTAGAAGCTTTCGGTCATGACATTGCGGGTCCCGATGAGAGCGGCGCTCTTGCACTCGGCATCCTTCATCGCCTGGCCGACGCAGTCGGCGATGTGGATGATCGGAATATCGATGGCACCGGCGACCTCGTCGTAGGCGCGGTGCATCGAGTTGGCACAGATGATCAGTCCTTCCGCACCGGCCTGTTCGAGCCGCTTTGCGCTGTCGACCAGAACCCGCGCTGCGCGATCCCAGTCGTTGTCCTCGCGCAGGCCGTACAGTTGCTGGAAGTCGAGGCTTTCGATGAGCAGCGGTGCGCTCGCCATCGGACCCGAATTCCGCTGAACGATCCGATTGATGTTGTCGTAGTACATGGCGGTCGAGACCCAGCTCATACCCCCGATCATGCCCAATTTGCGCAACGCCGTTCCCTCTTCCTTCACTCACTCCCCACAGCCAGCCTAGCGGGGCGGGCCCGACAGCGTCCATAGGCTCCGGAAAATCGCCTGATTTATTGCTGTTCGTTGCTTAACGGCGCGGTAGCGAGCCAGTTCCGCAGATCGCGCGCGCTGCGATCGGCGGCTTCTTCCTGCGGCAAATGGCCGATCCCCTCGTATTCGATGAGCGTGCTGTTGGGGAGATGTTTGTCGAACCAGCGGCCCGCCTCGACCGGAATGAGGCGATCTTCGGTGCCCCACAAGATCAGCGTCGGCACGCCTATTGCCCCGATATCGCCCGCATCGAATGCCTTCCACCCGCGATTGAAGCGGATCCGGGTCGCCTCCCGATTGCCGGGATAGCGCGCCAGTTCCCAGTAACGATCGACCGCCTCCGGGGTGACGACAGCCTGGTTCGACACGCTTTGGGAAAGGCTTCGCTCGACCAGCGAGCGAGGCAGAAACTGGCTCATGAAACTGCCGACACCGGGCATCGCGGCCAGTTTGAATGCCAGGTTTCCCCCGCCATCGCGGTTGATCGGCGCACCGCCGGGATCGACCAGCACCATGCCAAGCAACCGCTCGGGATGCGCCATCGCATAAGCGACGGTGTGGCTCCCGCCCATCGAGTTGCCGGCGAGGACAAAGCGGTCGAGCCCAAGGCGTTCGGCAATGGCGTCGATATCCGCGACATAGCCCTCGATCGTGTAATCGCCCTGCGGATCGCTGCCGGTCAGGCCATGCCCCACCTGGTCGAAACGGATGACGCGATAATCCCCTTTCAATGCTTCAGCCCAGGGCTGCCAGGTGTGAAGATCCGCATTCGATCCGTGGAGCAGGACTATCGGCAGGCCGTCCTGCGGCCCCTCGTCGCGCAGATGGATCACGGCACCGGTCGCGACACGCACGAATTGCGAGGGCGCGCCACCATACTTGTCGCGCATCTCGGCCGGGTCGGTGTCCGGCACTCGGAAAATGAGGAAAGCCACCAGCAAGATCGCAGCGATCACGCCAAGGATCTTGCCCAGCCGCTTCATCGCTTCATCTCCGCGATCCAGCGCCGCACGATTTCGACACCATCCTTGTCGATCGTGCCCTTGCCCATCTCGGGCATGGCGACGCCGGGTTCGAGCGAGCCCATGCGGTAGGCGAGGATCGAATTATCCGGTTCACCCGGGACGATGCTGAACTCATGCCCGCCAGCACCGCGTCCCGCAGCAACGGGCCGCTTGAAGATGCCGATGGCGTGCGGATCGTCCTGTTCCCAGCGCAGGTCGAGGCCCGAGTTCGAAGCGGTTGCACCGGGCCTGTGGCAGTGCGCACAATTGACATCGAGATAGCCGCGCGCCGCAGCCTCGGTCGGGGTCTCGCTACGCTCTTCCCACAGCGGCAGGCGCGTCGCGAGTTCGGGCGCCTGGTCGAGCATGCCTAGCGCTACGTATTGATCGAGCCACTCCGACGACAGGTTGCGCGCCTTGGGCCCGATCAGGACAACCTGCCCGTCGAGCCCGTGACATTCCTTGCACTGGTTCTTGTTGGGTACGCGGTAGCTGATCGTTTCGCCCCACGGGGTCGTTACCGGTAGGCGCGCACCGGCAACCACCAGCTTTGCCTCGGTCTGCTCGTCATTCCACTGATAGGGCAAGGCGACCCAGCCGTCGGCGCGGCGCAGCAGCACGCGCGTTTCGATGAGGCGCCGATCTTCTCCGTCACCAAAGGCGAAGGTCTTGATCAGCGCGCTCCCGACCGGGAAGTCGATCAGGCCCTCGCCATTCGCGGTGGCCTGCTGGCCGACGGGAACATAGGCGAAGCGCAGCTTTTCCGCTCCGTCCGAGAACAGCGGGGTATTGAGGCGATAGGGAACCACGCGCGGACTTGGCGCCTGCTTTGCCGGATCGGTGAAGAAACCGAACTCCGACAGCGTCCGCGGCAAGCGATCCTCCATGATCGCGGCATCGTTGACCGTGTGAGGGACGGTCGCGCGCACCGACACCGCGCCCAGCAAGGTCAGGCCTGCCAGCAAGAGGAACCAGTCTTTCTTCATCCTCAGATCCGCTGCGACAACGCCTCCGGGGCACCCGTGACCTTGGCCGCGCCGGAATTGTCGCCGAGCGGTACCTCGAGCGGCCCCGGCTGCGCATCGGCATCGCTCGCGCCCAGCTGGGGCAGGTTGAGCGACCAGCCGGGCGTGCCCTCGACCACCAGCAGCGCTGGCGTGGCGCCATCGCCCAGACCGTCCCACATGACCGCGGGCAGCGCCCCGCCAAAGGCCGCGATCAGCATGTCCGACCCGGCCAGGTCGGGCCTTGCGCCACCGCGAACATAATGGTTTTGGCCCACCACCACGCCGCGCGGATAGGGGTTGTAACGCTCGTCATCGTAGCTCTGGGTATAGGACACGACCATCACCTGCGCGGTGTCGTTGTCCGACAGGACATTGCCCTCGATCAGGACATTGTCATTCGCCATCACCAGAATGCCCGTGCCGCGCCTGACCCCGCCGACGATATTGCCGGGAGGGGCGAAGTTGTCGACGTCGTTGGTGGCGACGAGGTTGTTACGCACGACCACGTCGCCGCCGCCCATCACCGGCAGCCCGGGCAGGTCGAACACCAGGATCCCGCCGGTGTTGTGGATCGCGAGGTTGCTTTCCACCACCGCGTTGCGGCTGTTCTCGATCTCGATTCCGGCGACATTGTATTGCGCTATTGAGTTGCGGACAGTGATGTCCTTGCTCTGCCCGACATAGATCCCCGCGTCGGACGCGCCCGACACGACCACGCTGTCGACCAGCACGCCGGTGCTTTCGACCGGGTAGATCGCGTAGGCTCCGTTCGAGCTCCTCGGCCCGGCGGTCCAGGTCACCCGGATCTTGTGATAGACGATGTTGTCGGCGCCCTTGGACTTGATCCCGTCGCCCTTGGGATTGTCGATCCCGAAATCGCGCAAGGTGACGTTGTCGGACGTCACGAGCAGGCCCTCGCCCGCGTCCTGCTGCGCAGTGAAATCGAGCACGCTGGCGTCCATTCCTGCACCGCGAACGGTCACGCCATCAACATCGAGGCTGAGCCCGTCAGTCAGCGTGAAACGGCCTGCGCCCAACACGATCTCGTCGCCCGGTTCGGCAAGGATCAGCGCTTCCTGCAGCCGTTCCTGCGCGCCTTCTCCGGGGGCGACATTGTGTGTTTCGGCCAGGGCAGATGCGCTGGCGGCGAGTGCGGCAATCGTGGCCGCTGTTGTCAGCATCCTCATGGGTTTCATGCTGCTACTGACAGAGATGTAAGTCAATTGCCGATCTGGCAACGACCTCAATCGAGCGATTTGACGATTTCCTCGACCATCTTCTTGGCATCGCTGAGCAGCATCATCGTCTGGTCCATGTAGAACACGTCGTTGTCGACGCCGGCATAGCCCACCCCGCCCATGCTGCGCTTGATGAAGAACACCTGCTTGGCCTTGTCGACGTCGAACACCGGCATGCCGTAGATCGGTGAGGACTTGTCAGTCTTGGCAGCCGGATTGACCACGTCGTTGGCGCCGATGATGAAGGCGACGTCGGCCTGGGCGAACTCGCTGTTGATGTCCTCCAGCTCGAACACCTTGTCATAGGAGACGTTCGCCTCGGCCAGCAGCACGTTCATGTGCCCGGGCATGCGGCCCGCCACCGGGTGGATGGCGAACTTCACGTCGACGCCCTTCTCCTCGAGGATGTCGGTCATCTCGCGCAGGGCATGCTGCGCCTGCGCCACCGCCATGCCGTAGCCGGGGATGACGATAACCTTCTCGGCCTGTTCGAGCATGAAGGCGGCATCTTCCGCGCTGCCGCTCTTGTAGGGGCGCTGCTCGCCCCCGCCCCCGCCCTGCGCGCCGTCCTCGGCACCGAAGCCGCCCGCGATAACCGAGATAAAGCTGCGATTCATCGCGCGGCACATGATGTAGCTCAGGATCGCGCCCGACGAGCCGACCAGCGCGCCGGTGATGATCATCGCGGTGTTGCCGAGCGTGAAGCCCATCGCCGCCGCGGCCCAACCCGAGTAAGAATTGAGCATCGACACCACGACCGGCATGTCCGCCCCGCCGATCGGGATGATCAACAGGAAGCCGATTGCGAAGGCGAGCACGGTCAGGCCGACGATCAGCGGGAAAGTCTCCTCCGGTCCCGTTGCCATTGCGAACAGCGCAGTCAGCACGATGATCGCGACCAGGGTGCCGAGGTTGATCACATGCCGCATCGGCAGCAGGATCGGCGCGCCGCTCATCTTGCCCGACAGTTTGGCGAAGGCGATCACCGAGCCCGAGAAGGTAATCGCACCAATGGCGATGCCGAGCCCCATTTCGATCTTGGAAACGGCGCTGATCTGCATCGGTAGACTGTAGTCCGTGCCGATTGTGTCCATCGGGACCAGCAGGCCGAATGCACCCGGGTTGAGATAGGCCGCCCAGCCCACCAATACCGCAGCAAGGCCCACCAGCGAGTGGAACGCCGCGACCAGTTCGGGCATCTGTGTCATCGCGATGCGGCGGGCGACCACCAGGCCGAACGCGCCGCCGATAAAGATCGCCACGCCGATCTCGACGATATTGGCAATGTCATGCGTCACCAGCGTCGTCACCACCGCGATCAGCATGCCGAGCATGCCGAAGCGATTGCCCGCGCGGCTGGTAGCCGGGCTCGAAAGCCCGCGCAGCGCGAGGATGAACAGCACGCCGGCTACGAGATAGGCGACCGCAACCCAGGGATTGACAGTGCCGACCTCGGCACCTGCGGCAAGAAGGGAGAACATCACTTCTTCTCCTTCTTCTTGTACATCGCCAGCATGCGCTCGGTTACCGCGAACCCGCCGAAGATGTTGACGCTCGCCAGCACCACGCCCGCCAGCCCGAGCCACTTGGCAAGCGGACTACCGGCCTCGGCTGCCGCGATCAGCGCGCCGACGATAATCACCGAAGAGATCGCATTGGTCACCGCCATCAGCGGCGTGTGCAGCGCGGGCGTGACCGACCAGACTACGTAATAGCCGACGAAACACGCCAGCACGAAGATCGAGAGGATCGAAATGAAGTCCATGATTACCCTTCGTGTTGCATCAGCTCGGCCGCTCTTTCAGCAAGCGCTCGATGGAATTGAGGTGTGTATCCAAAGCCCGCCCGTTCTCGTCGAGCTTTGCCAGCGCCTCGGCAGAGTCGGTTTCCGGACAGTCGATGTCCATCCTGGAAAGCAATTCGTTCACCTGGGCCTCCACCGAGGCAAACAGTCTACCGCGCGGCAATCCGTTAGCCTGGACCTTGAGGTGATGGTAGCGCGCCTTGCCTTTCCGCCAGGGCGATAGCGCAGCTTCGTCGGTGCTGTAGGCGCATCCATCGCTGACGATCCAATATGCAGCTTCGATCTCCGTTCGGAGCTTGGAATCATGCGCGTTGGCCGAGCACGCACCGAGGGACAACAGCATCAGCAAGCTGCCTGCGCCCAGCCTCACCCATTCAGCCTCTCGTTGACGATCTCACCGCCCTTGGTCAGCCGCACGGCATCACCGATCTCCTCGTCGAGGACCGGCTTGCCTGCTTCCTTGTCCCAGAAGGCGGAGAGGAAGTTGTAGTGGTTGCGCGCGAACAGCGCCGAGGCGTCCGCAGCGAGATGGCCGGGCGTGTTGGCATAGCCGATGATCTTCACGCCGTGCTTCTCGACCACCTGGTCGGCCTGCGAGCCCTCCACATTGCCGCCTTGCGCCACGGCGAGGTCGAAGATGACGCTACCTGGCTTCATGGTCGCGATCTGCGCGTCGCTGATCAGCCGCGGCGCGGCGCGGCCGGGGATAAGCGCGGTGGTGATGACGATGTCCTGCTTGGCAATGTGGCTGGAGACCAGCTCTGCCTGAGCCTTCTGGTACTCCTCGCTCATTTCGGTGGCGTAGCCGCCCGAACCTTCGCCCTCGATTCCCTCGACGCTCTCGACGAAGATCGGCTTGGCGCCCAATGACTGAATCTGCTCCTTGGTCGCGCTGCGCACGTCGGTGGCGCTGACCTGCGCGCCGAGCCGCTTGGCCGTGGCAATCGCCTGGAGGCCGGCGACGCCGACACCCATCACGAAGACGCGCGCGGCCTGCACCGTGCCGGCTGCGGTCATCATCATCGGAAAGGCGCGGCCATACTCATTGGCTGCCGCAAGGACGGCCTTGTACCCGGCTAGGTTCGACTGGCTGGAGAGCACATCCATGCTCTGCGCGCGGGTGATCCGCGGCATGAATTCCATGCTCAATGCCTCGAACCCCGCATTGGCATAGGCCTCGACCCGCTCCTTCTGCGCGAAGGGATCGAACAGCGCGGCGACCCATGCGCCCGGCTTTGCCCCCGATAGCGTCATGACGTCAGGCGCCTGGATGCCAAGGACGATATCGGCGCCCTCGACCGCCTTGGATGTGGTCGCCAATTCTGCACCCGCCTCGCGATAGGCCGCATCCATGATCGAGGCGCCTGTTCCGGCCCCTTCCTCGACGGAAACTTGCGCGCCGAGGGCGATGAACTTCTTCACCGTTTCGGGAGTCGCGGCAACGCGCCGCTCATCCGCAGCGCGTTCCTTCAAGACAGCAATCTTCAAGATTATCAGTCGCTTATTCAGCGATGAGCATGATGACGATCAAGGTGATGATCGCGATAATCGGAACGGACCATTTCAGCCAGCTGATGAAGCCGCCATAGGTTTTTTCCGCCGATTTCATATCCTGCGAAGCCATGTGTATTCCCAATCCCTGTCAAACCAGTGCTTTTGCGTGGTCTATCGCGCAACTGCGGGTTTCTCAAGTGACCATCCGGGCCTGAATTGCGATGGATTTCGAACAGCCTTAATCGGGTCTTTACTCCTCGCCGGTAAATCTTGCCTCGTTTCACAACGGGACGGTTCGGGATAGATGGCGACGACAGACCAGCGCCTTTTGATGCTGATCGACGATGAACCGGCGCAAAGCCGGCTTATCTCGGCGCTCGCCGCCCGTGAGGGTTGGCGAACCATCGTCGCTGCCGATTCGGAAACCGCGATCGCGATGCTCGGGACGCGTGAAGGCATGCAGCTTTCCGCGATCATCCTCGATCAATGGGTGCCGGGCGATGATGCCTGCGCGCTGATCGAGGAACTCAAGGCGCGCCGCCCTGCCCTGCCGATCCTGATGCTGACCACCAGCGCCTCGCCGCTGCTCGCGGTCGAGGCCATGCGGGCCGGCGCGACGGACTACCTGATCAAGCCGGTCGCTCCCGATCGCCTGATGGAAGCGCTGCGCGCCTCGACCGAACGCGCCTCGCCGCAGGACGAGCTCCAGCCGCTGACCGAGAAGATGCATGCCGCGCTCGATTTCGACGCGATGATCGGGACCGCACCCAAGTTCCGCACCGCGCTGGCCCAGGCGGCCAAGGCGGCGCGCGGCCACGGCCATATCCTGATCGAGGGCGAAAACGGCACCGGCAAGGAAATGCTGATGCGCGCGATGCATGCAGCCAGCCCGCGGGCCAAGGCACCGTTCCGCATCATCAACATCGGCGGCGTGCCGAGCAATTCGATCGAATCCGTCCTGTTCGGCCACGAACCAAACGCCTTTGCCGGAGCCTTCGACCGCCAGATCGGTGCCTTCCAGCATTGCGATGGCGGCACGCTGGTGCTCGACGAGATCGACCGGTTGACCGAGAGCCTGCAGGCGCAATTGCTCGAACTGATCAAGACCGGCATCGTCCGCCCGCTCGGCGCGAGCCACGGCTTCCGGATCGACGTTCGCCTGCTCACCGCGAGCAATTTCGAGCTCGACCAGCTCGAAGCCAGCGGCAAGTTCGACCGCGAGCTGCTCTCAGCCCTTGGCGCGACCACGATCAAGCTGCCGCCACTGCGTGAGCGCACCGGCGACATCTCCGCGCTGACCCGCCACTTCCTCGCCCGCATTGGCGAACAGCCGGGCCTGCGCCACCTTTCGATCAGCGACAGCGCGCTCGCGCTGCTGGCCGCCTACGACTGGCCGGGCAATGTCCGCCAGCTCCAGTCGGTGCTGTTCCGGGCCGCGGTCTATTGCGACGGGGAAACCCTGACCGGGGAGAGCTTCCCGCAACTGAGCGAACTGCTCGGCGAGCCGCAGGAAGCGACCAACCCGATGCACGAAGGCGTCGGGGTGATGCTTTATACCGAAGACGGCAATCTGCGCCCGCTCGAGGAGATCGAGGCCGACGTCATCCGCCTCGCCATCGGCCACTATCGCGGACGCATGACCGAAGTGGCGCGCCGACTCGGGATCGGCCGCTCGACGCTCTATCGCAAACTGAGCGACCTCGGCATCGACAACGCCGCATGACCGCAAAGATCCCCCGATGAACGATTTGACTCACGACAGTTTTCGCGCCGCGTGCGACCAGCTGTCCAACAAGGTTGACGCGGAAAACTTCGAGCGTTTCCGCTGGACGCGCGACGAAGCGCCCAAGCTCGCCAAGCTGGTCCAGATGATCAAGGATTCGGTCGAAGACCGCACCGACATCGAGATCAACGAGGAAGGCGGCGAGCAGAACATCAAGCGCTTCGTCATCAAGGTGCACGGCAAGCGCATCGTCGGCCTCAACGCCGCGCTGGATCAAGGCCAGGTCGCGATGATCGTCGGCAATATCGAGCGTAGCGAATTCAAGGCGACGCCGGGCGATCCGATCATCGCCGACTGGACCGATGTCGACGAGCACTGGGTCACCGACACGATCGGCCAATTGATGCAGCGCATCACGCGCTAGTCGGCCGGCATCTCGCTGAAATCGGTCAGCGCCGCGTCGCGCATGCCGCGCCACACATTGCGCGCCTGCACCGTCTCGAACACATCGTGGACCCGTAGCAGCTGGACCCCGGCATTCATCCCGGCAATCGCGACCGCCAGGCTGCCGCCAATCCGCCGGTCCACCTCGGCCTCGTTCGAGAGCGCCCCGATCATCCGCTTGCGGCTGCCGCCCAGCAGCAGCGGCTGGCCCAAGGCATGGAACAACGGCAGCGCATTTAACAGCGCGAGGTTCTCGGCCAGCGACTTGCCGAAGCCGAGCCCCGGGTCGAGCACGATCTTCGAGCGCGAAATCCCCTTCGACACCGCCTCGTCGCGCGCGGCCTTGAGCCAGTCGAACACGTCGAACACGACATTGTCGTAGTCGGCATCGGCATGGAGATCGTCGCCCTTGCCCGGCGCATGCATCAGCACCACCGGGCATCCGGCGCGCGCCGCGATCTCGACCGAGCGCGGATCGTGCCGCAGCGCCGAAACGTCGTTGGCCATATGCGCGCCTGCTTCCAGCGCCGCCTCGAGCACGCCTGCGCGGCGGGTGTCGATGCTGATCGCCGCGCCCATGCCGGAGCAGTATTCGACCGCGGGCAGCACGCGGTCCTTCTCGTCGCCTTCCCAGGTCGCCGGGGCACCCGGCCGGGTGCTCTCGCCGCCGATGTCGATGATCGCCGCACCGGCTTCGAGCATGGCGCTGGCATGCGCCCGGCCGGCCTCGGGCTTGTCGAGGAATTCGCCCCCGTCGCTGAAGCTGTCGGGGGTGACGTTGAGGATGCCTATCACCTGCGGCTGGTCGAGCCGGATCGTGCGGCTCCCGCAGGTAAGCGCCGGGTGCGTGAGTTGCAGGTTCGCCCACTGCGCCGCGGCTTCGCCGCTCACGCTCTCGGGCAGTTTCGCCAGCACATCATCGATGCTTTGAGTATCGCACAGCCAGCGCTCGGTCACTCCGCCGCCCTGCCGCAGGATCACCGCAAATCGGCTGGCATAGACCATCCCGCCCGCGAGCCGGATCGCCTTACCCTCTTCAGCTTGCGGAGAGGCCGCAAGACCGATTGGGCGGATGTAGATGCGATCAGTCATTCTTCAGGTTTTCCGATCTGAAGCTGAATGGATGGAACACATGGAACACGGTCCAATGCGAAGAAAAACTCGCTGCCGTGTGTCGCGGTTCAGAGGCGGGAATGGAAGAGCGCTGAGCGATCATTCCACGGGTGTATTCTGAGAGGGGGCTGTAGGACAGGGTGCTTGCGTCCTCCCAGCGGTTGCGAAGCACAGCCGGAGGCTGAACGCTGGGATCGCTGACAGAAAGCGATTTCGATCCTTTAACCCGCGTCATCCCATCGAAAGCTGGGATCGTTTTTCACATTTGCTAATGGACAAAGATGATTGAGCAGCGAAACCGCCCGTGCAATTGTGGCAACAAGCAGAAGTTCAAGCATTGCTGTGGTGCGCAGTCAGAGGCGCAGATGCGGCCCACAATGGACGAGTTGGTGCTTCTCGCAATCAAAGCCGACGATGAAGGCCTGTTGGCAGGCGAAGAACCAAAACAACGCGCATTCAAGAATGTGATCCGCATCCTTCAGGATTTGGGTGTTGAAGGAGTACCGTTGACCGGAAAAATGAGCCCGGAAATCGTCAAACGCGTTCACAGGGCAAACCAGCGACTTTTCAGGCCTGTCGATATGCAAGAGGGTGGCGTTCATCTAGGACTCTTTATGTATAGAGATCTGTTTGCCAGTCTTTACGTCCCTTACATTCTTGGAAGTCCGGAGGTTGATTTTTGGAAACTTCTTGATTTTTCAGATGATCAAAAACGATGGGTCGCTTCAGATTCTAACGCCTTGGCAACGTTTGAAGACCAGTGCCTTGACTTACTCGATTTTGGGTATGGCTACATGGAATTTGGTCACACCAGACCGGTCAACGACTATGCAAAAGAATTGATTTATCGTGCGCATGTTCAGCTCGAATCTGCTGCTGCGACCGCAACCGCTGCCTTCGACTATCGCGGGACCCTTCAAGGCGCATTGCTAGGAACAGAACTGGCGCTGAAGGCAGGTCTTGCAGCCAATGGTCACGACGAAGAATCACTACGAACCAATTTCGGTCACAACCTCACAAAAGCTGCCAAAAAGCTTGGTAATCTTGAACCAAATTTTGACGCGGATCGCGTTGAATCGGTAGTTTCTGATTTTCCGGACTTTGTGCAAAGCCGGTACTCAGGACAATTGCCGACAAGGAAGGAAATTGGTCACATTGTCATGAAGGCTCAATTCGTTGCGTCTGAAGTGACTCGCCAGTTCACTGACCGTAATATTCGCTCTCAGCAATCGCGTGCCGCAACGAGATCCTATCCATGATTACCAAACCTCAATCCTCGGTAGCGAGCAAATACAGCTGCCGCGCCGCGTCGATCGGCTTCACGTCACCATCGACTTCATAATGCCAGAAGGTCCAGCCGTTGCAGCTCGGCGCGCCCTGCAAGTCCTTGCCAAGCCCGTGGATACTGCCCGTCTGCTTGCCGACCGCCAGTGACCCGTCGGCGCGGACCGTCGCGACCCAGCGGCGCTTCTTGTCGAACACTTCCGTGCCCGGCTTGAGATAGCCGTTCTCGACCAGCGCACCGAAAGCGACCTTGGGCGCATTCTTCTTGCTCTGCATCGTCTCGAGCGCGCTCTCGTCGAGCGGCAGTTCCTTGGCGATGCGCGCGTAGGCAGCATCGCGATAGACGTTCTCGCGCTCGCAACCGATCCATTCGCGCCCCAGCCGCTTGGCCACCGCGCCGGTTGTGCCGGTGCCGAAGAAGGGGTCGAGCACGACGTCGCCCTTCTCGGTCGTGGCCAGCAGCACGCGGTAGAGCAGCGCCTCGGGCTTTTGCGTCGGGTGGACCTTGGTGCCGCCTTCCTTCAACCGTTCGCCGCCCGAACAGATTGGCAGGACCCAGTCGCTTCGCATCTGCAGCTCGTCATTGAGCGTCTTCATCGCGCGATAGTTGAAGTGGTATTTTGCCTTCTCGCCCATCGACGCCCACAGCAGCGTCTCATGTGCATTGGTAAAGCGCGTGCCCTTGAAATTGGGCATCGGGTTGGTCTTGCGCCAGACGATATCGTTGAGGATCCAGAAGCCCAGATCCTGCAGGATCGCACCGACGCGATAGATATTGTGATAGCTGCCGATCACCCACAGCGCGCCGTCGGGCTTGAGCACGCGGCGCGCCTCGGTCAGCCAGGCGCGGGTAAAATCGTCATAGACCTTGAAGCTGTCGAACTGGTCCCAGTGGTCGGTCACGGCATCGACCGCGCTGCCATCGGGCCGGTTGAGATCGCCGCCGAGCTGGAGGTTGTAGGGCGGGTCGGCGAACACGCAGTCGACACTGCCGTCGGGCAGCTTGCGCATCGCCTCGACACAATCGCCGTCGAGAATCCGCCCGAGAGGCAGTTCGACAGCATTCTCGACACGCGCAGCGCGCGTTTTCGTGGTCTCCAAGACCCCCATTATTCACCCCTCTTCTTCGCTGTCCAAGCGAGTTATCCACAGGGTGAGTCCATCGGGACTCCGCGTCAAGTCCTAAGCGATAGACGGTTATGGTTAACGCCTCGTTAGCTATGACGGAACAAAAAGAGTCTGGCACAAGATGTTGAGTCTGCTTGGATTCACCAGACTCGAGATGATGGGGTGTGGCTGGGAGGACTCACCCCTTGACGAAGGCGAGAAAAGTTTCAGCCGGCAAATGCGTAGGCGGTGTTGACCGCGAAGATCATCACCAGCGCGGATCCTGCGACGCGCCCGATCTGGCGGGCGGTCGAGAGCAGCACGAGCAAGGCCACGGCCGAGGCGAACAGCAGCACCATCTGGTAGGTCAGCAGGCTGTCGGGCACAGGGACCGGTGCGACCGACATCGTCACCCCGCCGATCAGCAGGATGTTGTAGATGTTCGAGCCGAGCACATTGCCGAGCGCCAGCCCCGGCTTGCCGCGCAATGCTGCGGCGACCGAGGCGGCCAGCTCGGGCAGAGACGTGCCGACCGCGACCACGGTCAGGCCGATCACCGTCTCGCTGACATTGAAGTAGCGGGCCATGTCGATGGCGCCGGTGACGAGGAAATTGCCGCCCGCGACCAGCAGGACTACGCCGACCGCAAAGCAGGCGATCGCCCAGTGAATGGCGAGCGCGGGCGTTTCCTCCTCCGGCTCGTCGGTCACGCGCGGATGGTTGTAGCGCCAGTAGATATAGGCGACGATGCCGAACAGCAGCCCCGCCCCGACCCAGATCGAGCCGAGTTGCAACCCGGTAATCAGCCACAGCAGCGCGGTCGCTGCCAGCGCCACGATCGCGTCGCGCCGGCCCATGCCGGTCAGCGCGATAGGCATCACCAGTGCGGCAACGCCGAGGATCAGCAGAGTATTGGCGAGGTTCGACCCGACCACATTGCCCCAGGCCAGTTCGGGCGACCCCATCAGCGCGGCTTCTACGCTGGCGACCATCTCGGGCATCGAGGTGGCCGCGCCGACGATCACCAGCCCGGTGACGAGGTTCGACACCCCCAGCCGCTTGGCAATGCCGACTGCGCCTCGGACGAGGAACTCGCCGCCGATCGCCAGGCCGACAAGCCCGGCGATGCTCAAGAGAATGGCTTCAATCATGATGCATTATATGGGGATCAACGGCCGTTAAAGCAGCGCCATTTGCGCGACCGGCGCAAAGCTGTGTCGATGAAGCGGGGTAGGCCCATGCAGACGCAACGCTTCCATATGCTCGGCAGTTCCATAACCCTTGTTTCGGTCCCAGCCATATTGCGGGTGATCCTGCGCCGCCGCCAGCATTAGCCGGTCGCGCCATTCCTTCGCCACGATCGACGCGGCCGATATGGCGGGCTCTAGACCATCTCCGCCGACGATGGCGCGCGCGGTCCAGCGCCAGTCCCGGCAGCGGCCATGCGGTGTGAGGTTGCCGTCGATCAGCACTTCGCAGTCTCGTGCTTCCATCGCCTCGATCAGCCGGCCCACCGCGTCGCTCATCGCCTGCATCGTCGCGGCGAGAATATTGATACGATCGATCTCGGGCGGTTCGATAATTCCGACCGCCCAGGCGCAGGTCGCGCGGATTTGTTCATCGAGCCTTGCACGGCGTTTGGCGGAAAGACGCTTGGAATCATCGAGCCCTTCGGGGCATGAAGGGCCAATGACTACGGCCGCCGCCACTACCGGCCCCGCCAAAGGGCCACGACCAGCCTCGTCGACGCCGACGATGAACCGTTCGGCACAGATTTGATCCCCGGGAGTTCCTGACAACATGAACATGATCGCAAAGCCTTCCGCCCTTCTATTCCCCGCCGCCCTGCTGGCGACAAGCTGCACAGCCTCTGCAGGTGTGGACAGCGACACGGCATCGGCATCCGATTTCGCGGGCTTCGCGATCGAGGAAGTCGGCAGCTACGACCGGCCATGGGCGGGCACCTTCGTCCCCGGGCTCGACGTGATCGTGATCACCGAGAAGAGCGGCAAGGTGGTGGGTCACGATGTCGCCAACGGCAAGGCGATCTTCTTCACCGGCGTTCCCGAAGTCGATTACGGCGGCCAGGGCGGGATGGGCGATGTCGCCTTCCTCGCCAGCGAGGCGAGCCAGCCGCTGTCCGGCCGCACGATCTATCTGAGCTATGCAGAGGCCGGCGAAGGCGACACGCGCGGCGCGGCGGTAGGTCGCGGCAAGCTGCTGTGCGAAGATCACCAGACCTGCGAAATCCGCGACTGGCAGGTGATCTGGCGGCAGGCGCCCAAGACCACCGGGCGTGGGCATTATTCGCACCGCCTGCTGTTCTCCGAAGACGGCAAATATCTGTTCGTCGCGAGTGGCGACCGCCAGAAGCTGACCCCGGCGCAGGATATGTCGAACACGCTGGGATCGATCGTGCGGCTCAATCTCGATGGCACTGCGGCCGAGGGTAATCCCTTCGCCACCCGCGACTGCACCTGCGAGGAAATCTGGACCTACGGCCACCGCAATATCCTGGGCATGGATTGGGATGCCCAGGGTCGGCTGTGGGACGTAGAGCATGGTCCGGCTGGCGGCGACGAGCTCAACCTCGTCAAGGTCGGTACCAATTACGGCTGGCCGACGCGCTCCTACGGCGAGCATTACAATGGCGATCCGATCGAGGATCACAGCGCCGACGACGGCTTCGGCAAGCCGGCGATCTGGTGGACGCCGGTTATCGCGCCGGGCGACATGCATTTCTATCGCGGCGACATGTTCCCGATGTTCAAGGGCGATGCCTTCATTGCCGGGCTTTCGAGCAATGCGCTCGTCCGGGTCGAGATCGACGGAGAGAGTGCCAAGGAAGCCGCGCGCTACGACTTGGACAAGCGCATCCGCTCGGTCTTCGAAGGGCCGGATGGCGCCCTGTGGGTGCTCGAAGATGGCGAAGGCGGCAGGCTGCTGCGGCTGACCGCGAAATAAGCCTTTAGCGCAGCCCAAGCGCAAATTGATCGACAGCGCCCGCAGCGCGCCCTAAGCGCGCGCCGCAATGCCCAGTCTGATCCCTCTTGCCAATGTGCCGCCCGAGATGGTCGAGCAATTGCTCGACCGTGCCTTCGGGCCGGGGCGGCACGCGCGCACCGCCTATCGCATCCGCGAGGGAACGGCGTGGCTCGAGGGTCTGAGCTTTGCCGCGCTCGACGACGAGGACCTGCTGGTCGGCACCATCCAGGTGTGGCCGGTTGCCCTGACCGATCCGGAGGGCCGCGCGCACCCGCTGCTGATGGTCGGCCCGGTTGCGGTCGTGCCCGAACACCAGAACGCCGGTTTCGGCAAGGCGTTGATGCTCGCGAGCCTCGACGCGATCGACCAGACCGTGGACGCAGCGCCGCCCCTGCCGCAGGTGATGATCGGCGATCCCGAATATTACGGCAGGTTCTTCGGCTTCAGCGCCGAGAGCACCGGCGGGTGGCATTGCCCAGGGCCCAACGATCCGAGCCGCCTGCTGGTCCGCTGCGTCAATCCCGCCGTGCTGCCTGACGAGGGGATGCTCGGTCCGTGGAATTCCGGTGAACGGACAGGGTTGGCGAATTAACCACTCTCTGGCAGGGCAATGATCCGCAATGCCTTACGAGCCCCCACCCTATCTCGCCGAACTGACGCTGGGCCAAATCGCCGAGCAGGTTGCCGCGCGCAAGCTCCCGCCGGTGGAGAACTGGACGCCCGAGCGCGAAGGCGACAGCGAGATGCGCATCGCTGCCGACGGAACGTGGTTTCACCAGGGCTCGCCGATCACGCGCGAGGCGATGGTGCGCGCCTTTTCCGGCCTGCTGACGCGCGACGATGCCGGGCAGCACTGGCTGGTGACCCCGTTCGAGAAACTGTCGATCGAAGTCGAGGATGCTGCTTTCATCGCGACCGATTGCGCGCGCCGGGAAGAAGGGTTGGCGTTCCGCCTCAACACCGACGATCTCGTCGTCGCCAGCCCCGACCATACACTGCGCGCTGCGGGCGATGCCGACACTCCCGCGATCTATCTCCATGTGAGGCGCGGCTGCGAAGCGCGGCTCAATCGTAGCACCTACCAGCAGCTGGCCGAGATCGCGCTGGCAGAGGGCGAGGACTGGACGGTCGAGAGCCGGGGCGCAACCTTCTCCCTCCTCCCCGCATGAGCCCCTTGTTCGACCGCCTCTCGGCCCTCCTCGAAGAGGGGCACCAGAAGCCCGTCGGCAACCTGATTACCGACGAACGTTTTGCCTTGGCCGATCGCAATGCGGATGCAGCGGTCTTGATCGCAGTAACCGAACGCGATGACCCGGGGGTTATCCTGACCCAGCGCCCGCGCGACATGCGGGACCATCCGGGGCAGGTCGCCTTGCCCGGTGGCAAGGTCGATCCGGGCGAGGATGCGATTCAGGCCGCCCTGCGCGAGGCACATGAGGAAATCGATCTCGATCCAGGCCATGTCCGGGTGATCGGCACTACCGATCGATACCAGACGGGGACAGGATTCAACGTGACCCCGGTCCTGGGCGTCATTCCGCCCGATCTGCCACTCATCGCCCACCCGCAGGAAGTCGAATCATGGTTCGAGGCGCCGCTGTCGTTACTGCTGAGGCCGGACAGCTGGACCGAGCAGGAGGCGTACTGGCGCGGGGAGATGCGCAAATATCTCGAAATGGACTATCAGGGATATCGAATCTGGGGCGTGACTGCGGCGATCCTGTGGAACCTGTCGCAACGCATCGCGCATGAGGGGCTGTTCGATGGGGGCTGAAATCGACCCTGCAGCGCTGGCGGCGGCCGACTGGCCGAAACGGGAAGGCCTGGCCGCGCTCTCGCGGGCGCTGGGGCAGGACGATATCCGCTGGGTTGGCGGAGCGATCCGCGACACCTTGCTGGACCTGCCGGTGGCGGATGTCGATTGCGCGACCACGCTGCTGCCCGACGCTGTGATCGACCGTTGCCGCGAGTCGGGCATCCGCACCGTCCCGACCGGGATCGATCACGGCACCGTGACCGCCATCCTTGATGATGGGCCGGTCGAGATCACGACCCTGCGGCACGACGTATCGACCGACGGGCGGCGTGCCACCATCGCCTTTGCCAATGACTGGCAGGAAGACGCTGCACGGCGCGACTTCACCATCAACGCGCTCTACGCCCATCCCGCAACGCTCGAGATTTTCGACTATTTCGGCGGGCTTGATGACCTGCGCGCGCGGAGAGTGCGCTTCATCGGCGACGCACGCGAGCGCATCCGCGAGGATCACCTGCGGATCCTGCGCTACTACCGCTTCCAGGCGCGCTTCGGCGCCGATCTCGACCAGGAGGCGGAAGAGGCATGTGCCGAACTCGCGCAGACGCTCAAGGGCCTCAGCCGCGAGCGGGTGGCGAGCGAACTCCTCGCCATTCTCGGCCTGCCGAACCCGTCAGAGACGGTTTCGCGCATGCGCGAACGGGGCGTGCTCGAGGTCGTGCTGCCGGAAACCTGCAAGACGTTTGTCGGGAGCCTTTCGGCGTTGATCTCGGCCGAGATCGAGCAGGGCTTTGCCCCCGATTCGATTCGACGGCTGGCCGCGCTCCTGCCTCCGATGCCCGAAGTGGCGGGCGAAGTGGCGGCACGGCTGCGTCTCTCGAAGGCCCAGCGCGCGCGGCTCACCTGTGCGGCGGAGCGTAACGAAGATGACAGCCGCGAACCGAAGGCGCTGGCCTATCGCGAGGGGCGCGAATGCGCCGTCGATCGCATCCTGCTGCAGGGCGGCGACGCTCGCTTCCTCGATGGGTGGAATATCCCGCAGTTCCCATTGAAGGGCGGCGTGATTGTCGCCCGCGGCGTGAGCGCCGGCCCCGAAGTCGCCCGCATCATGCGCACGGTCGAAGCACGCTGGATCGACGAGGGTTTCCCGAGCGAGGAACGCGTGGCCGAACTGCTCGAGGCGGAACTGGCAAAGCGCTGACGGGTTTCTTAATCGAGGCTTCAGGCTGGGACACTTATAAGCGCCGAGGTTGTCACGCCGCTGCAATTGCGGTTATGGCGCGCAGCCTGAGGGCCATGCGCGCCCTTGCCGGTGGATTGCTGACCTCTTCCATTCCGCCACACACAATCGAGTTTTTTGGTCTGAACCGCGTGAGGTCATGGCGGTGCAGTGCAATTGAAGTTGAGATTACGGAGAGAGTTCATGAAGTTTGCGAAGCTTGCCATCCTGGCCACCGCCCTCGCGGCGACCCCGATTGCAGCTAGCGCCGCCGACGTGCAGGCGGGTGCTACCGTGACCGGTCCGGAAGGAAATCCGGTCGGCACCATCGAAAGCGTGGCCAACGGCCAGGCAGTCCTCGACACCGGCAAGCACAAGGTTCCGCTGGGTGTCGAATCCTTCGGTGAAAGCGAAACCGGCCTGACCATCACGGTCACCAAGGTCCAGCTCGACGGCATGATGGACGAGCAGCTCGCCGCTGCCGCTGCCAAGCGCGATGCCGCCCTGCTGGTCGGCGCTGCAGTTACCGGCGCTGCCGGCGATGCCGCTGGCGTGCTGAGCGAAGTCGACCTCGAAGGCGACAACATCGTGCTCGAAAACGAGCTTGGCCCGGTCGCGCTCAAGAAGGAGCATTTCGCGATCGACGGCGAAGGCAAGCTGATCGTGCTGTTCACCGCGGAACAGCTCGCCGAAACCGTTGCCGCCGCCAAGGCAGCAGCCGCACAGTAAGCGATAGCTTATTGAGAATACCGAGGGCTGTGGGCGCATAATGCGCTCGCGGCCCTTTCTGTTTGGGACGCGCTATTCGCCCGAGAACTTGTTGTCCTTGGGGAAGCCCTGCGGCGGCAGGCGCCCGGCCGCGCCGCGCGCAACCTTCCACTGCCAGATGTCGTTCTCGGTCCTTGTGCGGTCACCCTTGCCGCCCATCTGCCAGCTGAGGCCTTCCGTCAGCACGAAGGTCTTCGCATCGGAAAGGCCGCCGTCGCGATAGCGCTGCAACATCACGCCTTGCCCGCGGCCGAGCACCGGCACTTCCTCGAGGTTGAACACCACCAGCTTGCGGTTTTCTCCGACGCAGGCGACGTGATCGTGCCCTTCGGCGATCTGGCGGACGACCACCAGCTTCACATCGCCCTTGAGGTTCACCACCTGACGGCCCTTGCGCGTTTCAGCGAGCAGTTCGTCGGTTTCGGCGACGAAGCCCTTGCCGTTGGTCGCGGCGAGCAGCAACCGCGCCCTGGGCTTGTGCACCACCATCCCTGCGACGCGCGTTTCCGGCTCGAGATCGATCATCGACTGGACCGGCTCGCCGAAGCCGCGCGCGCCGGGCAGCTTGTCTGCACCGAGCGTGTAGAAACGCCCGTTCTCCGCCGCGATCAGCACCTTGTCGGTGGTCTGGGCATGGGCGATGAAGGCCAGCTCGTCGCCTTCCTTGTATTTGAATTCCTGGTCGAGCGGGACATGACCGCTGGCCGCGCGGATCCAGCCCTTCTTCGACAGGATCACGGTCACCGGCGCCTTTTCGATCATCGCATCCATGCTGAATTCGACTGCCGGAGCGGCTTCCTCGATCCGGGTGCGCCGCTTGCCGAGGAAGGTATCCTCGCCATATTCCTTGCGCAGGGCGTTAAGGTCGCGTTTCAGCCGCGTACGCTGGCGCGCGGGCGAGGCCAGCAGCTTCTCGAGCTCGTCCTTCTCGGCGAGCAACTCGTCCTTCTCCTGCCGAAGCTGCATTTCCTCAAGCTTGCGCAGCGAGCGCAGCCGCATATTGAGGATCGCCTCGGCCTGGCGGTCGGTGAGCTTGAACTCCTCCATCATCACTGCCTTGGGATCATCCTCGTAGCGGATGATCTCGATCACGCGGTCGAGGTTGAGGAAGGCGATGATATAGCCGTCGACCAGTTCCAGCCGGCGCGCAATCTGGTCGAGCCGGTGCTGGCTGCGGCGCTGGAGGATGTCGATCTGGCTGACGACCCAGTTCTGCAACAGCTCCTTCAGCCCCATCACCATCGGCGTGCGGCTGGCGTCGAGCACGTTGAGGTTGAGCCCGAAGCGGGTTTCCATGTCGGTCAGCTTGAAAACCGATTCCTTGAGCAGCTCGGGATCGACATTGCGGCTGCGCGGAACCAGTACGATGCGGATCTGCTCGTCGCTCTCGTCGCGAACGTCGTCGAGGATCGGCAGCTTCTTGTCGGCGATCGCCTGTGCGATCTGCTCGATCAGCTTGCCCTTCTGGACCTGGTATGGAATCTCGGAGATGACCAGTTGCCACTGGCCGCTGCCGAGCCGCTCGATCCCCGCGTCCTGGTCTTCCTTCTTGTCGGCCTCGGCCGCGTGGAACACACCGCGGACCCTGAACGAGCCGCGACCGGTTTCATAGGCGTCGGCAATGGTCTGCGCGCTGTCGACAATCTGCCCGCCGGTCGCAAAGTCCGGCCCCTGGAACAGCTCCATCAGCCGCGCATGCTCGACATGCGGATTGTCGATCAGTTCGAGCGTCGCATCGATAATCTCGGCGACGTTGTGGCTCGGGATATTCGTCGCCATGCCGACAGCGATCCCGCTCGCGCCATTGGCCAGCAGGTTAGGAAACAGGCCGGGGAATATGTCCGGCTCGACTTCCTCGCCATTGTAAGTCGGGATGAAGTCGACCGTACCTTCGTCAAGGCCGGCCATCAGCTGCAGCGCAGTCTTGGTCAGCCGCGCTTCGGTGTAGCGGTAGGCGGCGGCGTTATCGCCGTCGATATTGCCGAAGTTCCCCTGCCCGTCGACCAGCGGGTAACGCAGCGAGAAATCCTGCGCGAGCCGGACCATGGCGTCATAGACCGACTGGTCGCCATGCGGGTGATACTTGCCGATCACGTCACCGACGACACGCGCGCTCTTCTTGAAGGCATCGTTAGGGTTGAGCTTGAGCTGGCGCATAGCCCACAACAGGCGGCGATGGACCGGCTTCAACCCGTCGCGCAGATCGGGCAGCGAGCGCGCCGTGATCGTCGACAAGGCATAGACGAGATAGCGTTCTTCGAGCGCGGAATCGAACGGCGCATCGACGATCGCGTCGAAGGGATCTGGATCGGTCAGTTCAGTCGTGTCGGACATAGACCAATTCGCTTAGCAAGCCGCGCGCCCCGCGGGGAGCGGCTATCCACAGGGAAACGCCTTTCAGTCCGGTTTTTCCGCCGCTTTGGCCCGATGTGAGCGGAGTGCCGACACATCCTCGCGCAACAGGTGCAACTGGTGCAGGATTTCCTCGCGCTCGCTGTGCGCCTCTTTATCGGTCGCTTCGGACATGGCGTTCACGATAACGCCGATGAACAGGTTGAGCACGATGAAACTGGTGATCAGGATGAATGGGACGAAGAACGCCCACGCTAGCGGGAATTCCTCCATCACCGGTCGCACGATGCCCATCGACCAGCTTTCCAGCGTCATGATCTGGAACAGCGAGTAGAGCGAGGCACCGATCGTCCCGAACCATTCGGGAAAGGCCGCGCCGAACAGCTTCGTCGCCATGACGGCGCTGATGTAGAACAGCAGCAGCAACATCACGATCACGGTCCCGATGCTGGGGATCGCGCTGAACAGGCCCACGATCACCCGGCGCATGCTCGGCACCGCCGACACCAGCCGGAGCGCGCGCAACACGCGCAGCGCACGCAGCACGGCGAATTGCTGGCTCGCAGGGATCAATGCCACGCTGACGATGGCGAGATCGAACAGGTTCCACCCGTTGCGGAAGAAATTCGCCCGCCAGGCGAACAGCTTGAGCGCCAGCTCGACCACGAAGATTGCCAGCGCGAGCCGATCGAGCGCCACGATCGTACCACCGAACCGAGCCATCGCTTCCGGCCAGGTCTCTAGCCCCAGACCGATCGCGTTGAGCACGATCACCGCGATGATGAAGCGTTCAAACCGGCGCGATTCAACAAGGGCCGTAACGCGCTCTCGCAGGCTCATTCGATGACACTCCAGGATCAAAAAAACGCCGACATGAAGCGCCGGCTCGCCTTGCCTTACCACGGCCACAACTCGCCTGTCAGCCCGGAACTCCACCCCGCCCTGAGCCATTGAAGGAGTAACACTGATACAAGGAGTTAGACTATGCCCCGCGTGCTGATTATCGCGACCGACGGCTTCGAACAATCGGAGCTGATGAAGCCCAAGAGCAATCTCGAAGAAGCTGGCATCGCGACCACCGTCGCCAGCCTGGAGGACGGCGAGATCAAGGGCTGGAAGGACAAGGACTGGGGCGACAGCGTCAAGGTCGACATCACCGTCGAAGAGGTTTCGAGCAGCGACTATGACGGCCTGCTGCTGCCCGGCGGACAGATCAACCCCGATATCCTGCGCATGAACGACCGCGTGATCGATATCGTCCGCGAGTTCGACAAGGCGGGCAAGCCGATCGCGGCGATCTGCCACGCGCCCTGGCTGCTTGCCGAAGCCAATATCATTGAGGGCCGCACCGTCACCGGCTGGCCTTCGATCCGCACCGACCTGAAGAATGCCGGCGCGGCTGTCGTCGACCGCGAGGTGGCGTGCGACGGCAACCTCATCACCAGCCGCAACCCCAACGACATCCCTGCCTTCTCGGAGGCGCTGATCGGCGCGCTCAACGAGGTGCAAGTTCCCGAGAACGCCTGACCCGTTTCCCCTTGGACCGGGAGCCACCGGTTCACAGCGAGGACCCCGTCGCAGCAATGCGGCGGGGTTTTGCTATCTTGTGGTGCTCAATCGGCGAAGGGTGGCGCCTGGCAATTGCCTTCGATCTTCTGTCCCCCGAACGCAGCCTGGACGAAAGGTAGCGAGTCCCCGGTCGATCCGGGCACGACCTGCCGATGGTCCAGTTCGGGATAGAGATGCGCCTCGACGGTCGATCCTGCGGTGCAGGCATCGCGCATGAAGGCCGCCTGCATGCGTGCGGGCGTGTCGCGGTCCCTCCCCCCTGTACCGAGGAAAATCGGGGCGCGAATGGCCAGGTCGGGAAAGCCCATCTGCCCGAAAGCAGCAGAGAGAACGTCTGTAACCGGCTGGTTGAAAGCGCGATTGTAGGTCAGCCCTTCGGCCTCAACCCGCGCCTTGATGTCCTTGTAACAGGTGTCGGTCACCAGCCGTGCAATGGGCCATGCATCTTCGGCGATGTGTTCGCGCATGACGAAACCGGGAACGATCTGCTCGGCCAGCGTCATCGCGAGGAAATTATAGCCTAGCAGCGGATCGGGCTGATCGGGCGGGCGGCTCTCGTTGAGCGCGACGAGTCCTTCGGGCGAGAAATAGGGGACGCCGGTCGCGACGACGCCGCGAATATCGATCTCAGGGGCATAGGACGACGCATACGATGCAGTTGCTACCGCTGCCCCGGCGCCCTGCGATTGTCCGATGAGGACGACCTTGTCCGCCACCGGGAATCCGGCGCTCCGCACCGCGCGTACCGCATCGAGATTGCTGTAGGCCTCGGGCCGGGTCGCGAGGTAAGGATGCGTACCGGGCGTCCCCAGCCCCTGGTAATCGGAGGCGACCACCGCGAAACCCTGGCCCAGCCAGAAAGCGAGATAGTCCATGTCCTGCTGCTGGCGACCATCCCACGAGGGCGCGCAGATATCCGCGATGCCGACGGTTCCGTGAGTCCAGGCCATCAGGGGCCAACCGCCCTCTGGCGGCTCCCCTTCGGGCAGGAAGAGCGCGCCCGACACGGCCACTATCCCTTGGCCGTCCAACCCATCGGTCGAGCTGTAGAGCAGGCGCAGATTGCGCGCCGCGCCAGGGATCGATTGGCGCTCACCCAATTCCTCCTGTCGGAGCAGGAGGCCCGGATCATCCGGTAGTGCTCCCGAATAGGAGTAGAACTCCGGCGTTCCCCCATCCCCGAGCGTCGCCGAATTCCAGCCATCGTCAGGGTTGCCCTGCGGGACCGACTGGCACCCCGCGAGCCCCAGCAGCATGGCTGCGAGCAAGACAATTACGCGATGGCTCATTCGCTCACTTCCCCGTGTGACGCTTCAGGAAAGCGAACCTATCCTCACCCCCGACCTGAAGGCAAATCCCCGCCAGCCTATTTGGGCATGCCGGTGAAGCCGGCTGCCTCGCGCAATTCGTCACCATCCATGACATAGCCGTCGCTCACGACCGTCACGACCCGCCGCAGGGCGCCGAGCTCGGTCGCAACGTCGCCATCGACCAGCACCATGTCGGCTTCCTTGCCCACCGCGATCGAGCCGGTGCGATCACCCACCCCAACAACATTTGCGGGAATAATCGTCGCGGTTTGGAGGGCTTCGGCATTCGACATGCCGGCCTGCTGATAGATTTCCAGTTCGCGCACCAGTTCGATACCCCAGCCGTCGGTACCGGCGACGATGGGAACACCTGCCTGGTGCAGCTTGCCGACCAGCGCGACCATCTTCTCATAGCTCTTGCGATAGTCCTCGCGCGTGCTGCCTTCGACCAGGGGGTAACCGCCGGTCACGAAGGCCGCGCGTTCGAGCACCGGGGAAACGATCCCCATGTAGGGGGCATAGGCCGGAGTCGGCGCCTCGCCGTCCTGGCCCAGCATACCCTCGAAGATCACGATGGTGGGATCAACCAGGGTCTGACGACGCGCCAGTTCCGCCACGAAGCCCGCCATCACCGGGCCATCGAGGTCGACATCCTTGAAGAAGCGCGCCGGCCCTTCCATCCGCATCCGCGTGTTGGATTTGTCGATCACCTCCTTGGGCATCGATTCCATGACGACGAAATTGAGATGGGTCAGCTCGTCATAGCCGGCCGCAACCGCTTCGCTCGGCTTCATCGTCGCGGGAACATGGCCGTGAACATGCAGGCCCAGACGGTGTGCCTCGGTCGCGGCAGGGGCAATCCAGTCGGGATTCATCGAAGTGTAGAACTTGACCCCCCACAGCCCGGCATCCTTGATCTGCCGCACGACCGCGATCGTCTCTTCCTCGCTGCTGACGACTTCGGCACCCTGCGCAGAAAGCGGGTCCTTCTTGTCGACGATCACCGAGATGAAGGGCTCTCCCATCAGCAGTTCACCGCTCGCGCGGCGCGCGGTCGCATCGATGGCACGCGCCATGGTCGTGCCCGGGCTGCGGAAGCTGGTGATGCCGTTCGCCATATTGGCCAGCACGTCCCAGTCGTCACCGATGTGGAGGTGGCTGTCCCAGATCCCGGGGACCAGCGTCTTGCCGCTGCCATCAATCGTTCGCGTTCCGGCCGGCGCGTCGATCGACCCTGAAGCTCCGATCGCGACGATCTTGCCATCCTGGGCCAGCACCGCGCGACCCTCCACGAATTCGCCCTTGTCGGCATCGAACAACTGGACGTTGTCGAACAGCACTGGCGCTCTCGCGGCGGGATCGAGGAAGCGTTTGGCGATCGATTGCACCTCGGCGGCCGTGGCGGCTTCCTGCGCTTCGCGCAGAGTCTTGAGCGCACCCTCATAGCCAGCAGGCACCAGCGAGATGTAGCTGATGTTGGCGAAGAATTTGCCGTTCTCGTCGAGCCAGACCGGTGAAGGCGAAGGCAGCAGGCCGCGAACAAAGGCGAGCTGGACAGTCTTGGGGCCATCCGGGCCTTCGACCTGAATCTTGCGATCGAGCGTCAGCTTGCCGGTGCCGCTCGGCAGGAACTTGAGGCCCCTGTCGCCTGCTGCGTAGAGCGCCTCCACCCTGGGTGCGGTCGCCAGGCCGACACCGCCTGCCGGGATATACCAGCCGCCGGATGTCGCTTCGCCCTTGTCGGTTGTCGTCTTCCACGTAGCGCGCCCGTTCTCGACGCGAAACTCTTCGGCGGCATCGCCAGACATGGTCACGCCGCGCACCTTGGTGCCGATGATCTCGCCGTCCGCCGACAGTGTATCGACCTGGTCCATCTCGGTGATCCAGCCGCGCAGTTCCTGCGACCAGCGATAGGCGATCCGCCCGTCATCAAGCCGCCAGCGCCACTGATCGCCATGTTTGCCGGTTTCCGAAACCACCACATAGTGGTCGGCCCCTGCCGGCGCCTGCAGCAGCTCTTCCTTGGGGACCGGTTTCGAAGCCTCGGACTTGGCCTCGCCATCATGCGCGATCAGCGCCGAAGGGGCGGATGCCATCAGAAGTGCAGCGATAATCAGTGAGCGCATTAGTCCCTCTCCCTACGCGGTGATTCCGCGCCGAATTTCAGTTCGATACCGCGTTCTTCGAGCAGAAGCTGGCGGAGTCAATCGCAATCGTTAGTCGCGGCAGTCCTGTCATGATACGTTGTATCATTCATCTGCCGTTCATGAAATGTGGCGAAATTGTGGCAGATCAGCTCTGGAGAGGAGATTCGATATGCGCGCCCCCCTGACCATCCTCTGTATCACGATCGCCTTCGCCCTTGCCTCCTGTGATCAGGCGGACCGGCAGGAAAGCGTCGAGCGTGTGACGACGGTCGATGCCGAAGAAGCATCAACGACGGATTATGGCTTCAACGAGTCGGTCAGCTACGACCTGGCTCCCGCGCCGGTCGCGCCGCCGCCGCCTCCTGCTCCAGCCATGGCCGATTCCCCCAGGCCGGTCGCTGAATCCCAGGCTGCCCCTTCCAGCGAAATCCCCTCGTTCGAGACTCCCGTCGGCGAGCCGCAGGTGGCCTATCGCTATGCCCTCGGTTTCCGCCTGCCCGCGACCGCGATCAAGCCGCTGCAGGAACGCCACGCCGACCTGTGCGAAGCGCTGGGCCGGAGCAAGTGCCGCATCATTTCGATGCGCCAGGCCGAGCAGGACGGCGATTATTCCTATGGCAATCTGCAACTGGCCGTCATTGCCAGCGAAGCGCGGCGATTCTCGAAGGAACTGGAGAACGCGTCTGGCAAGGTCGATGGCGAGCTCATTTCCTCCTCGATCGACGGCGAGGACCTGTCCAAGGCCATCGTCGACACTGAAGCACGCCTCCGCGCCCGCACCCTGCTGCGCGACCGGCTGATGGAGGTCCTGCGCACGCGGAAGGGGACCGTGCCCGAATTGGTGCAGGCCGAACGCGGCGTGGCGCAGGTCAATGAAGAGATCGACCAGGCGCAAAGCTGGCTGCGCGAAATGCGCAATCGCGTGGCCTTCAGCCAGATGCAGATCACCTATGAATCGGGCACGCCAACCTCCGGCGGGTTCATCGACCCGATCCGCGATGCCTGGGGCTCGATCGGGAAGATCCTGGGCACGATGATCGCCTTCATCATCCTCGCCGCAACGATCCTGGTGCCCCTGGGGCTGGTGGTCTGGGGAGCGGCGCGGCTGTGGCGGCGCAATGGCGGCATGGATTTCGGTGGCTGGAAGCCCGAGGAAAAAAGCGAAGAGAAGCCTGCGGAATAGGCCCCGGCTACATCCGCCGCATGTCGTAGCTCTCGGCGGGGATGGTGACGGTCAGCCCGTCCATCTCCGCCGTCAGCTCGATCTGGCACGAGAGCCGGCTGGTGCGCCGCACGCCCGCCGCGAAATCGAGCATGTCCTCTTCTTCCTCGACCGCTTCCGGCAATCTGTCGAACCATTCGCCGTCGACGATCACATGGCAGGTTGAACAGGCCATCTGCCCTTCGCAGGTTCCCTCGAGCGGCATCCCCACTGCCTGCGCTGCGCGCAGCAGGTTGTCGCCCGGCTCGGCCTGCGCTTCGGTCACATCGCCATGCGTGTCGATGAAGCGAATGGTGATCGTCACAGCCCCTGCTCCTTTGCCGCCACGTTGATTTGCCGCGCGGCTTGCTCGATGTCTTCGAGCGAGGTGTAGCGCCCGAAGCCGAGGCGGATAGAGCTTTTTGCTTGGGCGTCCGAAAGCCCGATTGCCTTGAGCACGTGACTCGGGCGACCCGATCCGCTGGCGCAGGCACTACCTGCACTGAACATCACATCGCGGCAATCGGACATCAGCCGATTCACGTCGAGGCCATCGCGGCGAATATTGAGATTGCCGTGCCAGCGCGCGTCCTCGCTGCCGTTGAGTGTCCAGTCGGCAAAGAGTTCGCGTGCGCGGTTCCACAGCGCTTCGACATGCGCAGCATCCTCGGCCATGCGCTCCTTCGCGACATTCGCCGCGGCGCCGAAACCCGCGATCAGCGCGGGCGAAAGCGTGCCGGATCGCAGGCCGCCTTCCTGCCCGCCGCCGGTCTGCACTTCATCGAGCCTGACCCCGTCGCGGACCCACAGCGCGCCGACACCCTTCGGCCCGTGCAGCTTGTGCGCGCTGACAGCGATCATGTCCGCCCCGGTCACCTCGATCTTGCCATAGGCCTGCACGGCATCGCACAGGTACAGCGCATTCGATGCTTTGGCCTTGCGGTGCCACTCGACCGTTGGTTGCACCACGCCAATCTCGTTATTGACCTGCATGACCGCGATCAGGCGTGTGTCATTGGGCACGTCCTGATTGGTGTTGCACTGGCCGTCTGCGGCGACGTTCAACTCATGCTTTTGGCCCAGCGCCTCGGCGGTATCGAGTACAGCGGCATGCTCGATCGCGCTGACCGACACACTGCCACCCTTGCCCGAGCCGCGAATGGCGAGGTTGATCGCCTCGGTCGCGCTGCCGGTGAAAATCACCTGTCCACCAGCGGGGAACAGCGCAGCGACCCGGTCGCGCGCAAGTTCGATCGCGGCCCGCGCCTGTCGCCCCATGCGGTGCGCGCTATGCGGATTTCCGAAGCCGGTCCCTTCCGGCCCATCGAGCCAACGCAGCATGGCATCGCGCGCTTGGGGCGCGAGCGGAGTAGTGGCCTGGTAATCGAGATAGATCATGCCTTCGCCAGTTCTAACCACACCTCGGCGAAGCGTTCCACCTCGGCGCGCGTCGTGTTCCACCCGAAGCTGACGCGGATTGAGTTCGCAGCGACCTCGGGCTCGACCAGCATCGCTTCAAGCACATGGCTGGTCTTCATCGTGCCCGAGGAACAGGCGCTTCCCTGGCTCACGGCGATGCCTGCCATGTCGAAGCGCATGACCTGCGCGGTGGCAGACATATTGGGCATCGCGATTGCGCAAATGTACGGTGTGGGGTCAGCGAGCCGGTCGGCCAGCCAGTTGCCACCCCCCGCACGCACTTGTTCTGATAGCTGCTCCAATGGTTCCAGCACTTCGGGGGACACATAGGGAGTGCTTGCCGCCTCGAGCGCGGCAACCATGCCAAGCGCTCCGGGCAGGTTCTCGGTCCCGCGCCGGTAGCCGCGCTCATGCCCTCCGGTTGGCTTGAGCATCGCGAAGTCCCGGACCAACAAAGCGCCCAAACCGATTGGTCCACCGAACTTGTGCGCTGAGATCACCGCCATGTCGCAGGGCGGTAGCGGCATCTTACCGGCACTCTGCGCGCAATCGGCGAGCAAGAGACCGCCAGCCTCGCGCACGATTTCGCAGATCCTTGTCAGATCCTGCCGGTTGCCCGTTTCCGAATTGACGTGCTGCACGGCGACAAGCGGATTCTCGCGTTGGACCGCCTCGCGCTGCACTTCCAGGTCGAGCGCACCATCTGCAAGCACCGGCAATCGTTCTGCATCAGGGGCAGCTTTCAGGACAGCGTCATGCTCGACCGCGCTCACTAATCGCGCTCCCGCATTGGCATGACCCAATGCCAATGCAGCCGCCTCGCTCGCACCGCTCGTGAAGATCAGCTCGCCGTCCCAACCCAGCGCCGCCTTGATCCGCTCGCGCGCGTCCTCGAGCGCGGCGCGGGCCTTGCGTCCTTCGGCATGCGGGCTCGACGGATTTGCCCAGATGCGAAAGCCACGCTCCATCGCCTCGCGCGCCTCCGGGCGCAGCGGTGAAGTGGCGGCGTGGTCGAGATAGATGCGTTCGGAGATGAGGCTGGCCTGTCGATGCTTGGCGGGAGATGTTCGAAATTATTGCGATTTTTACACCACTCCCTATATAGCCCGCGACTTCGCGTTCGCCAGCAGGCCACGCGCGATTTGGCCATATTCTGCAAGGTTCCCGATGCCCTCAGTCATCTTTCCCGGCCCCGAAGGCCGTCTCGAAGGTCGTTTCTCCCCGCCGCCGCGCCCGCGCGCGCCGGTCGCGATGATCCTCCATCCGCACCCCGAAGGCGGCGGCACGATGAACGATCGCATCGTCCAGCGGATGTACAAGACCTTTGCCGACCGCGGCTTTGCGACGCTGCGCTTCAATTTCCGCGGCGTCGGCCGCAGCCAGGGCAGCTTCGACAACGGCGTCGGTGAGCTTTCGGACGCCGCTTCGGCGCTCGACTGGGTGCAGTCGATCCACCCCGAAGCGCAGACGACCTGGGTCGCTGGCTACAGCTTCGGCGCGCTGATCGGCATGCAGCTCTTGATGCGCCGCCCCGAAGTGCGGGGCTTCATCTCGGTCGCACCTCCGGCGAACATGTACGACTTCAGCTTCCTCGCCCCTTGCCCGGCCAGCGGCATTTTCATCCAGGGTGCGGCGGACACCGTCGTGCAGCCGGGTGCAGTGCAGAAGCTGGTCGACAAGCTGCGCACGCAGAAGCACATCACGATCCATCACGAGGAAATTCCGCGGGCCAATCACTTCTTCGAAAATGAGATCGAGGACCTGATGGGCTCGGTCGACAATTACCTCGATTTCCGCCTCTCGCCGGATTGCCCGATCAAGTAATCGGCCCCGACGTAGGCTCCCCAAGCTACTGAATTTCCAGCGTGCATCGACACGCAGCGAGCTAACTCGCCTTGACTCTGAAATGTGATGTTGTAACATTGCGCATGAGTCGTCCGTGATGCCGGATGACTACATGGAGAGAGGAACCCAACATGGCCTATGCAGATAGACGTAGTCTTCGCGATCAGAGCGCCGGATTGGCTGGCGTCGTAATCGTCCATGCCGGTCTGGCTGGATTGCTGGTCTTCGGGCTCGCCACCGATGTCACGAAGGAAATATTCAGCGGCCCATTGCCGACGACCGAATACAAAGACCCGCCGCCGCCCCCACCGCACGAGCCGGCTCAACCGAAGGCCGAGCAGAACGAAGCGCCGATCTATACGCCGCCCAGGCCTCTCGACTTGCCACAACAGCCCAACCTGGTCGACACGACCACCAAGCTGCCGCCGCTGAGCGATGAGGTCATCCTCAAGGTGCTTCCCCCGGTTCCCGACCTCGGGCCGCCCGTGAAGCCATCGGTCTCGCCCATCGCCGCGATCCCGCGGAACAACCCGTCACGCTGGGTAACGGACGCCGACTACAAGAGCCGCTGGGTGCGCGAAGAGCTGTACGGCACGGCGAAGTTCCGGCTCGATATTGCGGCAAACGGCACGGTCGAGAACTGCCAGATCACCCAGTCGAGCGGGCATGCAGCGCTCGACGAAGCGACCTGCGCCCTAGTCATCAAGCGCGCGAAATTCAAGCCCGCCACCGGCGGAGACGGCCAGCCGACGCCGGGCTCCTATTCGAACGCAATTCGCTGGCACCTGCCGGACTAATCTGCCTCGACTTTGGCGAGCGGGGATTCCCCGCTCGCATCGGGCAGTGTCCAGATCGCGACATTGACCAGCGCGATAACCGACAGCAGCACCATCAGCAGGGGCCGCTTGGCCTCCCCCGTCCTGCGCCACAGGAAGAACGCGCCAATCAGCAGCGCGAGCGCCGCGAGCATCATGATCGACAGGATTAGGTTCACGTCCAGTCCCCTTCAGCACTCTCGAATCGTAGAGTTTTGTAACATCGGCGGAACATCCCTCCCTTACCGCACGTTCTTCGGGCAGTGACCCCTTTTTCTAGGAGAAATACGGATGGGAATTTTCAGCTCAATCAAGCGAGCCATTTTCGGTGAGAAGAAGGAGGAAGCACCCGCAACCACGACTGCTCCGTCGAGCGGTGGAGGCCGGGGCTGGGATCCGGACAGCACTTCCCAGGCAATCAGCGAAGTCGATGTCGAGGCACGTCTCGACGCGATGGATGGTGCTGACCGGCTCAACTGGCGCACCTCGATCGTCGACCTGATGAAGCTGATCGGGGTCGATTCATCCTACGAGAACCGCAAGGAACTCGCGCAGGAACTCGGTCGCACCGACTATTCGGGCAGCGCCGAGGACAATATCTGGCTGCACAAGCAGACCATGCAGGAACTCGCCAAGAATGGGGGCAAAGTTCCGGCCGAATTCCTTGACTGATTGACTGTCATGCGCGGGCGGCTACACCCCTGCGCATGACTTCAAACAGCTTCGAAACAACCCGTCGCCGCGTCCTTGCCGGACTCGGCGCTACGACCGCGCTCACCCTGTCCGGCTGCAGCGCGGTCGATCGCGTTCGGCCAGGCGCCCTGGCCGAAGCAAACCGGATCGGCGCCGATCGATTGCTCGAGGTGGTGGCCTACAATCTCCTCGAACACCAACCCGAGCGCGCCACCGGCCTCGGCGTGGATGTAGGCCAATATGCCAAGCTGCGCGGCAAGATGTCGGACCAGTCGCAAGCCGGGCAGGACGCCCTGGCCACGCAGTTGCGCGCCGATCTCGAACTGGTTCGGCGCTATCCGCGCGAAGGCCTGAACGCCGAGACCATCACCAATCTCGAAGTCGTCGAAAGTGCCTACGACATCGCGCTGCAGGGGCTGGCCTTGCCCTATGGCGATGTGCCGGTGGGGAGCTGGCGGACGGCACCCTATGTCGTGATCCAGAACGTCGGCAGCTATATCGACCTGCCCCGGTTCATGTCCTCGACGCAGCCGGTTGGCGATGGTGACGACGCCGACGCCTACATCGAACGGATGGAACAGATTCCCGCCGCCCTTGCAGGAGAGCTGGGGCGCATGCAGTCGGCGCGGGGAATGGGCGTAACGCCGCCCGATTTCCTGATCGACATGGCGATCAAGCAGATGAAGCAGACTATCGCCAGCGCAGGCAAGGGCGAGCTGTTCGCGGCTCCTCTGCGGGCAAAGCTGTCTGAAGCGGGCATGCCCGAAAGCCATGCCAACCGCGCAGCTTCACTGGAAAGCGGGCCAATCGCCGAAGCGTTCTCGCGGCAGCTTGCTGAGCTCGAGGCGGAGCGCGCCGTCGCCAGCTCAGATCCAGGCATTTACGCTCGCCCCAATGGCGAAGAATTCTATGCCTGGGCGCTGCGATCAAGCACCACCACCACGATGAGCCCAGATGAAGTTCACAGGCAAGGCCTGGAGGAACTCGAAGCGTTGCATGCGAGGATGGACCCCATCCTCAACGAGATCGGATACACCAAGGGGACCGTGGGCGACCGGATGCAGGCCCTCGGCGATGATCCGCGCTACAAATGGCCCGACAATGACGAGGGCCGCGCCCAGATCATGGATTTCATCCAGGACCGCATTGCCTGGATCAAGGCACAGATGCCGCGCGCCTTCAACACGCTGGTTGATCCCAATTTGGAGGTTAAGCGCATTCCTCCGGCCGAGGAACAGGGCGCGCCCGGCGCCTATGGCGGCTCCGGCAGCAAGGATGGCACGATCCCCGGTCGCTTCTGGATCAACCTGCACACCACCGATCGCCATCGCAAATACGACCTTGCCGACCTAACCTATCACGAGACGATCCCCGGCCACGTGTGGGAGGGCGAATTCTCCAACCGGCTCCCGCTAATCCGATCGATCCTTGCCTTCAACCCGTTCAGCGAAGGCTGGGCGCTCTATGGCGAACAGCTCGCGGACGAGCTTGGGGCTTATGACGAGTTCAAGGTCGGCCGCTTGGGATATCTGCAGAGCCTCGCCTTCCGCGCGTGCCGAATGGTGGTCGATACAGGGCTCCACACCAAGGGCTGGAGCCGCGAACAGGCGCGCAACTTCTTCATCGAGCGCAATGGCTCTAAGCCCGTCGAAGTGTTCAGCGAAGTCGATCGCTATTGCAGCTGGCCCGGTCAGGCGACCGGCTACAAGCTCGGCCACAGCGAAATCGTGCGCCAACGTTCACGGGCCGAAACGGAACTCGGCAGCGCCTACGATTTCAAGGCCTTCAACGACGCGGTAATCCTGGGCGGCAACGTGCCGATGGATGTCCTCGCCAAGAACGTCGATCGCTATATTGCCCAGGCATCTGGCTGAAAAAGCCGAGCAGGTTTGACCTGCTCCCCTTCGTGACGCATCCTGACGCCCGATGCGGGTTGCAGGCCGGTTCGTGACGAAGGGGACCGAGATGATCAAGCTTGCCATCGCGATACCGGCAGCGCTGCTGTTGGCTGGCTGCGGGGACACCGCGACCGCACCGGTGTCTGATACCGCGCCCGAAGCTCCGATTGTTCACTTCGCGGAGCTTCCGGAGGCGCCGCCGCCGGTCGCGATGCCGACCGAGATCGATCCCGCGATGCAAGACCAGCTCGTCAGCGCGATCTCGCGGATCGTCGTGCTGCAGCAAGTGCTGGCCAGCAAGGAAGTGACAGGCGAGGTCCTCGAGGTCGAAGCCGAACTGCCGCGCGAGAGCGCCGAGAGCGCGCTCGAAAACGCAAAGGCGAATCTCGCCGCCATGTCTCGGGGCTCGATCCCGACTTACGTACTGATCCACAACCTTGATGCGGCCGGACATTTGCGGGCCTGGCTGATCGGGCCTGATGGCGGGACGGTCAGCGGCGTATCCGATATGCCTTATGACGGCCTTACCGCCATGACAAAGGGGCTCGGTGTCAGGCGCCTCGCCATGAGCCGCAGCCGCGCGCCTCGTGGAGAACCGCTGCCGACCGAGCAGGAAATCCGCGCAGCTGAAGCGGCGGATCGCTCTCCTGAAGCCGTCGAGGAGCGACGCAGGACGCTGGCGGAAACAGCTGAACTTCTTTTGCCCGGCGTGGTCCGCGACGCACTCGGATCGCGCTCTGGGCGCCTGCTGATCATTCCGGCGCTCGACACGGGCACAGCACCCTACGCTGCGCTACCGCTCGCCAATGGTTACGCCGCAGAGAATTGGTCGTTCGTCCTGCTGCCCGATATCCCGGCTCTGTCGAACGAGGAGCCGACCTATGATTTCGGGCAGGTCGAGATCGACAAGGCAGTGATTGTCGGCGATCCCGACCTTAGCGGCGACACTTCGTGGAACTGGGCAAAGCTACCCGGTGCCCGCGCTGAAGCCCAAGCGGTAGCGCAAATGCTCGACGCGCCTGGCAACAGGTTGATGATCGGCGAGGAGGCCACTCGCAGGAACCTCGTCCGAGCGATAGAATCGCGCCGCGACACCGGCCTGGTCTACATTGCGTCACATGCCGTATCGCATCCGCGTAACCCGCTCACTCGCGGCTATGTCGCAATGTCGGGCGGACATTACTACGCTGGCCATATTCGCCAGGAGAACTTCCCCGGCTGGGACGACAACCATCCGCTGGTGGTGCTGAGCGCCTGCCAGACCGCGCTGGGCCGCACGCTTGAAGGGGGCGGTTTCGGGATCGCGCGCACCTGGACTAGAGCGGGAGCCGGCCAGGTCGCGGGCAGCCTCTGGAATGTCAGCGATTCCGCCACCAAGGTGCTGATGACCAACTTCATGCGTCAGATGAAGGCTGGCTACGCTCCTGAATTCGCCATGCAGAAGGCACAGCTCCAGACGCTGCGCCATGTCGATGACAGGGGCAGGCAACCCTTCATGAACGATCCCAAGATGTGGGCCAGCTTCACCATCTTCGGAAAGCCGAGCCGTCAGATCCGCCGCAATTCACCACAGACCTGACGAGAAATTAGCCGATCAGCGTCGCGCCATTCCGGAAACGATCGAACCGAGAATTCCGCCGAGCGCCCCGCCCATCGGGTTGCCACCGGCTTGCGCACCTCCGCCGCCGCCGGTCGCCTGCTTGGCCATGTAGCCGGCAGCGGCCATCGCCAGGATCGGCAGCATCTTCTTGAGCAGACCCTCGTCGATCCCGGTCATTGCAGCAACCTCGCCCGCAACCGATCGGCTGACGTCCTTGCTGCCGAAGATATTGCCGAGAATGTCGTTGCCCTGATTGACCGGCGTCGGCGATTGACCAAGCACGGCATCGAGCAATCCGCCGCCAAGACCGCCCCCGCCTGCTCCGCCGAGCACTGCCCCGGCCAGGCCGCCCAGCCCGCCGAGCGGATCGGAACTGCCAGCCCCTCCGGTCGCGCTGCGCCCCATGCCTGCAACGATCGCCGGCAGCAGGGCACCCGCCCCCATGCGCGCGGTCTGCTCGTCGATATTGAGTTCGCGCGCCATCGCTTCGATCGCGCCGGATTGTTGCAGCATTTGGGCCAGGCTCATGGGTATCTCCTTCTGGGGGTCTGATCTTGCAGTGGCAGCAGCCTAGAAAAGAAAAAGGCCCCGTTCCACCAAGGAACGAGGCCCCCTCTCCTAGTTGGTGTAAACTCTTGTCATGCGGCGACCGGCGCGGTCGGAGCAGCATCGCGCACGCCCTGGTCGACATGGCTTTCGAACTGGGCGAAGTTGTCGATGAACAACCGCACCAGCTTGTTCGCCGTGCGGTCGTATTCGTCCTTGTCATCCCAGGTCGAACGCGGGTCGAGAAGTTTCTGGTCGATCCCCGCTTCGGCGAGCGCCGGAACACTGACCGGCACATCGAAACCGAAATTCGGATCCTCGCGGAATTCCACGTCATCGATCTTGCCGTCGAGCACGGCGTTGAGCAGGCCGCGCGTCGCCTTGATCGGCATGCGACTGCCAACCCCATACTTGCCGCCGGTCCAACCGGTATTGAACAGCCAACACTGCACATCGCCCTTCGCGATCCGCTCCTTCAGCAGATTGCCATAAACCGACGGGTGGCGCGGCATGAATGCGGCGCCGAAACAGGTGCTGAAGGTCGCCTCGGGCTCGGTCACACCGATCTCGGTGCCGGCTACCTTGGCGGTATAGCCGCTGAGGAAGTAATACATTGCCTGGTCTGGCGTGAGGCGCGCAATCGGGGGCAGAACACCGAAAGCGTCGGCGGTCAGCATGATCACGTTGGACGGCGCGGGGCCGAGGTTCTTTTCCGAAGTGTTGGGAATATACTCGATCGGATAGGCGCCGCGGGTGTTCTCCGTCTTGCTGCCGTCGGTGAAGTCGAGTTCGCGCGTCGCCGGATCCATCGTCACGTTTTCGAGGATCGTGCCGAACATCTTGGTGGTGGCGTAGATTTCCGGCTCGCCTTCGGCCGAAAGGTTGATCATCTTGGCGTAGCAACCGCCTTCAAAATTGAACACCGCCTGGTCGGACCAACCGTGCTCGTCATCGCCGATCAGCGTGCGGCTGGCATCGGCGCTGAGTGTGGTCTTGCCCGTACCCGAGAGGCCGAAGAAGATCGCACTCTTGCCGTCGGCGCCGATATTGGCAGAGCAGTGCATCGGCATCACGCCCTGCGCGGGAAGCAGGAAATTGAGCAGGCCGAATACGCCCTTTTTCATCTCGCCTGAATATTCGGTGTTGCCGATCAGGATGAGCTTCTCGGTGAAGTTGACCGCGATCACCGTGTCGCTGCGGCAGCCGTGGCGTTCTGGGTCAGCCTTGAAGCTGGGCAGGTTGATAATGGTATATTCGGGGGTGAAGTCCGCCAGTTCGTCAGCCGAGGGGCGCACGAGCAGAGTGCGGATGAAAAGATTGTGCCACGCGAGCTGGTTTATGACGCGGACGTTGACCCGGTACTCGGGCTGGCTGCCGCCGAACAGGTCGGCGACGAAAAGCTCGTCCTGCCCATTCAAATGGGCGAGGAAATCGGCTTTGAGGACATCCCAGTGGGCCTGGTCCATCGGCTGATTGATTGCGCCCCAGTTGATCGTCTCTTCGGTCGTTGCGTCGCGGACGACATACTTGTCTTTCACGCTGCGGCCGGTGAACTTGCCAGTGTCGACTAACAAGGCCCCGTCTTTGGTTAGCTGGCCTTCGCCTCGCTTCAGCGCTTCTTCGACGAGCGCCGCGGTGCCTAGGTTTGGCTTGATATTGGCTTTTGTTTCAATGCCCTGGCTGGAAAGGGGGCGGGCAAGCGGAGTGGACACGCAATTCTCCTGCGATTTTCAGGAACGGCCTGGATTGACCCTGTCATGCGATTCGCGAGCACGACTGCATACGAATGCGCAATCTTCGGTTTTCCTCTAGAGCGACGACGCCGCAAGGTCAAACCGAGTCAGCGTCTCAAGCCGGAACATTTGCCCCGATTGAGGCGGTGCGTTGTTTCCCTGCGCCGATGCCGCTAATCCCCTGCTCTCAAACTGCAAAAAGGCTGCGTGGATGAGCGAGATGGACATTTCGGAATCTAAGCCGCGCGACGATATGGTCATCGCGCTGGTCGATGATGACCGCAATATCCTCACCACCGTTTCGATCGCATTGCAGGCCGAAGGATTCGTGACGCGCGTCTATTCGGACGGGGAAACCGCCCTCAAGGCGCTGCTCGACAACCCGCCCGATCTTGCGGTGTTCGACATCAAGATGCCGAAGATGGACGGCATGGAATTGTTGCGCCGCTTGCGAGAGCATTCCGCCCTCCCCGTCATATTCCTGACCAGCAAGGACGATGAACAGGATGAGGAAGCTGGCCTGGAGCTGGGGGCCGACGATTACATTGCCAAGCCGTTCAGCCTGCGGCTGCTGCTGGCGCGCATCAAGGCGATCCTACGCCGGTCGGACCCGACCCGCGCGCTCGTCGGCGACAGTGCCGACGTCGAACCAGCCAACCCCGCGCTGACCCGTGGTCGTCTGTTCATGGACCCTGCGCGGCATCAGGTGACCTGGGACGATGCCCAGGTTTCGCTGACCGTAACCGAATTCCTGATCCTTGAGGCGCTGGCGACGCGCCCCGGAGTCATCAAGAGCCGCAACCAGCTGATGGATGCAGCCTATCCCGACGACATCTTCGTCGACGACCGGACGGTCGACAGCCATATCAAGCGCATGCGGCGGAAATTCCGGCAGGTCGATCCGACCTTCTCCGCAATCGAAACGCTCTACGGGGCAGGCTACAGCTTCTCGGATGGCTGATACGCTGGCGCGCACGAGGCTGGACCGCGGGCTCGACTCGCTCGGCTGGGCCGGGCGGCTGTCGCTGACCTCGCGCATCCTGGTCGTCAACATCCTGCCGCTGGCCTTGCTTGGCGGCGGCATCTTCTACCTCGATTCCTACCGCAAGCAGCTCCTCGCAGAGCGCTATTCGCTTGCCCGCATTGAGGCGCAGATCACCGCCGAAGCACTCGCCGGGGCGACCCGCGAACGGCAGGAAGCGCTGGTCGTGCAGATCGGTCGCGAACAGCGCATGCGCGTGCGAATGTACGATGCCGAAGGGCGGCTGTGGGCCGACAGCTTCGCCCTCGCCGAACCATCGTTCCAGTTCAACGACGTCAAGGATGACGATTTCTCGGAAGATTTCGCGCAGATGCTCGACCGTGCGGTCGATACCATCGTCGGCGCCGATCCGATCCAGGATTATGTCGAGCCGGAAGATCCCTCGGCCGACGCCTGGCCCGAACTGAAACGTGCGCGCGAAGAGGGCCTCTCGCAGATCCAGTTGCGCGATGCGCCCGACGGCACGCCGGTCATCAATGCGGCCGCACCAGTCGGGCTCAATGGTGCGACATTGCTCACGACGCGCAACGCTGTCGACATTACCGAGAATGTGCGCGAAGCGCGCTCGACGCTGGGCATTGCGGTACTGCTCGCGCTGGGTGCCTCGATCCTGCTCTCACTTTTCCTGGCCCGCACGATCGTCGCTCCGCTCAGGTTGCTCGCCGGGGCCGCGCTACGGGTGCGGCAGGGGCGCGAGCGCTCGGTCGAGGTTCCTCGGCTGCCGCAACGCCGCGACGAGATCGGACTATTGGCTCGCGCCGTTTCAGATATGACCGACGCCTTGCGCCAGCGGATCGACGCGGTCGACAGTTTCGCCGCAGATGTCGCACATGAGATCAAGAACCCGCTTGCCTCGCTCCGCAGCGCGATCGAGTCTTTGCCGCGAGTCGAGGACCCGGATGTGCGGCGACAGCTGACCGACATCGCTACCCACGACGTGCGCCGGATCGACCGGCTCGTCAGCGAAATTTCGGACGCGAGCAGGATCGACGCGGAAATGTCGCGCGCGGTGCGCGAACGGCTCGACCTAGCCAGGCTTGTCGAGCACATCATCGGCTCACGCGAGGCGCGCGCGGAGAACCAGGACCACCGCGTAATCCTGCACACCTACGGTCGCAGCGCGATGGTGACCGGCGTACCCGCCCGGCTCGAGCGCGTGATCGAGAACCTGCTCGACAATGCGATCTCTTTCTCTCCCCTCGATGCCTCGGTCGAAATCGAGGTTCGTACCGAGGGCGACCGCGTAACGCTGACCGTCTGCGATCATGGACCGGGCATTCCCGAGGATTCGCGCGAAAAGGTCTTCCAGAGGTTTCACTCGATCAGGCCGGAAGCCGAAGATTTCGGCAATCACTCCGGCCTCGGTCTCGCCATCGCCCGCGCCATTGCCGAGGCGCATGACGGTACGCTCACCGCGCACAGCCGCGCCGATGGGGGAACCGGGGCTTGCTTGCGGCTCGAGCTGCCGGCGGCTCGATGAGCGAGGCAGAGTCACGACTGCTCCAGGCGACCGCAGTCGCGATCGGCGGGAGGGCGCTCCTTATCGAAGGACGCCCCGGCAGCGGCAAATCGACGCTTGCTCTCGAATTGATCGACCGCGGTGCCGCCCTGATCGGAGATGACGGCGTCTCGCTCCAGCTAGAGGATGGCGTGCTGGTCGTGCACCCGCCACCCCGGATCTCCAACAAGTTCGAGATCCGCGGAGTGGGGATATTCGAATTCGAGACGACTTCGGCGCCCGCCTCTTTGATCCTGAATCTCGACTTTCCGCCCGAGCGGCTGCCGGATGACCTCGCTTTGCGCGAACTACTGGGCATCAGCTTGCCGGTACTGCCGTTCGACGGCACCTCGCGGGCAGCCGCGTTGCGGGCGGAGTGGGCGCTGTCTCGCTACGGGATATAGCCACGAATGGCCCTTCCCATAGCCCGAAAAGGGCGCAAGAAGGCAGGCAATGACCGAAAGCGACCCGTCAGCCACCGATAACGCACAACAGCGAATCCTGCTTGTTACCGGCCTGTCCGGCGCCGGGAAGTCGACCGCGTTGCAAGTGATCGAGGATCTGGGCTGGGAGACGATCGACAACTTCCCCGTGCGGCTGTTGAAGCGCCTGCTCTCGCGTCCCGACGGACAGCACGGGACACTGGCGATTGGCTTCGATTCGCGTACGCGCGGCTTCGTCCCGGCCAAGATTATCGACCTTGTGAAGGAACTGGCCGAGCGGAACGACCTCTCGGTATCCACCTTGTTCATCGACTGCGCCGGAGGGGAGCTCGAGCGGCGCTACAACGAAACCCGCCGCCCGCATCCGATGGCAGAGGATCGCCCGCTCGAGGAAGGTATCCGGGCAGAGCGCGAATTGCTCGAACCAATGCGCCGCTGGGCAGACATGGTGATCGATACCAGCCAGTTTTCGACCAACCAGCTACAGCAGCACATCCGCGAGTTGTTCGAGGACCGCGACGACCGCCCCATGACCGTGACCGTCTCGAGTTTCGGCTTCGCGCGCGGCATGCCACCGCTCGCCGACCTGGTCTTCGACATGCGCTTTCTCGACAATCCGCACTGGGTCGAGGAACTGCGCGAACTGACCGGCCTCGACGAGCCGGTCGGCCAGCATATCGAGAAGGATCCGGGCTTCGCCACGAGCTTCGAACAGATTCGCAAGCTGCTGCTGACATTGCTTCCGCTCTACGATGCGCAGGGCAAGAGCTATGTCCATATCGCCTTCGGCTGTACAGGAGGCAGACATCGTTCTGTCTTTACTGCCGAACGCATGGCGCAAGGCTTGCGCGACGCAGGATTTTCGCCCACTGTCCGCCACCGCAATTTGGGATCGCGCGCGACCGACGAGATCGAAGGGAAGAAGCGTTGATACAACCCAGGTGTAAATTCATGGCGTCGCAAGGCAGCAAGTAACGGACCTGGCATATCACATGATCGGAATGATCCTGGTCACCCACGGCCGTCTCGCCGAAGAATTCGTCCACGCGATGGAGCATGTCGTTGGCCCGCAGGAAGCGGTTGCGACGGTATGTATCGGCCCCCATGACGACATGGAACGGCGCCGCAACGAAATCGCCAAGGCGATTACGGAGGTCGACAGCGGCAACGGCGTCGTCATCCTGACCGACCTGTTCGGTGGCACTCCGTCCAACCTCGCAATCTCATTGCTCGATACCGGCAAGGTCGAGGTCATTGCCGGGATCAATCTGCCGATGCTGATCCGCTTGGCCGGGGCGCGCAAAACCATGGGCGTGCTCGACGCGGTCGAGGCAGCGCAGCATGCCGGTCGCAATTACATCACGGTCGCCAGCGAGTTCCTTGGCGATGATGAACGGAGGGCGAAGGCTTGAGCGAGCTGCGTCGTTCGGTAACCATCGTCAACCAGCGCGGTCTCCATGCTCGGGCAAGCGCCAAGTTCGTCGGCGCGGTCAGCGCCCTGCCAGAATCCACCCAGGTGCGCGTTGCCAAGGGCAGCAATGAAGCGGCTGGCGGATCGATCCTCGGCCTGATGATGCTCGGCGCGGCCAAGGGCGACGATATCGAGGTGATCGTTTCGGGCGACAATGCCGAAAGCGTTCTGGGAGAACTCGTCGCGCTGATCGACGACGGGTTCGGCGAAGAGTGACCCCGCCCTCGCACCGGCGCGAGATCACCGGTTTTTCCAATCCGACCGTGAAATTCCTGCGCTCGCTGCGCGAGAAGAAGCACCGTAAGGCGGCAGGCAAGTTCCTTGCCGAAGGACTGCGCCTGCTGACCGATGCGCGCGAAAGCGGCCACGTGCCGGAGACTCTGGTGATGGCCAAGGGCCGCGATGCTCACCCGCTGCTCGATGAGCTTGAGCGCGAAGTTGCCGCGAGGGGCGGCGACATTATCGAGACCAGTCCCGACATTCTTGCCAAGATCACCGGCAAGTCAAACCCGCAGGCGGTGGCAGGCGCGTTTGCGGAACTCGACACATCGCTGGCCGGTCTCGACCGCAGCTCGAGCCCGATCTGGTTGGTCGCGCAGGAACTGCGAGATCCCGGCAATCTGGGAACCATGCTGCGCACCGGCGATGCAGTGGGCGCGGGCGGCCTTATCCTGATTGAAGATTGCGCCGACCCTTTCAGTGTCGAGGCCGTCCGGGCAAGCATGGGCGCGATATTCACTCAGCGTGTGGCCCGGGCGCGGTGGGAGGAATTTCTGCCCTGGCTGCGCAGCGGGGCAGGTCAACTGGTCGCAGCGAGCCTCCGCGAATCCGTACCCTATCGCGATGCACCTTACGCGGCGCCGTGTTTCATTCTGGTCGGAAATGAATCGCAAGGCTTGCCCGAACCGTATGAGGCCGAATGCGACCTGCGCGTCACCATGCCGATGAAAGGGCGCGCGGATTCGCTGAATGCAGCCGTGGCAGGCGCAGTGCTGGCCTACGAAGTGCTGGAAAGGCTAGACACAAGCGAGGAGTGAGCGCCGCGACCCGCAGCGCAGGGCGGAGGGAAGATCATGATGTACAGGTCGATGTTGGGTGCAATCGGGTCCTTGCTCTTGGCAGGCTGCGCGTCAACTTCCCTCGAGAACGCGAAAGCCCCGACCGCCGATCTCATCCTGGTCAACGCCCGCGTCTATACCCTCGACTGGGCCGAGCCGGGTCGTGACGGGACGCCGGCGCCCAATGCTCCTCGCAATGAAGCAGGCTGGTATCCGGATGCCGAGGCCGTCGCGATCGACGATGGCGCGATCGCCTTCGTCGGCACCTCGAGAGAGGCGCTGGCGCTGCGGAGCGACGAGACGCGGGTGGTCGATCTGGCCGGAGCGACGGTGCTCCCCGGCCTGGTCGATTCGCATTCGCATGTCGTCGAACTGGGGGCGAAGCTCGACGCGGTCGACCTGACCGATGTCGCGACCGAGGCAGAGGCGGTCGCGCTGGTCTCAGAGCGCGCGAAGTCCGTACCCAAGGGTCAATGGATCCTTGGCGCAGGCTGGGATGAAGGTGCCTGGGCCAACAATTATCCCGACAAACAGCTGCTGAGCGCTGCGGTACCAGACCATCCTGTCGCGCTCCGCAGCCTGCATGGATTCGCCGTTTGGACCAACCAGGCGGCACTCGATGTGGGTGCCATTACAGCCTTGAGCGAAGTCCCGACTGGCGGCGAGATGCGGCTCGGGGCTGACGGCCAACCCAACGGGTTGTTCCTCAATCGCGCCACCACGCTGATCGACGAGATCATGCCGGCGCCATCGGAGGCAACGATGCGCCGCCACGCAGCGATCGGCCTGCAGCGCATGGCAGAGGACGGCTATGTAACCGTGCACGAGGCCGGGGCCGATGCGAGGGCGATGCGCGCCTTCGAACAGCTCGAAGCCAGCGGAGATCTCCCGATCAGGGTCTACGCCATGCTGTCGCTGCGTGACGAAGACCTGATGCAGCGCTGGATCGCTCGCGGGCCGGATGCGGACGCCGACAGCATGCTGGTGACGCGGTCGGTCAAGGCCTATTACGACGGCGCGCTCGGCTCACGCGGCGCACGCCTGCTTGACGACTATTCGGACACGCCCGGCCACCGCGGCGTGAGCGGCGACGGCTACGGCTTCGATCGCGATCTCAATGCGGCCGCAATGCGCGCCGGTTTCCAGGTCGGGATCCATGCGATCGGCGATGCGGGCAATCGCGAGGCGCTCGACATTCTCCAGACCGTGTTCGAGCAGGATCCCGCTACGCGCGCCAATCGCCACCGCATCGAGCATGCGCAAGTCGTGTCGCCCGCCGACATGCCCCGCTTTGCGCAACTGGGCGTGATCGCATCGATGGAGCCGCCGCATGCGGTTGAGGACAAGACCTGGGCCGAGGACCGGCTTGGGCCGGACCGTATTCGCGGGGCCTATGCCTGGCGCACGCTGCGCGAGAACGGTGCGCAGCTGACATTCAACGCGGATAATCCGGGCTCCGACCACAGCATCTTCTACGGGCTCCACGCCGCGGTCACACGCCGCGACAAGAATCTGCAGCCGCAGGGCGGGTGGTATCCCGATGAAAACCTAACCATCGAAGAGGCGATCCGGGCCTATACCTCGTGGTCGGCCTATGCCGCGTTCAGGGAGCGGGAGACGGGCATTATCGCGCAGGGACGCTGGGCCGACCTTACCGTGATGGATATCGATCCCTTTGTGCTCGCCGCGTCGGATCCCGGCGCCATCCTCCAGGGACGCATTGTGATGACCGTGGTCGCAGGCAAGGTCGCCTTCGAGCGATAGCGACACCCAGTCGCAGGCCCCCTCGGCAATGGTCAATCGCCGGCGATGAAGACCTCGATCATCCAGCCGCCTTCACCCTTGCGCGCGATCAGGCGGTAATCGACCAACGAGCGAAGCTGCTCGCGCGCGACAAAGCCTTCGCGCCCTACGCGTGTGCGCACCTTGAGGAACGGCTCGTCGGAGTAGCCTTCGACAAGGTCGACCGTGTCCCACGCGACATGTTCGACCACCTCGCCATCGTCAGCCGCTACCCTTCTCACCGGAACCTTGTTCCCCAGGGCGAGCATCGCGCCAAAGGCATCGTCGACCTTCATGTCCTGCGCGAAATACCACGGCAGGATCAGGTCGCCCTCGGCATTGGTTGCGCAGCCCAGATCGAGCAGGGCACCAAGCTCTTCCCAGAGCCGGTACTGGGGATCGTCCAGCCGCTCGCGCAAGGTCGCGTGACCGAAGCCCCCGCCGAAATCGAGCTTCACCTGCGGATCGGTCAGCGCCATCAACCCGTCGGCATCGCGCTTGGCGATGATCAGACCGAGCGCATTACGAAATTCATTCGCGCCGGACAGCTTCGAACATTCGTCGCGCGGAGCAAACGGGCCCGCCTCAAGCCCGTCCGAAACGGTCGTCTTGGCAACACCCTCAATCGTCTGCTCGACCGAGTCGCGCAGTTGCTCGGACGGGGGCTTGCCCCGCTCGCAGGCGGCCAGCCCGAGACAGGCGATGATCGAAACTACCAGCGAAATTCTCATCAGAGCTCCCGAAAACTCATTCGTTCTCGGCTTCAACAGGGGGTTCGATCAGTTGTTCCGTCATATCGGCATCGCCCGAGGTGTAGCGTGGCGCGGATTCGACCAGCGGCACTTCCTCGATCTCGCGCTTGCCGATCTCGATGCCTTTCTCGGCGAGGCGCTTGCCCGATGACAGCACGTTGCGCTCGAAGCTGCCGACGAACTTGTTGTAATTGTTGACCGCACTCTCGAGCCCGCCCCCGACGCGCTTCAAATGCTCCGCCGATACGCGCAGCCTGTCGTACAGCTCCGCGCCCATCCGGCCGATCTCTTGCGCTTCGCGAGCAAGGCCGTCCTGCCGCCACACCTGCGCAACGGTGCGCGCGATCGCGACGAGGTTGGTCGGGGTCGCCAGCAGCACTTTCTTCTCGAATGCGAAGTCCCACAGTTCGGGATCGTGTTCGAGTGCCGCAGCCACGAAATGCTCGCCGGGTACGAACATCACGACATAGTCGGGCGCATCGTCGAACTGGCTCTGGTAGCTCTTGGCACCGAGCGTCTGGACATGGTTGCGCATCGACTTGGCATGGAGGTCGAGATGCCGCTTGCGCTCGCTCTCGTCATCGGCCTCGAACGCGGCCTGATAGGCGTTGAGCGAGACCTTGGAGTCGATCACCAGCTTCTTCTGGCCCGGCACATTGACGATCGCATCGGGGCGCAAGCGCCCATCTTCGGTATCGATCGAATGTTCGAGGTGAAAATCGGTGTGTTCGGCCAGCCCGCACTGTTCGAGCAGGTTCTGTAGAGCGCGCTCGCCCCAGCGCCCGCGCGCCTTGGGCGCATTGGTCAGCGAATTGCCGAGCCGTTGCGCCTCGCGCCGCACCTCTTCCTGCCCCTCGCGCATCGACTGGATAAGCCCGTGAAGCTGGCCGAAAGCATCGACCCGCTGTTTTTCGAGCGATTCGACCTGTTCTTCGTACTTCTTCAGTCGTTCGCCGACGGGATTGAGCAGCGCCTTGATCTTGGCCTCGCCCACTTCCTCCGACTGCTTGAAGCGTTCATCGGCGCGCTTGAGGAATTCCTCCTGGCTACGCGAAAGCACCTCGCCGCCAACCGCCTTGAACTGCGCGAGCATCTCTTCGCGCGCCTCGCGCATCAAGGCCATCTGCTTGTCGAAGTTTGAGGCATTCGCCTTAAGCGTGGCGAGTTCAATCTGCGCCTCGCCCAGTTCCTTGATCGCAGTCTTGAACTCGGCTTCGCGCTCCTCGGCCTCCCCTTCCGATTCCTTCAGCCGCGACCTGAGCTCGGCCACGGGGCGCGAGCCGATAAACCAGCCGAACACTCCACCAATCGCGAGCCCTAGAGCAAGCGCCAATAATGCCATCAACATCGGGTCCATCTGCAGAACATAGCTGGAACAATGAGGTCCGCCAAGTGGGCATTGGCGCCGTTTCGGAACTATCCCCCGCGCCGTTCGCTCTATTTGACGAAAGGAGATTTTTTCCATGTCTATCAAAGAGATGATCAAGGAGCACCCGCAAGTTGGGGCCGACTACAACGAGCAGCTAGGCGAGGCTGTGAGGCACGCGATGTATTGCGCCGCCATCTGCAATTCTTGCGCCGATGCCTGCAGCGCCGAAGAAGGCGACATGAGCGATTGCATTCGCGCCTGTTCGGATTGCGCCGACGTCTGCACGGCCACCTATCGCATCGCCACGCGCCGCACCGCCGGGAATGTCGCAGTGATCGAGGCGCAACTGCGCGCCTGTATCGCAGCTTGCGAGGCCTGCATTGACGAGTGCGCGAAGCATGACAACGATCATTGCCGTCGTTGCGCACGCATGTGCCGCGAGTGTGCCGACGACTGTCTCAAGGCACTTAACGGCATGATGCAGGCCGCTTGATCCTGCCATCCTGCCCGGAATGAAAAGCCCCGCCAGTGGCGGGGCTTTTTCGTCGGATGGGCGGTCAGGCTGCCTTGCGTAGCTTCTCGAGCTTTTTCAACGCCATCTGGCGCTTCAGGCGTGAGAGATGGTCGATGAACAGGATGCCTTCAAGGTGGTCCATCTCGTGCTGGATGCAGGTGGCCATCAGGCCTTCCATCTGCTCCTCGTGTTCTTTCCCATCGAGATCCTGGTAGCGCACCGTGCAGGTCGCGGGGCGATCGACATCGGCAAAGATTTCGGGGACCGAGAGGCAGCCTTCCTGATAGGTCGCGAGTTCCTCCGCCGGATCGACGATCACGGGGTTCACGAATACGCGCGGTTCCTTCTTGAGCGGCTGGTGGGTGTGTTCATGCCCGCCATGATTGCACACTTCGGGCTCGGCATCCGGATCCTCGGGCTGCAGGTCGATCACCAGCACGCGCTTGGGCACGCCCACCTGGATCGCCGCCAGGCCGATGCCGGGCGCGTCATACATCGTTTCGAACATGTCCTCGACGAGGGTTTTCAACTCGTCATCGAACACGGTCACGGGTTCGGACACGACCTTGAGCCGGGGATCCGGCACTTCCAGGATTTCACGAATAGCCATGGAGACGCAGATAGTCGCGTCGTGCGGTCTTTTCAATCCACCGGTCGCCGCGCGCGCAAGGCCTGCGCCAGCGTGCCTTCGTCGAGGTAATCGAGTTCGCCGCCGACCGGCAGGCCGTGGGCCAGCTGGGTAATGCGCAGCGGGAAGGCCTCGAGCCGTTCGGCGAGGTAATGCGCGGTGGTCTGCCCCTCGAGCGTGGCGTTCATCGCGAGGACGACCTCGTCGATCCCGCCTTCTTCCACCCGGCCGAGCAGGCTGGCGATGTTGAGGTCTTCCGGCCCCACCCCATCGAGCGCCGACAGCTTGCCGCCAAGCACATGGTAACGGCCCGAGAACAAGCGCGAGCGGTCGAGCGCCCACAAATCGGCGACATCCTCGACCACACAGAGCGATTTCCTGTCGCGGCGCGGGTCGGCGCAAATGCCGCACGGGTTCTTCGTGTCGACATTGCCGCAAGTGTCGCATTCCACCAGCGTATCGCGAACGGCACCGAGTGCAGTCAACAGCGCGGGAAGCGCCTGCTCGCGGTTCTTGACCAGCCACAGCACCGCGCGCCGCGCCGAGCGTGGCCCCAACCCGGGCAACCGCGCCAAAGCGCTCGCCAATGCTTCGATCTCTTGCGATGCCATGGGGTGACAGATAGGGGCCTGAGCGCGACCAAGAAAGGCCACAGGCAACGTCATGCGCATAATCTTCATGGGAACGCCCGAATTTGCGGTGCCGGCGCTCGAAGCGCTGCATGACGCGGCGCATGAGATCGTCTGCGTCTATACCCAGCCGCCGCGGCCGGCGGGTCGGGGCAAGAAGCTTCAGCCCTCGCCGGTCCACAAGACGGCCGAGCGACTTGGAATCGAGGTCCGCAACCCGACCTCGCTCAAGTCTGCCGAGGAGCAGCAACGCTTTGCCGCGCTCGACGCCGATGTGGCGGTGGTCGCGGCCTACGGCCTGATTCTGCCCCACGCCATTCTCGACGCGCCCAAACACGGCTGCCTCAACATCCATGCCTCGATCCTGCCGCGCTGGCGCGGGGCCGCGCCGATCCATCGTGCGGTGATGGCGGGCGACCCAACCACCGGCGTCACCATCATGCAGATGGAGGCGGGGCTCGACACCGGGCCGATGCTGGCGACGGTGCGGACCCCGATCGAGGACAAGACCACGGGCGAACTGACCGAGGAACTGGCCGAGCTGGGCGCGCAACTGATGGTCGGCACGCTGATCGACCTCGCGATGCTCCACCCGGTCGCGCAGGACGATGCGGAGGCCACCTATGCTCCAAAGATCGACAAGGCCGAGGCGCGGATCGACTGGTCACGGCCGGCCGAGGAACTGGTGCGGCAGATGCATGGCCTCGCCCCCTTCCCTGGCGCGTGGTGCGAGATCGACGGGGAGCGCGTGAAGCTGCTCCGTGCGGAGATGTTCGAGGGTTCGGGCGTGCCGGGCGAAGTACTTGACGACGATCTTGCCGTGGCTTGCGGATCGGGCGCGATCCGGCCGCTGCGCCTCCAGCGCGCGGGCAAGCCGGCGATGGATCGGGCCGATTTCCTGCGCGGTCGTCCGGTTGCAAAGGGCACCATCCTGCCATGACCCGTTTCGCGCTCACGATTGAATTCGACGGGACGCCTTTCGTCGGCCTGCAGCGCCAGACGACCGGCCCGAGTGTGCAGCAGGCGATCGAGGAAGCCGCCGAGCGCGTCACCGGCGAGACTGTCACGCTGCACAGCGCAGGGCGCACCGACACCGGGGTCCATGCGCTCGCGATGCGCAGCCATTTCGATCTTGAGAAAGACATTACGCCGTTCCGCCTAATGGAAGCGCTCAATGCGCACTTGCGGCCCGATCTGATCGCCATCACCCATTGCGAAACCGTAGCCGATGACTGGCACGCGCGCTTTTCCTGCATCGGGCGCAGCTATGTCTATCGCATCGCCAATCGCCGCGCGCCGCTAACGCTAGATCTCCATCGCGCCTGGCAGGTTGCTCCCGAACTTGACGAGAAGGCGATGCACCGCGCGGCGCAGGCGCTGGTCGGGCTGCACGACTTCACCACTTTTCGTTCGGTCCAGTGCCAGGCAAAGGACCCTGTGAAGACGCTCGACCGGCTCGACGTCGAACGGGACGGCGAGGAGGTCCGCATCCACGCGGCAGCTCGCAGCTTTCTCCACCACCAGGTCCGCAGCATGGTCGGCTGCCTTGCGCTCGTCGGCATGGGCCGGTGGCGCGAGGATCAGTTAGCCAAGGCGCTGGAGGCAAAGGACCGGCAGGCGCTCGGGCTCAATGCACCACCGCACGGTCTCTATTTCGTCGAGGCCATCTATCCCGCCGATGCCTGACCTAACGTCACCCTAGCCATCGCATCGCACCGCGCGTAACGTTGCTGACTGAAACTGAGTTCTTTGGAGGAATCGACATGAGCACCACCGGCAAGCAGCTATTCACCACGCTCGAAAGCAACGGGACGCTCACAGTTGAAATCGAGGAAGTCACCTTCCCCGACCCCACCGGAAACCAGGTGCTGGTCAAGATGGAAGCGGCGCCAATCAACCCGTCCGATCTCGCGATCCTGACTGGTGCGGCCGATCTCGAGAACGCCGAATATTCGCCCGGCAAATATGTCGCCAACATGCCCGAGCCATTCAACACCGGCTCGAAGGCGCGCCATGGGCAGAAACTGCCAGCCGGAAACGAGGGCGCGGGCACCGTCGTCGCGACCGGTGACAGTGACTACGCCAAATCGCTGATGGGCCAGCGCGTTGCCTGCGTACCGGGCAACGCTTTCAGCCAATACGCCATCGCCGATGCTGCCATGTGCCTGCCGCTGGGCGATCACAGCGCCGAGGACGGGGCAAGCTCCTTCGTCAACCCGATGACCGCGCTTGGCTTTGTCGAGAATGCCAGGATGGATGGCGCCAAAGCGATCGTCCACACCGCAGGGGCCTCAAACCTCGGCCAGATGCTGGTCAAGATCTGCCAGGAGGACGGTTTCGAATTGGTCAATATCGTCCGCAAGGCCGAGCATGTGGAACTGCTCAAGGGGCTCGGCGCGAAACATGTCGTCAACTCGTCCGACGATGATTTCATGGCGCAACTCCGCGACGCGATAGACGCGACCGACGCATTCTATGGGTTTGACCCGATCGGCGGCGGACAGGCGGTCGACAATGTGTTCAAGGCGATGGAGCAGGTCGCGGTCAGCAAGATGACCGAATATTCGCGGTATGGTTCGAACCAGCAGAAGCGCATGTTCATCTATGGCCGGCTCGATTTCGGCCCGACGATCCTGACGCCAAGCTATGGTTTCGGGTGGACGCTGTCGGGTTGGCTGCTCTTCCCCTTCCTGCAGTCGGCGGGGATGGAAACGGTGATGCGGATGCGCCAGCGCGTGCTTGAAAACCTCACGACCACTTTCGCCAGCAGCTACAAGAAGCGGGTCAATCTCGAAGAGATGCTGACAAAGGACGCGGTGACCGATTATCGCGCGATGAAGACCGGCGAAAAGTACCTCGTCACGCCCTGGAGCTGATCGCCTAGGGCTTGTCGAACGCCTGCTGGATCGCGGCGGGATCGGTGATTCCGCTGGCCAGCAGCAGCATCAGCAGGATCCGCGACTTGGCCGGGCCAAGCGAACGCGCGGCGATGAAACCGCGCGCATCGTCATCGACCTCGACATTGCGGTCGACCAGGCCTTCGTCGACCCGGCTCGAGCGCACCACGGGCACGCCCGCAGCCGCCGCCTGCTGCAGCGCATCGAGGACACAGCGCGGCGCATTGCCCTGCCCCATCCCGGCGAGCACGATGCCCTGGCAGCCAATTCCGAGCAGCGCCTCGACCGGCTGAGCGTCCATCCCCGCTCCGGCGATCAGGATTGCTACGCGTGGCAGCTTTTCGGGCCACGCAAACCGGGCCTTTTCGCCTGTTCTGGCCGCCGGACCGAACCAATCGAGCGTGCTCGGCGTCACCCGTCCCAGCGGCCCGCGCGGAAATCCCTTGAACGCGTCGATATTGCTCGTCGCCGCCTTGCGCACGTCCCGTGCGGCGAAGATCGTATCGCCCATCACCACCAGCACGCCGCGATCGCGCGAAGCCGGATCGCTCGCGACACGCACCGCATTGGCGAAATTGCGCATGCCATCGCTGCCCACCGCGTCAGCCGGTCGCATCGCGCCGACCAGGATCACCGGCTTGCCGGGTTCGAGCGTCTGGTCCAGCAGCAGCGCGGTTTCCTCCGCCGTATCGGTGCCGTGGGTGATGATGATCCCGCAAATCGCGTCATCTGCCTGGGCCCGCACGACTTCGGCATGCAACCGGTCCCACACCGGCCAGTCGATATCCTGCGAGCCGATACTGGCGATCTCGACGGCATCGAGTTCAGCATCGATACCGAGCGACTTCACCTCGCGCAGCATGTCCTCCGCTGCGATCTGTCCGGGGCTGTAGCCGCTGCCAAAGGCCGAGCCTCCGCTGCCCGCAATCGTGCCACCCGTGGCGAGAACCCTGATCCTGCTGGTATTCATCAACGCGCCGATAGCGCTGCAATCGGCACAAAGCCAATCAGCAATTGATTTTGAACGAATCGACGCTAGATAGCCCCCACTTGCAAAGCGAGCCGCGGGGCGATTAGCTCAGTTGGTAGAGCATCTCGTTTACACCGAGAGGGTCGGCAGTTCGAGCCTGTCATCGCCCACCACCGCCGTTCGCTGTAGTTGCAAGAGCTTCGAATAGCGGGAGGAAGCTATCCACGAAGCTCCCTACGACATCGCAATAGTGGGCTGCGGTCCGGCTGGACTCGCGGCCGCGCTCGCATTGCACCGCGATGGACACCGAATAACATTGTTCGAGCGCTTTGCGGAACCGCGACCGCTTGGTTCGGGGTTGATGCTGCAACCATCCGGCATGGCGGTATTGCACCGCCTCGGCGTTGCCCATGAAGTTGCAAAGCGCGGGGCACGAATAGACGCCCTGTTCGGCCTCAACGAGCATGGCCGCATCGCGCTCGATGCGCCCTACTCAAGCCTTGGGATCAAGGATGCATTCGGATTGGGTATCCATCGCGCGAGCCTTTTTTCAGTCTTGTTTGATGCAGTCCAGATCGTCGCGTTGCCGATCCTTACCGGACATGAGGTCAAATCCAGTCACTCCACGACTGTTGGACGGGTCCTGGAATTTGCCGACGGATCGCGCTCGCGCCCGTTTGACCTTGTCGTCGATGCGAGCGGTTGGGGCACGCAGATCGAGGCAGGTAAGAACCATGGGCTATTGCCATTCGGCGCCCTTTGGGCATCGCTCCCGGTGGGTGAGAACGATAGCTTTGCCCGAAACCTGCTTGAACAACGCTATCGCCGCGCTTCGCAGATGGTCGGTGTGCTTCCGATCGGTTCGAGGGGCGCTAATGATCCCGACGAGGTTGCATTCTTCTGGTCCCTACGCCGAGCTGATCACGAGAAGTGGCGCGCCAGCGCCTTGGACCAATGGAAGGAGGAAGTGCTTTCGCTGTGGCCTCAAGTGGAGTTCCTGCTCGACCGCATCGACAGCCACGACGATCTCACCTTTGCTCGCTACGCCCATCGGACAGCCAAGCGAGTGCAAGGCAAGCGGCTGATCCGCATCGGCGATGCGTGGCACTCCGCCAGTCCGCAACTTGGACAGGGGGCCAACATGGCATTGCTCGATGCCTGGGGTCTCGCACTAGGACTCCGGGAGGGTCGCACACTTGACGAGGGGTTGAGGCTGGCGTCAGCGTGGCGGGGCGATCATGTCGCAATCTACCGGTTCGTGACCGCTGCCTTCACACCGATGTTCCAGTCGGAAGCGTCTCTTTGGCCGCTGTTGCGCGATCGGGTGCTGGCACCCCTTTCAAGAACTGGCCCAATCGCCGCGCTACAGGCGCGATTGATGTCAGGTTTGTTCGGCTGGCCCCTCGCTCAGCTGGGACTTGAGCTGCCCGAATATTCTGAGATGGCCTCCTCGATCGCCACGCGCGCTTCCTCGCTGTCCCAGTGATAACCGCCCGCGACGCGAAACACTTCCTGCCCGGCCGCATCGTAGAGCACGGTGACCGGCAAGACCCCATCGAACGCGAAGCCGAGCTTGTTCTCGGTATCCAACCAAGGTTCGAGATTGCGGAAATTCCGTTCGGCGAAGAAGGGTTCGACCAGTTCAGCACCCTTCATGTCCTGGCTGACCGTGATGACCCGCAGTTCGTCGCCCATCTCATCCGCCAGCGTGTCGAGCATGGGCATCTCGACCACGCAGGGCGCGCACCAGGTCGCCCACAGGTTGAGCAGGACCGGCTTGCCCTGAAGCGCGCCGAGATTGAGCGTCTTGCCCGCCGGATCGACCACCTCGACCGCCGGCATCAGCTCGCCAACGTAGCTGCGGTCAATTTCCCCGCTCAAGCCCTGCTTGTCGCTCGCCAACTCGCCCTGTTGTTGCGCTGCATCGTCCGGCTCTCTATCGCAGCCAGCCAGAAGCAGCGCCGAGGCGAGTATTGTGAGCGATAACCGTAAGGACACGGGCGTCTCCAACCAGATGTGGGGGGGCAGGTTCGCAGAGGGACCTAGCGCGATCATGCGCGAAATCAATGCTTCGATTCCCTTCGACAAGGCCTTGTGGCGGCAGGATATCGCGGCATCGAAGGCGCATGTCGCCATGCTCGGTGCGCAAGGGATCGTCTCGGACGAAGATGCAGAGGCCATCGGCAACGGGCTCGATCGTGTTGCCGAAGAGTATGCCCGCGACGGCGTGCCTGAGGACTGGGACCTCGAAGACATCCACATGACTACCGAGAGCCGCCTCGCCGAATTGATTGGCCCTGTGGCGGGTCGCCTGCATACCGCGCGCAGCCGCAACGACCAGGTGGCGACCGATTTCCGCCTGTGGGTGCGCAATGCGATCGACGAGGTCGATGCGGGGCTGGTGGCGTTGCAGCGAGCCCTGGTCGCGCGCGCCGACGAACATGCCGCCAGCATCATGCCCGGCTTTACCCACTTGCAGACGGCGCAGCCCGTTACACTGGGCCACCACTTGATGGCCTATTACGAGATGATCCGGCGTGATCGTTCGCGCTTTGCCGATGCGCGCAAGCGGCTGAACGAGAGCCCGCTGGGCTCCGCCGCGCTGGCCGGCACGGGCTTCGATATCGACCGCGAAGCGACCGCCACCGCCCTCGGATTCGACCGACCGGCCGCCAACAGCCTCGATGCCGTGTCCGACCGCGATTTCGCGCTCGATTACCTGATGGCAGCGAGCCAGTGCGCGCTGCATCTCTCGCGGCTGGCAGAGGAATTCATCATCTGGGCGAGCCAGCCGTTCGGTTTCGTCCGCCTGCCCGACAGCCTTTCGACCGGCAGCAGCATCATGCCGCAGAAGAAGAACCCCGATGCCGCCGAACTGGTGCGCGGACACGCAGGGCGGGTGATCGGCTGCGCGACCGCGCTGATGATCACCATGAAGGGCCTGCCGCTCGCCTATTCGAAGGATATGCAGGACGACAAGCCACCGGTATTCGAAGCGACGGGCCTGCTCGCGCTCAGCATTGCCGCGATGACCGGGATGGTGGCCGACAGCGAATTCCGCACTGAGCGCATGCGTCAGGCGGCCGAGCTTGGCTATGCCACCGCCACCGATCTGGCCGACTGGCTGGTGCGCGAGGCCGATATCCCGTTTCGCGAGGCGCATCACATCACCGGCGCCGCTGTAAAACGGGCCGAGGCCGATGGCGTGGCGCTCGACCAGCTACCACTCGAGGTACTGCAGGAGATCGATGCCCGGATCGACGAGCATGTCTATCGGGCGCTGTCGGTCGATGCTTCGGTAGCCTCACGCGCTTCGTATGGCGGCACCGCGCCCGATCAGGTAAGGATGCAGGTGGCGCGTGCAAAAGCCCAGTTGAGCGAGGACGAGTGATGCGGAAAGCGGCCATATTGTTGATTGCGCTGGCGATTGCCGCCTGCGGCCAACGCACCGACCTCGAACCGAAGGCCGGCCAGAGCCTGCCGCCCGCCCCCTATGGCGCGGAGACGCCGCCTGACGCCGAGGAACTCCTGAAGCTCGAAGCCCTGGCCGCGCCCGAGCGCAGCGTGGAACTGCGTCGCCGCTCGGAAGAACGCGCCGACGACCCGTTCGACCTTCCGCCCGAATAGGAAGCGCAGACAGCAATGGATCATTTCACGCTTCGTGACGGTGTGCTGCATGCAGAAGATGTGCCGCTCCCGCGGATCGCTGAGGAGGTCGGAACGCCGGTCTATGTCTATTCCCGCGCCACGCTGGAGCGGCACGCGCGGGTCTTCACGGAAGCGCTGGCAGATATCCCGAGCAAGCTGATCGCCTTCGCGGTCAAGTCCAACCCCAACCTGGCCGTCCTCAAAGTGCTGCAACGCGCCGGCTTCGGCGCCGACGTGGTCTCGGGCGGCGAGCTGCGCCGCGCGCTGGCCGCCGGGATGCCGCCCGAAAAGATCGTGTTCTCAGGCGTCGGCAAGACCCGTGCCGAGCTCGAGCTCGGGCTGGCGGAAGGGATCGGCCAGTTCAACATCGAGTCGCGCGAGGAAGGTCGCGAGCTGGCAGAGCTTGCGGCGTCGCTGGGCCAGCGCGCGCGCGCCTGCTTGCGAATCAATCCCGACGTCGATGCCAAGACCCACGAGAAGATCTCGACCGGGAAGGCCGAGAACAAGTTCGGCATCCCGCTGGTCCACGCGCGCGAAGCCTATGACGAACTGGCCGCCCTGGATGGCCTCGACCTGCGCGGCGTGGCGGTCCACATCGGTAGCCAGTTGGGCGATCTCGAGCCGCTCGAGACGGCATTCGCCAAGGTCGGCGCACTCGTCGACGACTTGCGCGCGGCCGGACACGAGGTGACGCATGTCGATCTCGGCGGTGGGCTCGGCGTGCCTTACAAGGCGGGCGAGCAGTTTCCTTCACCGGCCGAATATGGCGCGATGGTCGCCCGGGTGACCCGGGACTGGGGCGTGCATCTGACCTTCGAACCGGGCCGCGTGATCGCAGGTAATGCCGGCGTGCTGCTGACCCGCGTGGTGCGGGTCAAGCGCGGCGGCAACGGCCCGCCCTTCGTCATCGTCGATGCGGCGATGAACGACCTCGCCCGCCCGGCACTCTACGGTGCGTGGCACGATTTCGACGCGGTCGCGCCCAGCGGCGAGCGCATGACGGCCAATATTGTCGGGCCGATCTGCGAAACCGGCGACACCTTCGCGCAAGATCGTGAATGCGACGCGTTGCAATCGGGCGAACTTGCGGTGTTCCGGACGGCGGGCGCCTATGGCGCGACCATGGCTTCGAGCTACAACTCGCGCGGCTTTGTGGCCGAGACGCTGGTGGATGGCGATCGCTACGCCGTCGTTGCCGACCGGATCGACGCGGGCGCGATCATGGATGCAGAGCGCGTCCCCGACTGGCTGGCATGATCAATTCGCTGCCGCTGTTCCACCGGATCAAGGGACAGAAGGTCCTGGTGCTGGGGAATGGCGAGGCTGCCGAACCGAAGAGACGGCTGGTCGAGCGAGCCGGCGGCGTGATTGAGGACGATATGCAGCGCGCCATCGACGAGGGCGTGCGGATCGCATTCGTCGCCTTCGAGGATTCGCGCGCGTGCGAGAACGCCGCGATCAACTTGCGCTGCGCCGGGATGCTGGTGAATGTCGTCGACATGCCGGAGCTCTGCGATTTCACCACCCCCAGCATCCTCGATCGCGAGCCGGTGCTGATCGCGGTGGGCACGGGCGGAGCCTCGGCCGGGCTGGCCAAGCATCTGCGGTTGCGGCTCGAGCGTGTTCTGCCGCAGTCGCTGGGCGACCTGGCCAAGGCATTGTTCGGCGGGCGCGAGAAGCTGCGCGCACGTTTTCCCGATGGTGCCGACCGGCGGCGAGCTTTGGATGAGGCGCTGCGCGAAGGCGGAGCGCTCGATCCATTCGCTGCCGAATCCCACCGGCGCGTCGACGAGTGGCTCTCCGGCGCATCCACCACGGCCCCGGGCCGTGCGGAAACGATAGAACTAAGCAGCCCCGACCCGGAGGAACTGACACTCAGGCAGGCACGGTTGCTGGGCGAGGCGGACTTCGTCGTGCTTGATGGCGAGATACCGGAGGCTATCCTCGCGCGTACCCGCGCCGATGCCGCGCGGATCTCCCCGGCAGAAGCTGGCGGCATGACAGCCGCCGGGCTGACGGTCGTGCTTCGTTTTCGCGACGAGAGCTAGGCGGCAACAGCCACCGGACCGGCAATAACAGCGAAGTAACGCGCCATCGCATCGACCGCGCGCTCGCTCAGCGAGATGTAGGCGCGGCGCCGGTCGCGCGCATCCTCGACCCGATCAAACAGGCCTGTTTCGACCATCTGCCTGATCCAGCGCAGTGCCGTGGTTGGCGGTACGCCAGCCGCGATACACAGTGAGGACACCGAGACCCGCTTGTGCTCGCCATGCGCCGCAGTGAGGTCGAGCAGCATGTCCCACGCCGGATCGGCGAACAGCTCTGCATCGAAGTACTGGGCCCGGGTCTGCCGCTGGCGGATCATCTGCCGCACCAACGAAGGATCGGGCAACGGAGGGCGCCCTGCCCCCTGCCGATGGTGCTCTGGTCCGCGATATTCGCTATCGTTATCGGACAGGGCAAAGGCCGGGCCGCCGTCCGAGAGATTGTCGAGCTGGCGCGCGATCGCATCGACCTGCTGCGAGAGGTGGAGCAGGGCGACGCGATCCTCCTTGCTCATTTCGCGCAAACGATGGCCCCCGACTGCGCCAAGAATCCGCCCCACGGCGACGATTCTCTCGGCGCGCGATGCATCCACCAGGATCTGCGCGCGCGACTGATCGAGACACGCAAACACGTCGTCGAGCGCGACGAGCGAGGTCGAAACGATCAATTGCGATCCTGCCTGTGCCACCCGCATGTCGAGCCGGCTCAGCGCCGCCATGCCCTCGGCATCGATGTCCGGGCAATCGAGCAGTACGGCATCGCCGAGCGCCACCGGATCGCCCTTGAGCAGCGCTGCAATCGAACCGTTCCTGCCAATGCGAAAACCAGCGCTGCGCAGATCGTCACAGACCTGGTCGCGCAAATAAGGACGGTCGGCGAACACCGATACGCTGACTGGCAAGCCCGCGGCGTCGCCCGGCGCATCATAGGAGAAATCGGCTTGGGGCATCGAATCGGCTCCGAAAACTTTCTTCGAACGAAGCTAGAACAAAAAGGGTTCAAGTCAAGAATTCGTTATTATCCCCTTGCGACACGTAGAACATTCGTGTATATACTGTTCATGAGCACGAAAGCCCCCACTCTCCGCCAGTTTCAGGACCGTTTCCCGACCGAAGAAAGCTGCTTGGAACACCTCAAGCTTGTTCGTTTTGGCGAGCGCCACGAATGCGAAAAGTGTGGCAAGGACGCGAAGTTCTACCGCATCAAGAACCGCCGCTCGTATGGTTGCGAGCATTGCGGCCATCAGATCTACCCGACTGCCGGAACGCCCTTCCATCGCACCCGCACAAGCCTGCGCGACTGGTTCTACGTGATGTTCCTGTTCTGCTCGAAGCGGAACGGGGTCGCCGCCAAGGAAGTCGAGCGTCAGATCGGCGTGACCTACAAGACAGCTTGGCGCATGTGCCACGAAATCCGCAAGTATATGGCTATCGTGGACGGTGACGAGCCGCTTGGCGGTCCCTTCAAGACGGTTCAGGTCGATGAGACGTTCATTGGCGGCGCAGTGCGCGGCAAGGGCCGTGGCTACAAGGGCAACAAGACCATCGTGTTCGGCATGTGGCAGAAGGGCGGCGAGGTCATTACTCGCGTCGTTCCTAGCCGCCGCAAGAGCGCGCTACTCCCGCACATCGTCAAGAACGTGAAGCCCCACACCGAACTGCACACCGACAAGCACCGCGCCTATGACGATATGGATGCGATCAACGGCTATTGGCACAAGCAGGTCGATCACGATGCGGGTGAGTATGTCAGCTACCGCCCCGAGAACATGGGCGCGACCGTCAACGGTATCGAGGGCTTCTGGGCGCAGCTAAAGCGTTCGATCAACGGAACGCATATCCACGTCAGTCGCCAGCATCTTTCGAAGTATCTGGGCGAGTTTGAGTTTCGTCACAATCGCCGGAACCGTCCTGAGACGATGCTTGCGGAGTTGATGACTTCGTTTGTGCGGTAGCGGGAGGTTCACCCTCTACCATTGCCTTCAAGAGGCGGTCGAATTTGTCAGTCATCATCTTGTCCCAGTAGGTCGTCGTCACCATCCTCTATCACATTGTGGACGTGCGTAACACGATAGGCGACGGGCCTTCCCTTGGCGTTCATCTCAATGTTGACGCTAACGTCGAAATGAGCGCGGAATATGTTGCCGTCTAGCTGCATAAGCTCATACTTCATGCGCTCTTCTGCAAGTGTAGACGCATAAAGGATCGGCAGCGCACGCTTGGCAATACTTGCGATGATGCCTCGTTCGCCGCCCTTCTTGCCCGGTTTTCCCGCTTCGACACTTGGCCTCACGAACCGCAGCAGGACGCGCTCCTGATTCTCGTCCGATTTCTGGTCGAGTTCGTGCATGTGATCTTTGATTTCGGTTTCTGCGCGCCTTGCATCTTCGCTCGTAAACTTGAACTCCGCACGAACCTTTCGCTCGCCGTCCTCAAATACAGCGGCTTCAATCGTTGCATTGCCCTTCGGATCGCGATTGATCGCCTTGGTCGTCTTTAGAAAGTCCGATAGGTCGGCTTTGCTCGCGTTTGGGAAGCGGCCACCTTTCTTGAAATAGGGGTTTATCCGCTTACCAAGTCCCCGCACGAAATCCGCTAAGATTTGCCCCTGGTCTATGCGCTCGATAGCCCATTTGGCGGCGGCTAGCGTTGCCCCGGCGGCGGGCGGACCGACAATCCACGCCACTAAATCCGCCTCTATGCTTCCGCCCCTGACCTTTTGGACGAAGAACTCGGTATCGGCCCTAAGATCGGGATGTTCCGCCGCAAGGAACTTCTCGAACTGGTTGCCTATGCCAACAAAATTGCCAACGAAATCGGACAGCGCAACCGGCTCATCCGTCCCAAGCCGAAGCCGGACTTGCGCTCCCCCGCTTTCCATTGCGTCACTGTATTTCAGGCGCGTCAAAACTCAACTCCTAGATTTACTTGTCGGAAAGGGATAATCCCCCAAGAATTCGATGCCGATTGCGAATAAGTTCGCGGCGCAATTGAACCATTTGCCCTTTCGGGCAGACTAAGGGGCAATGACGCAGAAGCGACCCTCCTTGCCCGGCAGTGGGCCGCTCTATGACGAGTTGCTCGTGCTGCTGGTACGCAATGGTGATCGGGCGGCGGCAGAGCGGCTTTACAAGCGGTGGCACCCTCGCCTCGCGCGTACGGCCTGGCGCTATTCGGGCGATGCGGGGCTTGCCGAACAACTCGCGCAGGATTGCTGGGTGGCGGTGTGGCAGGGAATTGCCCGGCTCAAAGACCCGGCGAAGTTCGCCCCTTGGGTGTTCGGCATCCTGCAGCGCAAGGGAGCCGACCAGATTAGGCTCCGCCAGCGCGAACGCGGCACTGCTCTTGAGGAGGTGCCGTCGATCGCACCGCGCCAGGAGGATGCGCTCGCGTTGCGCGAGGCTTTTGCCACCTTGCCGCCCGAACAGCGGCTCGCCGCGCACCTCCACTTCGTCGAGGGGCTGACCCTGCGCGAGATCGCCGAGGTGCAGGAGGTGGCGGAAGGTACCGCCAAGACGCGACTGTTTCACGCGCGCCGCAAATTGAAGGCGGCGCTGTCTGACAAGATTGAAGGAGAAGAACCATGAACACTATCGATGAACGCATCTCGGACGCGCTGAGCGAAGACGACCGCGCCTTCCTCGCCTCGCTCGACGAAGGGCGCGGCATGTTCACCCAGATCGGCGACGTCCTGACAGGCCCCCTGGGCGGCTGGTCGAAACTGATCTTCGCGGTCGCTTTCGTGCTGGGTTTCGTGCTGATCTATGCGGGCTGGCGGTTCTTCACCGCCTCTGCGACCGATGATTACATCTGGTGGGGTCTCGTGACGCTCGCAATCCTGATGATGCAGGGCTTCATCAAGGAGTGGTTCTACAACCGGATGAACATGATCTCGATCCTGCGTGAGCTCAAGCGGCTGCAGGTGCAGGTCGCGCTGGCGGCCGAGGACAAGGCCTAGGGCCGGATCTCGATCGGCGTGCCGTCGGGAATGAGGCGCCACAGCTCCTCGATCTCGGCATTGCTCAGCGCGATACAGCCGTCGGTCCAATCGCCGCGCATTCTAAGGTCGCTCGCCAGGCCGTTGGGCTGGCCGTGGATGAAAATGTCCCCGCCCGGCGAGCGGCCATAGCGCGCCGCATAGGCGCGGTCCGCCGCGTTGGGATAGGAAACCCGCAAGGACAGGTGATAGGCGCTCTGCGGATTGCGGGTATCGATCGTGTAGCGCCCTTCCGGCGTGCGCTCGTCGCCCTCGAAGCGCTTGTGACCGAGCGGCGCATCGCCGAACTGCAGGTCGCGATAAGCCTTGAAGGCATGACCGCCGCTGTAGAGCACCAGGAGCCGGTCCGACTTGTCGACCAGCACGAAATCGGCAACGCTCGGCATGACCCGGTCGGCGCGGCGCATGTCAGGCACATAGGCCGGGACGGTCGCCGTAGTGCGAACTGGCTCAGGCTCGGGCACGGCGCAGGCGGCGAGACCCAGCGCGCCCACGACCATCCATCCGAAGCCCCAAACCTTCCGCATGCCGGACAAGCTAACGCGGCATCTCCAACATCGCAATTCCGGCCGATTGCCTAGTCCCGAAGCGGGACCGCGCCGTCTCGGCATCAATCCATGAAGGGATCGCGGACCAGGATGGTGTCGTCGCGCTCGGGACTGGTCGAAACCAGCGCCACCGGTGTCTCGATCAATTCCTGCACGCGCTGGATATACTTGATCGCATTGGCCGGCAGGTCGGCCCAGCTGCGCGCGCCGCCAGTGCTCTCGCTCCAGCCTTCCATTTCCTCGTAGATCGGCTCGACCGCGGCTTGGTCGGCGGCGTGAGCGGGAAAGTAGTCGAGAATCTTGCCGTTCAGGCGATAGCCGGTGCAGATCTTCACTTTCTCCAGCCCGTCGAGCACGTCGACCTTGGTCAGCGCGATGCCGGTCACGCCGCTGATCGCGCAGCTTTGCCGCACCAGCACCGCATCGAACCAGCCGCAGCGCCGCTGGCGCCCGGTGACGGTGCCGAATTCATGGCCGCGCTCGCCCAGCCGTTGGCCGACATCATCGTCGAGCTCGGTCGGGAACGGGCCGCTGCCCACGCGGGTGGTGTAGGCCTTGACGATGCCCAGCACGAAACCGGTCGCATTGGGGCCGAGCCCCGATCCGCTTGCCGCCGTGCCGCTGACCGTGTTCGAGCTGGTGACGAAGGGATAGGTGCCGTGATCGATATCGAGCAGCACGCCCTGCGCGCCCTCGAACAGGATCTTGGCCCCGGCCTTGCGCACTTTTTTCAGCCGCTTCCACACCGGCTGCGCGAACTGGAGCACGAAAGGCGCAATCTCGCGCAGGTCGTTGAGCAGCCGCTCGCGGTCGACCGGCGGTTCGTTGAAACCGGCGCGCAGCGCATCGTGATGCGCGCACAGCCGGTCGAGTTGCGGCTCGAGCGCGTCGAGATGGGCGAGGTCGCACACCCGGATTGCGCGGCGGCCGACCTTGTCTTCATAGGCCGGGCCGATGCCGCGCCCGGTGGTGCCGATCTTGCCCGAGCCTGCCGCCGTTTCGCGCAGCCCGTCGAGGTCGCGGTGGATCGGCAGGATCAGCGGGCAATTGTCGGCAATCGCGAAATTGTCGTCATTGATGGTGACGCCCTGCCCTTCGAGCTTCTCGATTTCGGACTTGAGGTGCCACGGGTCGAGCACCACGCCATTTCCGATGATCGACAGCGTGCCGGTGACGATCCCTGAAGGCAGCAGCGAGAGCTTATAGGTCGTCCCCTCAACCACCAGCGTGTGGCCGGCATTGTGGCCACCCTGGAAGCGGACGACGGCATCGGCGCGGCTGGCGAGCCAGTCGACGATCTTGCCCTTGCCCTCATCGCCCCACTGGGCGCCGATAACGGTTACGTTGGCCATGCTTACACCTTACCCCCTGCCCGGGGGATCCTCATGGTCCTTCGACAGGACTCGACCAAGGGATTGAGCTGAAGGAGCGTCTTTCGCTCCGAATGCGCCGCGCGGGTTAGTGCGGCGCGGGTGGCTGAGTCAAGCGAGCGTTGGCAGCGATGCCGTTTCGCCGCCGATTTCGCGCGGCGTTCAGTTTCACCGCATCCAGCCTGAACCGATGGAACACATGGAACACGGTCCAATGGGAGAAAGCCCTTTGTGTGACTGTAGCGGTGCAAAGTGTGACCTTGCGCGCAAGACTGTGACCCTGCGGCGCCCAATGTGTCAGGTTAAACGATCAGAGTGTGACCCAGGGGCGAGCAGGACCACGCCATTCGGCGAGGTTTGCTGAGGACATCGTTCACGCGATGAAAGAGCCGGTGCTGCGCCGCACGGAAGCGCGCTGCGAAGTTCAAGATGGCATGGCTTCCTGAGTGTAGGAAAGTTCCGAGGTCTGCTAGCGATCCAATTGCTGACGTTCGGCCTGGCGGAACAAGCGCTGCCACGAACCGTTTAGCTTCCATGTAGGGCCATCCTGCGCTGAGCGGCCTATCTCCGATCTCTGGCAGCCCGTTTGCTCAACCGTTGTCGTTAGGGTGCAGGCGGCGCCACAGGTCGTCGAAAGCGAGGCGGAAATTTGTCATATTATCGATTCCACGAAGCGGATGGCTCTGCAGCGGTAATCACCGACGATATTACCGGTGCAAGACTCCCGAAACCGAGCTCATACTGGAAGGCCGATGGTCTCACCGTCGTGATCGCCGGTGGTCGGCCAAGGTTTGGGGTCGAGCCAACAGAGATTATCGCCACTATTGAGCGCGACGGTTTCTATCGAGCGACACTGCCGTCGCGGTAAATCGGTGGTTCTCGCCACAGCAGTCAGATTGTGCGGAAATTCAAAGAGATCGGGCGGCAATGATCCCGCAAGCAAACTGCGACGGGATGGTCACTTTATTGGCCTCGCTCACTTGTATCTACGATCAGGCGTAACCACTTCCAAACCAGCTACCAGTCGCAATCGACGGCTTTTGACTTCAGGCAGCCTGCAAGTCACCTCTCCCCTCAGTTCCGCCTCTTAGTTGCAGCCGTGCCAATACTGGCGCGCTGCACTCGCATGAAAGCAACAATATGATCATCCAACAACGCATTGCTGTTCTTGCTTTGGCGCTTTTTTACACGAGCATGACTTTCAGCGTCATTGCCAGACCTGACACAGTGACTGAGTACGCAGCAATTGTAATTGGCATCGGTAACACCTATCTCTAGTACAGCTACCAGTCGCAATCGACGGTCACCGCTCCCACAATTGGAAGCCCTTTCCTTCAGTTCCGCCTCTTAGTCGCAGCCGGGCCAATTCTGGCGCGCTGCACACTCCCTCGAAGGAATGACAAATGACACATTACGGCAAGATCAAGAGCTACGACAGCAGCATGGGCACTGGCTCGATCACCCCTGAGAAGGGCGGCGACGCACTCAAGTTCAAGAAGTCGGACCTCCAGCAGGAAGGTCAGGTGCCGAAGGTCGATCAGCGTTTCAGTTATGAAACCAGCGAAATCGACGGTGGCAAGAAGTCTGCCGTGAACTTGCAGCATCAGCAGGGTGAAGGTCAGGGCCAGAAGGCGCAGGCCAGCAATCAGCAGGGCTAACGCCGACAACAGGGCCGGGAGCTAACCACTCCCGGCTCACGCTAACATTCTCAGGTCAGGAACTGTTGTCATGCCGATGAATCAATTTCTCTTCGATCACCAGCTCGCGGCCATGAAGGTCGATAGCTCCGGATCAATCCAAGAGCGCAAGGAGAATACCGCAATATTGGGAGGCCGCGCGAAGCGGATCTCCGATTGGCGCAAGTCGAACGGTCTCTCCAACGTTGGCTGGCCCCGAGACGAGCGTCCCACCGCTCGCATGGGAGAGTGACATGAGCGCCGCGCCATACGCAGCAACCCCCGATCAACCCGGGACCGGCAACTGGGAAAGTGAAGGCGGATCCCTCCGCCCAAGTTCTCCAGCCTCGCTACCGGATGGGATCATCGCCGTAACGTCGATATATTATCGTGTCGGACCCTATTCATACTCCAAGCTTGCAGACGCCTTGGCGGAGCATCGTCGCCAGTCAGGTCATACAAGCGCGTGTGATCAACCACTTGGGCGTAGTTCTTGAGCCTTTCTCTTCAACCAACAAAAGAATGCAGGCTGCATCTGCCACAATGCGACCCGAGAGATTAAGGGGCGACATGTCCTCTTGTCTCCGACTTCAGCCCTCGCCGCTCGTCGGCGGGGGCTTTTTTCCATGCGAACAGAAGGCACTGCGATGAATCGAGATTCCAAGTTTGTAATGCTTCACCGAACCGATGGCTCGGGGGTGGTGCCGAATTGCGCAAGTGCTGTTTGTCGGGAGAGGCGAAAGGGGCGCGGTCCTCAACTTCTCCGGGGGAGCACAAGTCAATGTCCATGAGGATTTCGATGAGGTGATGACCCTTCTTGAGGGCACCATCTAGCCACCAAAGAACGTCCGCTTCCCACCCAATAGCAGCCGCCCGGGCGACCCTCCCTAGTCGGCCCGCGGGATCGTGCAGGCCGAGGCATAGCCCAGCCCGCGCTTGATCGCCGGGAACAACCGTCCACTGGCGGCGGCGAGTGCCAGTTCGGTGCGCACCGCCCGGCCATATTGCGCCTCGATCTCCTCGCCCAGCCCGGCCGCGCCGACGATGTCGCCTGCCGCAATGGCTTCGCCGAAGTGGTAGGCGAGCGCATCCTCGGAACTTTCGGGCTGGCCCATAAGCGCGTTCTGTAAGCGGTCCGCGCTCATCCGGTCGGCCAGCGCGAATGCGCGCACGATCTCGACGCAGGGCCCGCAATCCTCGGCCCGGGTCGAACCGAGCCGTGCCATATGCACCAGCTCCTTGGGTGCATGGTAGTAATGGCCCGAGAGCACCATGAAGTGCTGGAACTTCTCGATCGCAAAGCCGCCCGCATCCGAGAGATCCTGGTAATAGGGTTCGCCCTCTCCCGCGATCCGCTTCATCAGCTTGACGAAGGTACGCTTGGGCAGCGGGACGGGAGAGACCCGCTGCCGCTTGAGCTGGATGCCGACGGCCAGGAGTGCAAGCAGCGGAGGGCCGAGCACACCGGGGGCGTCGCGCCAGAAGATGTCGGGTGCACAGATCCCCGCGAGCACTTCGTAGATGTGCAGCACGCCATGCGCGCCGAGCCACAGGGTGCCGACCAGTGCGCTCCCCCAGCGCAGGCCGGGATTGGCGGCGGCAAATCCGATCAGCAGCGCGGAGCCGAGGTAGGCCAGCCCAATATCCTTGATGAAATGCGCGTTGGCGGGCCCCGTCGCCTTGACCGTACCGACAGCCTCGTACCAGCCGAACGGATCGACGAGCATGAAGGCGCCGTTATAGGCCGCGAACAAGGCGACCAGCGCCAGAAGCCCTTGCACCAGCCGGTCGAGCGCGTCAGGTTTGCCATACATAAGATGATCTCCTATATCTGGATATCGAATATCCATTTATTGGAGATCGGGCAAGAGGATTATCGGCGATGCGGATCGGTCATGCGGATTAATAAGGGTGTCGAATGGGCTGGCCACGCCTGCGCGCTGCTGGTGCCGCTGTGGCCGGACAAGGGGCTGTCGCTCTCGGCGCTGGCCGAGTTTCACGACTTGCCCGAGCCCTATATGGCCAAGCAGATGCAGGCGTTGGCGCGCGCCGGGATCGTCAGCGGCGGGCGCGGGCGGAGCGGCTTCTATGCCCTCGCCCGGTCGCCTGCCGAGATCACGCTGCTCGATATATTGCTGGCGGTCGACGGCGACGAGCCGATGTTCCGCTGTAGCGAGATCCGCCAGAACGGGCCGTGCGGCAGCAAGCCTGCCGAATGCAAGGTGCCGTGCAATATCGCCGCCGGCTTCTGGCGCGCCGAGGAAGCCTATCGTGCGAGCCTGGCGCAGGTGAACCTCGCTGCGCTGGCGGGTGCCGTGGCGGCGCAGCTTGGCCCGGAGAAGATCGCCAAGGCAGGCGAATGGATCGGTGCGAATGTGCGGTCGCGGGGTTAGGTTTCGGCCTAGGTCGTCGCGATGACGTCGATCTCGACCAGCAGTTCGGGCAGCGCCAGGGAACTCACCTCGACAATCGTGTCGGCCGGATAGGGCGGCGTGAAGTACTTCTTGCGCGCGTCGACGATCTTGGGAAAATTCGCCATGTCTTTCAGATAGATCGTGACCTTCACGACCTTCGACATGTCGCTCTCAGCTGCCTGCAGCACCCGTTCGATATTGGCCATTGTCTGGCCCAGCTGAAGGTCGAAATCGTCCCCTCCGACAATCGTGCCGTCCTCCGCGATCGCCGCCTGTCCGCTAAGGAAGACGAGGTCGCCGACCTTCCACCCGGGACAAATCGCATAGGGCGCCAGCGGGTCGGGATCGATTGCGATCGGTACTACCTTTTCACCCATGCGACGGTCCTTCCTCGTTAGAGTTTGACTGGCTCCCTGCCCTCGAGCCGGTGCGTGCAGCCCAGAGCCTGGGCGTCCTCGCCCTCGCCGATCTGCGCCAGGGTGCGCCAGCCGATGGCGCGCAGGCGAGCGGCGGCATCGCGGTCGTGGTCGAGCGGCAGGTAGAGCATGTCGCGCGCCTGCGCTGCGCTTCCCGCCGCCGCCAGCGCGTCGACGAACAGCGAGAAGCCGGTCGCCGCCTCCTCGCTGCCCTTGATCCGGTAGGTACCGCCGCGCCCGATCGCTCCGCGCGCACCCTCGGCGTAGAAGGTGAAACCGATCCAGCTCTGATATTCGAAACCGTGGCGCTCGGTCGGGTCGAGCGTGATCCGCGCCTTGTCGCCGATCCGCTCTGCCACCGCCTTGAGGCCGGCGATGCGGCTCGAGAGCGCGCCGCCCGCGTCGATCTCGGTCAGCTTGGCAATCGCCTCCCCGAACGGCCCGGCGGCATAGAGGAGCGGCAGATAGGCCTCGCCCCCGGCGGCCTTGAGTCCGCCGGCGTCCTTCATGTCGAGTTCGCGACGCACCGCCTCCCGTGCGTCGTCGGCGAGCGGCATTGCCTTGTCCGACAATGCGTCGACCAGGTCCGGCAGCGTGAAATCGACCGAAATCCCCTTGAGCCCCACCGCATGCAGCGCCTCGACTGCCAGCGTCACCACCTCGCTCGCCGCCTCAACCGAGTCCGACCCGATCAGTTCGGCGCCGAGCTGGGTGCGTTCCCGCTCCGGCTCGAGCTGGTCGGCGCGGATCAGCGCGGTTTCGCCGCAATAGGCGAGGCGTAACGGACGCGGCGCCGAGGCCATGCTGGTCGCAGCAATGCGCCCGATCTGCGGCGTGATGTCGCTCCGCAGCGCCAGAGTGCGCAGGCTGACCGGGTCGACGAAGCGGAACATCCGGCGCGGCTTGGCGCCCTCGGGGCCACTGGCCATGCGCCCGGCCAGCGAGCGTTCGAATTCGACCAGCGGCGGCTGGACCCGGTCGTAGCCATGCGATCCCAGCACATCGAGGCAGGCGTGCATCGCACGCGCGATCGCCTCCGCCTGCGCAGGGAGGCGGTCTTCGAGACCTTCGGGCAAGAGATCGTCGGGCTTGGTCATGTCAGACGAGCGCTTGCCCGATCGGGCCTCAAAACTCCAGCGCCTTGACCACCTTCACGCCCTCGAGCGCGCAGGCCTGCTTGATCACGTCGGCGCTGATCGGCTGGTCGACGCTCAACAGCAGGATCGCCTCGCCCCCGGCATCGCGACGGCCGAGGTTGAAGTTGCCGATGTTGATGCCGTTCTCGCCCAGCAGCGAGCCGATCCGGCCGATGAAGCCCGGCGCGTCCTCGTTGACGATGTAGAGCATGTGGCCGTCGAGATCGGCTTCGATCCCGATGCCGAAGATCTCGACCAGACGCGGCGCGGAGTTCCCGAACAGCGTACCTGCGACCGAACGCGGCCCCTGGCTGGTATCGACCGTCACGCGCACCAGCGTGTGGTAGACGCCCTCGTGGCTGTTGCGCACTTCGCGCACTTCCATGCCGCGCTCCTTCGCGAGATAGGGCGCGTTGACCATGTTTACCGTGTCCGAATAGCACTTCATCAGGCCCGCCAGAACGGCGCCAGTGATCGGCTTGCCGTTGAGCTCGGCCGCATGGCCTTCACGCTCGATGCTGATCTTCTCGAGATTGCCATGCGCCAGCTGGCCGACGAGCGAACCGAGCTTCTCCGCCAGGCCCATGTAGGGCTTGAGCTTGGGCGCTTCCTCGGCGCTCAGCGAAGGCATGTTGAGCGCATTGGTGACGCCGCCGTTGACGAGGTAATCCGCCATCTGCTCGGCCACCTGCAGCGCGACATTGACCTGCGCCTCGGTGGTGCTTGCCCCCAGGTGCGGCGTGCAGATGAAATTGGGCGCACTGAACAGCGGGTGGTCGGATGCGGGCGGTTCCTGCTCGAACACGTCAAGCGCGGCGGCGGCGACCTGGCCGCTTTCGAGCAGGTCCTTGAGCGCCGCCTCGTCGATCAGTCCGCCGCGCGCGCAATTGACGATGCGGATCCCCGGCTTGGCATTCTCGAGCCTCTCGCGGCTGAGGATATTGCGGGTCTGATCGGTCAGCGGCGTGTGCAGGCTGACGAAGTCGGCCCGGCTCAGCAGCGTGTCGAGATCCACCTTCTCGACGCCCAGTTCGATCGCGCGCTCTTCCGTGAGGAAGGGATCATAGGCCACGACCTTCATCTTCAGGCCAAGCGCACGGCTGGCGACGATCGAGCCGATGTTGCCCGCGCCGATCAGTCCCAGCGTCTTGCCGGTCACTTCGACCCCCATGAAGGCGCTCTTGGGCCATTCGCCCGCCTGCGTGCGCGCATTGGCTTCGGGGATCTGGCGAGCGAGCGCCATGATCATCGCGATGGCGTGCTCGGCAGTGGTGATCGAATTGCCGAACGGCGTGTTCATCACCACCACGCCCTTGCTCGACGCATAGGGGATGTCGACGTTATCGACGCCGATCCCGGCACGGCCGATCACCTTGAGATTGGTCGCCGCGTCGAGGATGGCGGGCGTGACCTTGGTCGAGCTGCGGATGGCGAGGCCATCGTATTCGCCGATACGCGTGGCCAGTTCTTCGGGTGTTTCGCCGGTGATGACGTCGACATCGCAGCCGCGCTCTTCGAAGATGCGCGCGGCATTGGGGTCCATCTTGTCGGAGATGAGGACTTTGGGTTTGCTCATGACGGAATTGTCCTGTCGTTTTTCCCGGATCAATGCCAGGGAGTAATTGGGGGAAAGGCAGCGGCCCGCAGGTGCAGGCCGCCAGCCGGATCAGCCGTTCTTGACGGTCTCGTAGGCCCACTCGATCCACGGCAGCAGACGCTTGAGGTCCTCCTGCTCGACCGTACCGCCGCACCAGATGCGCAAGCTCGGCGGGGCATCGCGATAGCCGTTGAAGTCGTAGCCGACCCCGCGGTCTTCGAGGAGCTTGACGATCTTCTTCGGCACGCCCGCCTTATCCTCGTCGGACAGGCTGTCGTACCAGTCGCCCTGGAACACGAAGCAGACACCGGTGTTCGTACGCTTGGCCGGGTCGGAGACCATGTTCCGCAGCCACGGCGTTGCCTCGATCCAGTCCTTGACGATAGCCGCGTTGGCATTGGCGCGTTCGAACATGGCCTTGCGGCCGCCCAGCGCCTGCGCCCATTCGAGCGCATCGATATAGTCCTCGGTCGCCAGCATGGAAGGCGTGTTGATGGTCGCGCCTTCGAAGATCGAACGGTTGATCTTGCCGCCTTTCTTGAGGCGGAACAGCTTGGGCAGCGGCCATTCGGGATCGTAATCCTCGATCCGGGCGACAGCCTTGGGGCTGAGGATCAGCATGCCGTGCTGGGCTTCCGAGCCCATCACCTTCTGCCAGCTGTAGGTCGTGGCATCGAGCTTGGCCCAGTCCATCTCCATCGCGAAGACGGCGCTGGTGGCATCGTTGATCGTCACGCCCTCGCGGCCCGGCGCAAGCCAGTCCGTGTTCGGGATCTTCGCGCCCGAAGTCGTGCCGTTCCAGGTGAAGACGACATCGTTTTCCTGCGGGATCGACGCGAGATCGGGGATTTCGCCGTAGTCGGCGTCGAGCGTAGTCAGCTTGGGCAGCTTGAGCTGCTTGACCGCGTCCTGGATCCAGACATTGCCGAAGCTTTCCCACGCCGCGACGGTTGCCGGGCGGTCGGGGCGCAGCATCGTCCACATCGCGCATTCGAGCGCGCCCGTGTCCGACGCAGGCATTATGCCGACGAGGTAATCCTCGGGCACGCCGAGCATCTCCTTCGACAGGTCGATGGCGTATTTCAGCCGCGACTTGCCAAGGGCGCTACGATGCGAGCGTCCGAGCGATTCGGTTTTGAGATTAGATGCAGACCAGCCCTTGTGTTTGGCGGTCGGCCCCGACGAAAAGAAAGGGCGCTCAGGCTTGAGCGTCGGTTCAGCAGTCATGTATTCTCTCCTTGCAGAGAGCACGCGCGGCGTTGGGACCGCGTGGCCCGTCGGCCGCACTAAAGTTGCGCGTGCGAGAGTCAATCGGGAATATGAATTCATCGACCAACGGGTGCTGCGCAAAGACAGTTCCCATGCACGCAACCACTCGCCTTTCGTGACAGGCTTCTTTATGCGCTGCCTCTTATGGACGTCGCAGATCTTCGTATCGCCCTGTTCAGCGGGAACTACAATTACACCCGCGACGGGGCCAACCAGGCACTCAACCGCCTGGCCGAGTACCTGTTGCGGCAGGGCGCGGCGCTGCGGGTCTATGCCCCCAAGGTCGAGAACCCCGATTTCGAGCCGACCGGCGACCTGGTGAATGTGCCCAATATTCGCATGCCGGTGAAGAATCGCGGCGAGTACCGCCTGCCGACCGGGCTCGATGCCAAGGCGCTACGCGACCTTGAGAAATTCAAACCCAATATCGTCCACCTCTCCTCGCCCGATCCGACCGCGCATCGTGCGCTGCGCTGGGCGCAGGACCATGACATTCCCGTCCTCGCCTCGGTCCACACCCGCTTCGAGACCTATCCGCGTTACTACAAGGCGGCGTTTCTCGAGCCGATCGTGGTGTGGATCCTACGGCGGTTCTACAATCGCTGCGATGCTCTCGTCGCGCCCTCGCAGAGCATGATCGACGAACTGATCGCGCAGGACATGCATGACGATATCGCGCTGTGGTCGCGCGGGGTCGACCGGACCATGTTCCATCCTTCCAAGCGCGACATGGAATGGCGTCGTTCGCTCGGCCTCGCCGATGATGACGTGGCCGTCGTCTTCCTCGGTCGCCTGGTGATGGAAAAGGGGCTCGACGTCTTCGCCGACACGATCGTCGAGATGCGCAAACTGCAGGTACCGCACAAGGTGCTGGTGATCGGGGACGGACCCGCACGCGGCTGGTTCGAAAAGGCGCTGCCGGGCGGGATTTTCGCGGGTTTCCAGACGGGCCACGACCTCGGCCGGGCACTCGCCAGCGGCGATATCTTCTTCAACCCGTCGATCACCGAGACCTTCGGCAATGTCACGCTTGAAGCGATGGCCAGCGGCCTCCCCGTAGTAGCTGCGGGGGCGACCGGGGCCTCGAGCCTGGTCGATGACTGGGAGACCGGGCGGCTTGTCCCGCCTGGCAAGCCGGCTGAGTTTGCCGAGGCGATCAAGCCCTATTGCACCAATCACGATCTGCGTGCGCGCCACGGCGCTGCGGGCGAAGCCAAGTCGCGTGAATACAGCTGGGACGCGATCAACAGCGTTGTCGCGGAAACCTATGCCCGGCTGGTCGAAGACCGCCGCGCGCTCCAGGAACAGGAGCGCCAGGAGGAACTCGCCGCCCAGCGCGCCTGATATGGATCAGCGCAGGACCCCGCGCTTGCGCATGGTCCAGGCGTACCACAGCAGGAACAGCGCGATGCCCCAGATCGAAAGCTGCTGGACACGGTCGACCGGCACGTCCCACGCGAACTCGTAGATCGTCGAGCCGACCAGCCCTGCCAGCGAGACGGCCAGAGCCGTCACCGCCCACTTGCTACGCACGAGCAGCAGCAGCGAACCGGCCAGTCCACCCCAGACCCCTAGTGCCCAGGCCCCGTTGGACCAGGCTGGCGCTGCCTCTAGCGCAGCCACCATTTCAGGCGGCGCCGTGGCCAGCGTCGCCGGATCGCGGATCATCGCCATGGTGTAGATATAGCTGCCGAATCCGTTCCACAGCGTGCCGACGATCGCGACCGCCCACAGGTGCCACGGCACCTGGACGTGCGGTTCGTTCACCGCAAGACTCCGCGAGCGGTCATACGCTTCGAGTAATAGATCAACGCGGCGATGATCGCGAAGATCACGAGCGAGAAGACCATCGGTATCGTGGTATCGGTCAGGCCCGGCATCGGGTTGGCGAACTGGTAGTACATTCCGCCGATCAGCCCCACCAGCGACAGCACAAAGGCGTGAAAGGCGAAACGATTGCGCAGGAGCAGCAGCAGCGATCCTGCCACCGAACCCCAGACGCCGAGCGCCCAAAGCGCGTCGGCCCAGGCCGGAAACGCGGTGTAATAGGCGATCGCCTCATCGACTGAGATTCCCATCGGTTCGGTCATCGAGGCGATGTATTCGCGGTTCTGTAATTGGGTCTGGGTGTAATCCCAGCCGCCGAAACCATTCCAGATGAGCGACAGGACGCCCACCACCCACAGGTGCCACGGGGTATTCGGTGTCAGGTTCATGGTGTCTCTCCCCACCGCCCGGTCAAGGCCGGGCTTGATGTGGGGAGAATACACCCCACGCGACTGCCGTAGCAAACGCGTTAATATTTTCAGGACCTAGCGCCGGTCAGAGCCGCTCGATCTTGCGCGCCAGTTCGTCCACCAGATCGACGATTTCTTCAACCGTGCCCTTGTCGAGCTTCCCTGCCCGCGCCCGGTGCTTGAGCACCATGGCGAGATTGCCCATCGCGCGGAAGAGGTCGTGCGAGCGGACATTCTCTTGCCGCTCGCCATGTTCGGCGAGCCGTTCCAAGAGCGCTTCGACCTCGTCGGCACGGCCTTCCAGTTCGGCGATGCCGTCGACGGTCGCTTGGAATGGTTTGCGCGGGCCTTCGGCCTCTGCCTCGGCGATCATCCCTTCGTCCTGCAGCAATTGCAGCGTGGGATAGACCGCGCCCGGGCTGGGCGCATATTCGCCGCCCGTCAGCTCTTCGATCGCCTTGATCAGCTCGTAGCCGTGCCGCGGTTGCTCGTGGATCAGTGCGAGCAGGGCCAGGCGCAGTTCGCCCTGGCCGAACATGCGGCTCCTGCGCCGCCGCCGACCACGCCCGCCCCGATCGTCGCTATCCCAGTCGAACGAGCTGCCGAATCCGGAGCCCCAGGCTCCTTTCGAGGCGGCCATCATGGCGATGAAGGGAAGCGTGTCCTTGCCGCGAAACTTGCGATATTTGTGCCAGTGCATGGCCGATTCTCCGATATTCTTCGATAGCTCTACGATATATCTTAGATGCAACTTGGCAAGTGCCGTGTGGATTTATCCGACGAACGCCTTACATCGATCCACCAATGGCCGACCTGTTTGCCGATGACGCTCCCCCGCCCGCGCGGAACGACGAGCCGCGCGAGGATGCGCCGCTGGCCGATCGCCTGCGGCCGCGTTCGCTGGTCGAGATTATCGGGCAGGAGCACCTGACCGGCCCCGAAGGTGCGATCGGGCGCATGGTCGCCGCCGGTCGCCTCTCTTCGATGATCCTGTGGGGCCCGCCCGGCACCGGCAAGACCTCCATCGCGCGGCTGCTCGCCGATGCCGTGGGAATGCGCTTCGTCGCGGTGAGCGCGGTGTTTTCGGGCGTCGCCGATCTCAAGAAAGCCTTTGCCGAGGCCGACCGCGCCGCCCAGGCGGGGCAAAAGACCCTGCTGTTCGTGGACGAGATCCACCGCTTCAACCGCGCGCAACAGGACGGATTTCTCCCGTTTGTCGAGCGCGGCACGGTGACGCTGGTCGGTGCGACCACCGAGAACCCCAGCTTCGAACTCAACGCCGCGCTGCTGAGCCGCGCGCAGGTGCTGATCCTCGAACGGCTCGACAGCGAGGCGCTGGGCAAGCTGCTCGACCGCGCCGAGGCTCTCGAAGGCGCCCTACCCCTCACCGGCGAAGCGCGCGCGGCCCTCGTCGCCAGCGCCGATGGCGACGGACGTTTCCTGCTCAACCAGGCCGAAACACTCTACAACGCGCAGATCGCGGAACCCCTCGACCCCGCAGCGCTCGGCAAGTTCCTCCAGCGCCGGGTAGCGGTCTACGACAAGGACCGCGAAGGGCACTACAACCTCATCAGCGCGCTCCATAAGAGCCTGCGCGGCAGCGACCCGCAGGCCGCGCTCTACTACCTCGCGCGCATGCTGACAGCCGGCGAAGAGCCGCTCTACGTGCTGCGTCGCCTCGTCCGCTTTGCGAGCGAGGATATCGGCCTCGCCGATCCCAATGCGCTGGTGCAATGCCTCGCGGCGAAGGACGCCTACGATTTCCTCGGTTCGCCCGAGGGCGAGCTGGCGGTGGTCCAGGCCTGCCTCTATTGCGCCACCGCGCCCAAATCGAACGCCGCCTATGCCGCGCAGAAGGCCGCGTTCAAGTCCGCCCGCGAAACCGGCAGCCTGATGCCGCCGCAGAGCATCCTCAATGCACCGACCAAGCTGATGAAGGAGATCGGCTATGGCCAGGGTTACGCCTACGACCACGACGCCGACGAAGGCTTCTCGGGCGCGAATTACTGGCCTGAAGGCATGGAACCGCAGACCTATTACACCCCGGTCGAACGCGGGTTTGAGCGCAAGGTGAAAGAGCGCATCGAATATTGGGACAAGCTGCGGCGCGAACGCGGCCAGTGAGATCGCCGCGCTTCACCCATTTCCTCGCCATCGACTGGTCGGGCGCGAAGGGCGAGCGGCACAAGGGGATCGCGCTGGGGCTGGCGCATGCCGATGGCGGCCCGCCGGTGCTGGTCGAACCGCCGCCACGCGGATGGGCACGCGAGGAGGTTCTCGCCATCCTGCTCGACCTCCCTCAAGACACGCTGGTCGGGATGGACCTTGGCATTTCGTTACCCTTCGCCGATGCGGGCGCCTTCTTTCCGGGTTGGGACGACAGCCCACGGGATGCACGCTCGCTGTGGCGATTGATCGACGATATCTGTGCCTGCGATCCGCATCTCGAGGCGTCGAGTTTCGTTACCCATCCAGAAGCGCGACGCCACTTCCGCCATGGCAGGGATGATGAGGGCAAGTATTTCCACCTGGCCGGTGCCGCGACCCGCGAGGGGCGCTTTCGCCGTGCCGAGGCAGCGCAGCGCCAGCAAGGGTGCCGCCCCGTGAGCAATTTCAACCTCGTCGGCGCGGCGCAGGTCGGCAAGAGCTCGCTCACCGGGATGCGATTGCTGCACCGTCTGGCCGGGCAAGTGCCGGTATGGCCGGTCGACCCGCTCCCCGATTCCGGTTCGGCCATCGTCGAAATCTACACTTCGCTCGCGGCGAAAGAGGCGGGAGTCGGCGCCAATCGCAGCAAGATCAGGACGTTCGAGGACCTGAACATCGCGCTCGCCACCTGGGAGGTGCCGCCGGTGCGCGGCGAAGGCCCGCTCGACGATCATTCCTCCGACGCACTGATCACTGCCGCCTGGCTACGCCGCGTCGCTCACGATCCTGCGCGCTGGCGACCGGCTGGGCTTACCCGCGAGATTGCGCGCACAGAGGGCTGGACATTCGGCGCATATTAGTTTGCCCTACCGCTTCGCTACTTGAGGGCGAGAAAACTTTGCACTAGGGGACCGCTTCCTGATTCCCGTCCTCAAATAACGCAGTGATAGGACGAGAAAACAACGCCGGCTTAGCTCAGTTGGTAGAGCAGTTGATTTGTAATCATCAGGTCGCGGGTTCGACTCCTGCAGCCGGCACCATCTCCCTCGATCTCCGCACAGTCTAGGCGACAGCCATCAGGCTGGCATTGCCGCCTGCCGCAGTAGTGTCGATCGAGACCGAGACTTCTTCGAGCAGCCAGTCGGTCCGATAGGGCCTTTCCGCACCGCCCAATTGCACGATGGGGATCGGCCCCGCCTTTGCTGCGATCTGGCGCAGGTGATCGCGTATATCCGTGCCAGCGTCTTCGACCAGCACCTGCGCGAAGGGCGCTACGGTAGTCCAGTCGGACACCCACTCGACCTGGACGCAATTTCCGTCAAGAAGTCCCTCGGCAATGCGCCGGGTCAGCTCGTCATCCGGCAGGACCGGGGTGTTCCCGGTCGCCCGGACAGCCTCCAGTTGCGCCTCGAGCCCGGGCCGCGTCGCGGCCAGCAGCAGCACTCGCCCACGCGGGTGGACAGAGTAGATGTTCCGTTCGCCGACCGGCCCCGGCAGCTCCACCGCCTGCCCCAGCGCCGGGGCCTGGCTCGCGGCGCCATTGACCAGCCGCCCGAGATAGAGCGGCCCGCCGGCCTTGGGCCCGGTGCCCGATAGCCCGCGCCCGCCGAAGGGCTGGACGCCGACGATCGCGCCGATGACGTTGCGGTTGACGTAGATATTGCCGACCTCGGCCGCGGCTGTGACCGCAGCGATTGTCTCGTCGATCCGGCTGTGCAGTCCGAATGTGAGGCCATAGCCGGTGGCGTTGATCTGGCGCAGCACCTCGTCGAGGTCGCGGCGGCGATAGCGCAGCACATGCAGCACCGGTCCGAACACTTCCCGGCCAAGTTGCCCGATATCGCTGATCTCGATAATCGTCGGCGCGACGAAGGTGCCATGCGCTGTATTGTCGCCGAGTTCGAGCTGTTCGACCTTGTGCCCGGCCGCGCGCATGCGCTCGACATGATCGCAGATCGTATCGCGTGCCTCGGCGGTGATCACCGGACCGACATCAATGCGCAGCTCGTCCGTCGGCCCGACGCGCAATTCGGCGAGCGCCCCGTGCAGCATCTCCATCAGCTCGTCGGCAATATCCTGCTGGACGCACAGAATGCGCAGTGCCGAACAGCGCTGACCCGCGCTGTCGAAGGCGCTGGCAATGACATCGCGCACCACCTGTTCCGGTAGGGCCGAACTGTCGACCACCATGGCGTTCTGGCCGCCGGTCTCGGCGATCAGCGGAATCGGTGCCCCGTCGGGCAGCACGCGCTCGGCAAGTTGCGCCTGGATCAGCTTGGCGACCTCGGTCGATCCGGTGAAGATGACCCCGCAGGTCTGCGGCGCGCCGACCAGCGCAGCGCCGATCGCGCCCGCGCCCGGGACCAGCTGCAACACTTCCTGCGGCACGCCCGCCTGGTGGAGGATATCGACTGCCTGCGCGGCGATCAGCGGCGTCTCCTCCGCCGGCTTGGCCAGCACCGTGTTGCCTGCCACCAGTGCAGCGGCAACCTGGCCGGTGAAGATCGCCAGCGGGAAGTTCCACGGGCTGATACAGACCATCGGGCCGACTGCTTGGGCGCCCGACAGCCCCTCGCGCGCCTGCTGGGCATAGTAGCGCAGGAAATCGACTGCCTCGCGTACCTCGGCAATGGCATTGGCGGCAGACTTGCCCGCCTCGCGCATGATCAGGCCGAGCAGCAGCTCCATCTTCGCTTCGAGCGCGTCGGCGGCGCGATCGAGGCAGGCTGCCCGGTCGGCGACCGGGGTCGCAGCCCAGTCGGCAAAGGCTTGCTGTGCGGTTTCCGTTGCCTGCAGCGCCTGCTGCTCGGTCGCCCAGGTGACATGGCCGACCACATCGCGATTATCGGCAGGATTGGTCACGGGTTCAGTTGCATCCCCGGCCCCGAACGTCGGTCCCGCACGCCAATCGACGCCCGCGCTCTCGCGCAGGCTGGCCGAAAGGTCTTCGAGCACGGCTTCGTTCGACAGATCGAGCCCCCGCGAGTTCTCGCGCCCCGGATAGAGCTTGCGCGGGAGCCTGATCAGAGGATGGGTCGACCCGGGCGGATCGATCGCCGCGGCTTCGTCGACCGGATCGACCGCCAGATCCGCGACCGAGACGTCCTCGTCCCAGATGCGATTGACGAAGGAAGAATTGGCGCCGTTCTCGAGCAGGCGCCGCACGAGATAGGCGAGCAAGGTCTCATGCGTCCCGACCGGGGCATAAATACGGCACGGCCGGTCGAGCTTGTCCTCGCCGACCACCTCTTCATAGAGCGCTTCGCCCATGCCGTGGAGGCACTGGAATTCGTAATCTCCGGTGACGAAAGCATCGCCTGCCAGGTGATAGATGGTCGCCAGCGTCTGCGCATTGTGTGTCGCGAACTGCGGGAACACGTGGCTCCGTGCAGCGAGCAGCTTGCGGGCGCAGGCGATGTAGCTGACATCGGTGTGGACCTTGCGCGTGTAAACCGGAAAGTCGGCCAGCCCCTCAACCTGGGCGCGCTTGACCTCGCTGTCCCAATAGGCGCCCTTGACCAGCCGTACCATGATCCGGTGGCCCGAGCGCTGAGCAAGGTCGACGATCCAGTCGATCACGAAGGGGCAACGCTTGCCATAGGCCTGCACGACGAAGCCCAGCCCCTGCCAACCGGCAAGCTCGGGATCGAACGCCAGGGCCTCGAGAATGTCGAGCGACAGTTCGAGCCGGTCTGCCTCTTCCGCATCAATGTTGAACCCGATGTCATAGCCCTTCGACATCAGCGCGAGCGCGCGCACCTTGGGCAGCAGCTCGCCCATGACGCGGTCGGCCTGCGCCCGCTGGTAGCGCGGGTGGAGTGCCGAGAGCTTGATCGAGATGCCTGGCCCTTCATAGACGCCGCGCCCGGCCGCAGCCTTGCCGATGGCGTGGATCGCGCGTTCGTAGTCGGCATAGTACCGCTCTGCATCGTGCATCGTCATCGCCGCTTCGCCGAGCATGTCGTAGCTGTAGCTGAAGCCCAGCTCTTCCTGCTTGCGGGCGCGCCTCAGCGCCTCGGCGATGGTCTCACCGGTGACGAACTGCTCGCCCATCATCTCCATCGCCATGTTCACGCCGCTGCGGATCACCGGTTCGCCCGCCCGCTTGATCAAGGCATTGAGCGATGCGCCGAGCCCTTGCTCCTGCACCGGGGTCACCAGCTTGCCCGAGACGACGAGGCCCCAGGTCGCGGCGTTGACGAAGATCGACCGGCCGTCGCCAAGGTGCGAACGCCAGTCGCCGCGTGCGATCTTGTCGCGAATCAGGGCATCGCGGGTCGCATTGTCGGGCACGCGCAGCAAAGCTTCGGCGAGGCACATCAGCGCGACGCCTTCTTCGCTCGACAGCGAGTACTCCTTGACCAGGCCTTCGACCCCGCCGCGCTGGCCCTTCTTGCGGAGGCGCTCCACCAGTCGCCGGGCGGTCTGCGCAATCTCCTCGCGCAGATCCTGCGGCAGGCGCGCCGCCTCGATCAGTGGCAGGACCGCTTCGGGCTCGGGCAATCGGTATGCGATGGTGATGGCGCGACGCAGCGGCGTGGCCGCGCTGATCGGTGGGGCGAAACGAGCAAACGGCAAGCGCGAAGCGGACTCGGTCAACGGCGCAATCCTTGAAGGGGGCAATGCGCGATATTACTGCGATCGTTCTAGGCATTTCGGCTAAATATGCATAAGGTTCGATCGCCTGGCGCCAAAATCGATCACGTGAGCGTGCTATATGTCTATCAATTTTGCACTGGATAGTCGTTTCGACCGTATCGATCGGCGTATCGTCGAGGAATTGCGCGTTGACGGCCGGATTACCGTCACCGAACTTGCCCAGCGGGTCGGGCTATCCAAGACGCCGTGCCAGTTGCGATTGAAACGGCTGATCCAGAGCGGCTGCATTCGCGGCTTCCGCGCAGTTGTCGATTTCCGCATGCTGGGCGAGGCGCATGTCGCCTTTGCCGAGGTAAAGCTCAGCGACACGCGCGAGAAGGCGCTGGCGGAATTTCGGCAGGGGGTCAGCCGGATCCGGGAAGTCGAGGAATGCCACATGATCGCGGGAAATTTCGATTACCTGCTCAAGGTCAGGACTTCGGATATCGCCGCCTACCGTGAAGTCTTGGGCGAGAAGATCTCCAGCCTGCCGCACGTCGCCAGCACATCAAGCTTCGTGGTCATGGAAACAGTGGTCGACGATACCGGTTAGCTTGTGCCCTCGGCCTGATCGGGCTGCACGCCCGCCGCAGCCTGCGTCGCTCGACTGACGAGAACGATCGCCAGCCATGCCGCGACGAAGCCCGGAATGATCTCGTAAATCCGGGGATCGCCCAGAGGCTTGCCGTCAGGGCCGGGCGATATCCAGAGAATCACCACCGCCGCGCCGGTCACCAGCCCTGCAACCGCCCCCGCTCCTGTCATTCGCTTCCAGGTGAGCGAGAGAATGATCAGGGGACCGAAAGCCGCGCCAAACCCGGCCCAGGCATTGGATACCAAGCCCAGCACCTCGCTGTCAGGATCGGCAGCGATGGCAATCGCGCCCAGCGCCACCAGCAGCACGCACAGCCGCCCGACATTGACCATCTCGCGCTCGCTCGCCTGCTTGCGGAAGAACAGGCGATAGAAGTCCTCGGTCAGCGAACTGGAAGCAACCAGCAGTTGCGATGAAATCGTGCTCATGATCGCGGCTAGCAGCGCCGCCAGCAGGAAGCCGGTCACCAGCGGGTGGAACAGCAGGCCGGCCAGCACGATGAAAATCGTTTCCGGATCTTCGACCACCAGCCCATTGCGCTCGACATAGGCGCGGCCCGCAATCCCCACCCCGATCGCGCCGAGCAGGGCGACGCCCATCCAGGTCATGCCGATGTTGCGCGCGGTCGGCACGTCAGCGACGCTGCGGATCGCCATGAAGCGCACGATGATGTGCGGCTGCCCGAAATAGCCAAGCCCCCAGGTCACCGCGGAAAGAAACCCGATGAAGGTCAGTCCTTCGGTCAGGCTGAGGAAACCCGCCTGCGGCACCGCCGCTATCGATGCACCCGAGGCCCCGCCCGGACCGAACATCACCACCAGCGGCATCAGTACCAGCGCCACGACCATGATGCAGCCCTGGACAAAGTCGGTCAGACTCACTGCCAGGAACCCACCCACCATCGTATAGGCCAGGACCACGCCTGCTGTGATCCATACGCCGAGCATGTAGTCGCTCATCCCGACGCCGAGATTGTCGAGTAGCGCGGGGAACGCGGTTTCGAACAACTTGCCGCCGCCGACCAGGCCGGCAGCCGTATATACCGCGAAGAAGGTGACGATGATCACCGCGCTTGCGAGGCGCAGCGTGACCGCCTTGTCAGGGAAGCGGTTGGCAAGGAATTCGGGGATGGTCAGCGCATTGCCATAGCTGACGGTTTGTTCGCGCAGGCGCGGCGCGACAACGATCCAGTTGACCAGAGCGCCGACGAACAGGCCGATACCGATCCACGCTTCGACCAGCCCCGCTGCATAGAGCGCTCCGGGCAAGCCGAGCAGCAGCCAGCCCGACATGTCCGATGCGCCCGCCGACAGCGCCGCTACAGCAGGAGAAAGTTGCCTGCCGCCGAGCAAGTATCCCTCGCTATCGGCCGTCGACTTTCGCCAGGCGTAGAGCCCGATGGCGAGCATCAGGATAAAATAGAGCGTGAGCGAAATCAGCGTGCCGGTTGCCATCCAGCATGCATAATCGGTTGCGACTGCTTGTCACAGGTATCCCAGGGTCTGAATCCCCCGGTGTGACTGTGCCTAACCGCGCCCGCGATAGGGTGCGACACCCTGATCGGGTACCCATAGTCCTTCGGGGGCAGCACCGGTCTGCCAGAAGACGTCGATCGGAATCCCCCCTCGGGGGTACCAGTAACCGCCGATACGCAGCCATCTGGGCTTCATCTCGTCGGCCAACCGTTGGCCGATCCCGACGGTCACATCCTCATGAAAACCGCTGTGATTGCGAAACGCGCCGAGGAACAGCTTGAGGCTCTTCGACTCGACGATCGTCTCACCCGGCGCATAGTCGATCACCAAATGCGCGAAATCGGGCTGTCCTGTCACCGGGCAAAGAGACGTGAACTCGGGCGCGGCAAAGCGCACGAGATACAGCGTACCCGTGCGCGGATTGGGCACGTAATCCAGCTTCGCCTCCTCGGGAGACGCGGGAGGCGCGCTGGTCTGGCCCAGGTGCAGGGTTTGGGGTGTGTCACTCATGCCGCGCTGTTGCCTCGATCCGTCGCGTAGCGCAAGAGAGCGGCTGGACGCGCCGAATTCAGAGCCTATTCAGCGCCGACATCGTTTTAGACCCGTTTCAGCCTGTTTCATGCGTACCCACTTCGCCTTTTTCCTCGCTGCGATTTCGCTCGCCGCCACGCCGCTCTCCGCGCAAAGTTTCGATTTGCCGCCGGGATCGACACCGACGCCCGACGTAGAGGGGCCGGTCGACGATAGCGGCGTCGTGCCCGTGCGTCCCCGCGCAATACCGACCGACCGACCGACTCCGGCACCTCGAGCCACGAGCTCAGCGCCGACACCGGCACCAACGACCACCCCGACGCCGCGACCGGCGGCTGCCGCTCAGCCCCGCGTTCAACCGATCGCGACTCCCACCCCGCGCGCCACACAGCCGGCGCAAGGCGAGGTCCTGCGCGAGATTCCCCCACCGGTCGAGCCTCCTGCGCCGCAGCCGTTGCCGCCGACGGGTGAGAACCCCGCCGCAATTCCGACGACCGCTGCGGAGCCTGCAGCGCCGCTCACCGAAGTCGCCGACCAGGCCGACGGCGGCCCGATCTGGCCCTGGCTGCTGGGGGCGCTGGTTCTGTTGGTCGCCGTAGGCAGCGGCATTTTCCTGCTGCGGCGCCGTGCGGATGCACCGCCACCGCAGATCGAACGGCCGATCGTGGGCGAACCTGTCGCCGGTTCGCTCCAAGCATCTACGGAAAAGCCTCGTTTCGAACTGATCTTCGAGGTCGAACGGGTGAGCCGCAGCATGATGATGCTGTCGGTGAAATATCACCTCAATATCGCCAATCGCGGCGACCGCGCGTTGCGCGACCTCGCCGTGCATGCCGACATCACCAGCGCCAATCGCGAGGCGTCGGAGACCGCTCAGTTGGCAGGGCCCGACAGCCAGATCGAATTGCTTGAGACGATCGAGCGCATCGGCCCGCACCAGAGCCGCACGATAACCGGCACGCTGCAGGTTCCGCTGCGCGAATTGTCGATCTTCGCGCATGGCAAGCTGCCGGCGGTGGTTCCGCTCGTGCGCGTCCGGGTCGGAAGCGATGCGATCGAACCGGTCGCCCGCACCTTCGTCGTCGGAGTGCCAAGCGATCCCATGGGCAGCCGCTTCCAGCCGCTTTCGCTCGATGGTCCGCCCGGGAGCTATGACGGGGTCCGTGCCAAGGCGCTCGCCTGACCGGATTTTCCCCGGAGTTTCCGTTGCCTCTCGACGCGCAGGCGAGGTCAGTCTACGCCGCAGCAGATGGACACTTTGGTCAGTACGCAGTGGCTTGCCGAGGCGCTGGGCGCGCCCGATCTGGTCGTCGTGGATGCAACCAAGCATCTGCCCGGTGCGGGTCGCGATGAACGGGCCGAATATCTTGCCGGCCATATCCCCGGCGCACGCTTCCTCGATATCGGCAGCCTGGTCGATGCGACTTCACCGGTTCCGTCCGCCCTGCCGCGGCCCGACCAATTGGCCGAGCGGCTCGCCTCTCTTGGCGTTTCGCCCTCGACCCGCGTGGTGTTCTACGATGACAGCGCGGTAAAAACCGCGGCGCGCGCGTGGTATCTCGCGCACGTTCACGGAATGCAGCAGGTCGCAGTGCTCGATGGCGGGCTGGCCAAATGGAAGGCGGAGGAGCGGGCACTGGAGAGCGGCGAGCCGGCGATTGCGCCTGCCCCGCCCTTCGAGCTCCAGCCGCCCGCGTGCATACGCTTCAAATCCGATATGCTCGGCAATGTCGAGAGCGGCGCCGAACAGGTGGTCGATGCGCGTGATGGCGGTCGCTTCAGCGGCGAGACCGTGGACACGATCCACAATCTCCCCACCGGGCACATCCCGGGGTCGCGCAACCTCCCGTTCACCCAGCTCTACAACGCGGACGGCACCTTCCGATCGCGCGACCAATTGCGCGAGCTGTTCGACGCCGCCGGTATCGATCCCGCGCGGCCGGTCACGGCCACTTGCGGCAGCGGCGTGACTGCCTGTGTGTTGCTGCTTGCGATCCACCTGCTTGGTCATAGCGAAACCGCGCTCTATGACGGCAGCTGGAGCGACTGGGGCAGCGATCCTGCGACGCCCAAGGCGACGGGAGCAGCGCAGTGAGCGGCGGAGATGGGGACAAGCAGCACAGGCCAGCGACCCGGCTGGTCGAAGTGGGCCGCAAGCCGGAATGGACCGGCGGACGCGTAGTCAACCCGCCCGTCTATCGCGCCAGCACCCATCTCTATCCCGACGAGGCATCGCGCAAGGCGGAAGGGCCGCGGAACGAGGACGGCCGCTTCTACTACGGCCGCCGCGGCGCCCCGACGCAATGGGCGCTCGCCGAGGCCATCACCGAGCTTGAACCCGGCGCATTCGGCACCACGCTATATCCCAGCGGGGTCGCTGCGATCGCAGGCGCGCTGATGGCTGTACTGCGCCCGGGCGACGTGCTGCTCATTAGCGACAATTCCTACGAGCCGTCGCGGATGATGGCGCAGGGCCTGCTCAAGCGCTGGGAGGTCGAGCACCGTTTCTTCGACCCGCTCGATCTCGACGCCTACGAAGCCGCGTTCTGCGAACGCACCAAGGCGGTATGGCTCGAAAGCCCGGGCAGCCTGACGATGGAAGTGTGCGACATTCCGGCGCTCGCCCGGATCGCGCGCGACAAGGGCGCGGTCAGCCTGCTCGACAACACCTGGGCATCCTCGCTCGGTTTTGCAGGACTTGAAAAAGGCTGCGACATCAGCGTGATGAGCCTGACCAAGCATGTCGGCGGGCATTCCGACCTGATGATGGGTTCGGCCAGTGCAGGCGATAAATTCTATCGCCGGCTGCGGCAGACCAGCCAGCAACTTGGGCAGGTGGTTTCGCCCGACGATGCCTCCCTCGCCTTGCGCGGCCTCAGGACCATGGGCGTTCGCCTTGAGCAATCCACTCGGAGCGCGCTGGCAATTGCCGAATGGCTCGCGGCCCGGCCGGAGGTCGCGCAGGTCCTCTGCCCGCTCCTCCCCGGCGCACCGGGTCACGACCTGTGGCAACGCGATTTCACCGGGGGCTGCGGCCTCTTCAGTTTCATTCTCAAGGGTGCCGACAATGCCGCGCGCGCGCGCTTCGTCGACAAGCTGGAGCTGTTCGGGATTGGCTATAGCTGGGGCGGTTTCGAAAGCCTCGCCATACCCTTCGATCCGGCACACATCCGCGACGCCATGCGATGGCCGCCGGATGGCTGCGATCCCGAAGACGCCCTAGGCATCCGGCTTTCGATCGGGCTAGAAGATCCAGCAGACCTGATCGAAGACCTTGCCCGCGGATTTGCCGCGATGGGAGAAGCATGACCGTCCCGACCACCCCAGAAGGCGCAGCAACACCGACTGCGGAGCCGCCGCAGCCCGGCCAGGCCTGGAGTCTTGGAGCCGAGGCGCCGCAGAAAGAGGAAATCGCGGCGTCCGAGGGGATCAAGGAAGCGGTCGCGTCGAAAAGCGAAACTGCCGCAGGCGTCGTCGACACGCTCGATGCGATGGCGCTGAGCGTGGGGGACATGCGCGTCTCCTTGTGGGATGCGCTTATCGTCTTCGCCATCTTCCTGCTCGTCATCGGCTTTGCCTGGCTGGTAACGCGGGCAAGCCGGTCGGCGCTGCGGCGCATGACCAAGCTCGACAGCACGCAGCAGCTGCTCGCGGAAAAGCTGCTGACGATCGCGATCTGGGGCGCGGCCTTCTTCGTCGGCATCGACTTGCTGGGAATCGACCTTACCGCGCTGGCCGTCTTCTCCGGGGCCTTCGGTCTTGCCATCGGTTTCGGCCTGCAGAAGACCTTCGGCAACCTGATCGCCGGGATAATCCTGCTGATGGACAAGTCGATCAAGCCGGGCGACGTCATCGCGGTGACCGACATGTCGGGGAACGAGACCTTCGGCCAGATCCGCAAGATCGGCATCCGGGCGGTTTCGGTGACCACGCGCGACCAGCGCGAGTATCTGATTCCGAACGAAAACCTGATGGTCAACCAGGTCGAGAACTGGTCCTATTCGTCCAAGAACGTGCGGATGCAGATTCCGGTCGGCGTCAGCTATTCCTGCGATATCGAAGTCGCTGAGGACCTGATGCTGGAGGCAGCTAAGATGAGCAATCGGGTGCTCAAGTCGCCGCCGCCCACTGCCTGGCTCCATGAATATGGCGACAGCTCGGTCAACTTCATCCTGCAGGTCTGGATCAATGATCCCGAAGAAGGCGTCGGCAATATTCGCTCGGCAGTCCTGAAGAACCTGTGGCGGCTATTCGCCGAGAATGATATCGAGATCCCCTTCCCTCAGCGCGATATCAATCTGCGCAACAACAAGCAGTTCGAACGGCTGATCGAAGCGCTCGCTGCGAGGGAAGAAGCACGCTCTAAAAAATAGCTTCTAGGTCTAGAACGCGCTCTTTCAAAAGCATCACTACCCGATCTGCAATCCATTCTCGCTGGAGGGTTGAAGGGCGGCAGCCGATATTCGCCGCATGGCAAATGTCGGAACCATCTACCTCGTCGGCGCGGGCCCGGGCGACCCGGACCTGCTGACATTGAAAGCGGCCCGCCTGATCGAACGGGCCCAGATCATCGTGCACGACGGCTTGGTCGATCCAGCGATCCTTGCGCTCGCCCGAACCGATGCCGAGCTGATCTCGGTCGCCAAGCGCCGCTCCAAACACACGCTGCCGCAGCAGGACATCAACGCATTGCTCGTGCGCGAGGCCAAGGCCGGGCGCGACGTCGTGCGATTGAAGGGCGGCGACCCGCTGATCTTCGGACGCGGAGGCGAGGAAGCGGAAGCTGCCATCGCCGCCGGTGTGCCGGTCGAGATCGTCCCCGGCATTTCCGCCGCCAACGGCGCTGCTGCCGCCGCGCAGATCGCGCTCACCCACCGCGAGGCCTCCAGCATCGTCAGCTTCGTCGCCGGCCAGTGCAAGGGCCTGTCCGAACAGGACTGGACCGGCCTCGCCGGCAAGGGCCGCACGCTCGTGATCTACATGGGCGTGAAGACCGCCCCGCAAATAGCCGAGAAGCTGATGGAAGACGGGCTGGCCCCCGACATGCCCGTCGCCGTGATCGAAAATGCCGCCCGCCCCGAGATGCGCGTGTTGCGCGCACCGCTGGCGGGCCTCCCCGACTTGGTATCACGTGAACGGGTGACCAGTCCCGCCCTGATCATGATCGGCGAGGTCGCTGCGCGATCCCATGACCCCCTGAGTGGCGGCGACCTCGCCCTTGCCGGTCTGGCGCTGGAGGCGGACCTGTGAGGATCCTGACAGGCAACGACCTCAAGACCGGCGCTGTCGTCTGGTGGGATGGCGCAGGCTGGTCGCTCCACGTCGACAACGCCGTCGATGTCGGCGACCGCGCCGAGGAAATCGCCCAGCGCGAGGAGGCGTCGCGCCGCGTCAACGTCCCCTATGCGATCGACGCCACCCGCGACGACAACGGCGTTCGCCCCGCGCATATCAAGGACCGCGTGCGCGCGCTCGGTCCAACCGTCCGCCCTGACCTTACCCTCAAGCCTGCCGATCCGACCATCGGCGACTGGGTGATCTGATGTACCTTTACGACCAATACGACCAGGAAATGGTCGATGCGCGCGTCGCCGAGTTTCGCGACCAGGCACGCCGCCGCCTCGAAGGCAAGCTGTCGGAAGACCAGTTCAAGCCGCTGAGGCTGATGAACGGCCTCTACCTCCAGCTGCACGCTTACATGCTGCGCGTCGCGATCCCCTATGGCACGCTCAATTCGCGCCAGATGCATATGCTGGCCGACATCGCCGACAAGTACGATCGCGGTTACGGCCATTTCACCACGCGCCAGAATATCCAGTACAACTGGATCAAGCTGGAGGACGCTGGCGATATCCTGGCCGATCTCGCCTCGGTCGAGATGCACGCGATCCAGACCAGCGGCAATTGCATCCGCAACATCAGTTCGGACCATTTCGCAGGTGCGACCGCGGACGAGCTGCTCGATCCGCGGCCCTATGCAGAACTGTTGCGCCAATGGTCGAGTTTCCACCCGGAATTCATGTACTTGCCGCGCAAGTTCAAGATCGCGGTGATCGCCTCGGATACCGATCGCGCGGCCATGAAACTGCACGATATCGGCGTCCAGATCGTCAAGAATGATGCGGGCGAACTGGGCGCGGCCTTCTATGTCGGTGGCGGCATGGGCCGCACCCCGATGATTGCGCCCTGCATTCGCGAGTTCGTGCCGCTCGACCAGCTGATCACCTACGCCGAGGCGTGCCTGCGCGTCTACAACCGCTATGGTCGGCGCGACAACAAGTACAAGGCGCGGATCAAGATCCTCGTCCACGAACTGGGCGCGGAGGAATACACTCGTCAGGTCGAGAAGGAATTCGCGCACCTGCTGGACCAGGGCATCGAACCGCCGCTGGCCGAGCTCGAACGGATCAAGACCTTCTTCACCGATCCTGCGTTCGAGGATGGCCCCAAGACCGTCGACCGTTCGGACCCCGACTTCGCGCTGTGGGTCGATCGCAACACCGTCTGCCACAAGCATGACGCCTATGTCAGCGCGGTGATCAGCCTCAAGCCGGTTGGCGGCATTCCAGGCGATGCCAGCGCCGAACAGATGCACCTGATGGCGGAACTCGCCCGGGAATACAGCTTCGACGAATTGCGCGTCATGCACACGCAGAATGTCGTCCTGCCGCATCTGAGGATCGCCGATCTGCAGGCGCTGTGGAGCCGCCTCGACGCGGCCGGCCTGGGTGCGCCCAATCTCGACACGATCGAGGATATCATCGCCTGCCCGGGGCTCGACTATTGCAGCCTCGCCAATGCGCGTTCGATCCCGGTTGCGCAAAAAATCGCGGAGCGGTTCGCTGCGAAGGGCCGGACCGAGGAGCTGGGCGAACTCAAGCTCAAGATCTCGGGCTGCATCAATGCCTGCGGGCATCACCACGCGGGCCACATCGGCATCCTCGGCGTCGATAAGAAGGGCGTCGAGAACTACCAGCTGCTGCTTGGTGGCAGCGAGGCGCAGGACACTTCGCTCGCCAAGATCACCGGCCCCGGCTTCGACGAGGACGGCATCGTCGATGCGGTCGAAAAAGTGACCGAGGTCTATCTGGCGCAGCGCGAGGACGGCGAACGCTTCCTCGATACCTATCGCCGGGTCGGCATGGATAGCTTCAAGGAGGCGCTTTATGGGTGACGATTGGGCCAAGCCACCGGTCGCCAGGGGAGGCGCGCATGGCTGACGATCTCGGCCGCAGCCCCGACGAGGTGCAGTTCCGCTTTCGTGACGACGAGCCGGCCGACCACGGCACGGTGACGGTCGACTCCTTTCTCGACCAGTCGAACGCCAATGCCGTTCGCATCGAACCGGGTGACGATGCCCGCGACCTCTTGCCGCATCTTGACCGGCTGGCGCTGGTCGAGGTGAATTTCCCCAATTTCGGCGACGGACGCGGCTATTCGGCCGCCCGTATTTTGCGCGAAGCGGGCTACGCTGGCGAATTGCGCGCGGTGGGCGATGTGCTGGTCGATCAGCTCAACAATCTGCGTCGCTGCGGGTTCGATGCCTTCGCGCCCGACAAGCCGCTCAACGAGGCCGATGCCAGGGCCGCATTCGACACCTGGCCGCATGTCTACCAGGCAACCACCGACGCGGGCACGCCGATCTGGGCGCTGCGCCACCAAGGAGGAGGCCATGAACAAGCTCGTGACTGAATTCAGGGCGATCGACCGGATCGATACCGGTCCACGCTTTTCCGAGCACGATGCCGTTCGGCTGAACCGCATGTTTCGCGGGTCCTCGACGCAGGAAATGCTCGAGGCGGTGATCCGCGACGGATTGGCGGGTGACATTGCGGCCGTGTCGAGCTTCGGGGCGGAGAGCGCGGTTCTGCTGCACCTCCTTGCCGAAGTCGATCGCTCGATCCCGGTCCTGTTCCTCGAGACCGGCAAGCATTTCCCCGAAACGCTCGAGTACCGGCGCCTGATCGCCGAGCGCCTCGGCCTCACCGATGTGCGCGACCTGACGCCCGAGCCGAACGATCTCGCCACGCAGGACGAAACCGGCCTGCGCTGGTCTTACGATCCTGACGGCTGCTGCGATCTGCGCAAGGTCAGACCGCTGGCCAAGGCGATGGCGGATTTCGACGCCAGCTTTACCGGTCGCAAGTCGTTCCAGTCATCGACGCGCGCGAACTTGCCGCGGTTCGAGATCGACACGTCGGACGAACAGGGTCGCCTCAAGATCAACCCGCTGATCGACTGGGATGCCAGCCAGATCGAGGCCTATTTCATCCAGCACGACCTGCCGCGCCACCCACTGGTGGAGAAGGGCTTTCCGTCGATCGGTTGCAGCCCCTGCACCCACAAGGTCGCGCCCGGCGAAGACCCGCGCTCGGGCCGCTGGAAAGGCTGGGACAAGACCGAATGCGGCATCCACACGCCGCTAACCGAAGACGGCGACTTGCCGCCCGGCTACGAGCCCTTCCTCTAGGAACGCCAGCGCGGTCATTCGATAAAGATCGTGTGACCATCACAAAAAGATCAGCGTTCCTTCGGCGACAAGTGCCGCGGGACGGCAGAGGATTCTTTCCTGCTCCAGATTCGAGGAGGAAAGTATGCGTGTCTCGAAAATCGCCAATCCCATTGGCCTGGTAATTCTTGCGGTCGGCCTCGCGGCTTGCGGAGGCTCGAGTGGCTCGGTGAATTCTGCTTCTGGCGGAAACGTAGTCGCGCCCCCTCCTCCTCCACCGCCACCGCCTCCACCGCCACCTCCCCCGCCACCATTGGGGGACCAGTCGGTGATACTGGCCGATCCGACATCGGCCAGTATCACCGCACTGACGGCCGGTGACGCGGAACAGCAATTCTCGATCGCCTATGACCCCTCGTCAAAGACCTACAGCGTTTCGACATCCGAACTTTCCAACCAGCAGCTGCGTGAGAGCGATTCCTACCCGGCAAGCAAATGGGGGCCCAAATACTTCAACTTCGGACCGGCGAACGACGATAGCTTCTTTCACGTTGTTTCAGTGCCTGACGCCGAGGGCGAAAGGAAATACAGCTACTCCAACGTAGCGCTGTGGGGAAAGGGAACTGGAGCTTATTGGGACGATGCCAGCTACACCGCTTTCGGTCAGGTTACGCCCAATGGTGCTGTCCCGACCGCGGGCAAAGCTACTTATTCGGGCGCGATTTACGGCACCAGCGACATCAGGCTCGAGGATGGGCTGATCGGCGGGACTGTTCCATCGGCAATCTCGGGGTCAGTCAGCCTCGATTTCGACTTCGGGGCGGGTAAGCTCTCAGGCTCGATCACTCCCGAACTCATCGAGTGGGAAGATTTCCCGCTCGCAACATTGTTCTTTACCGAAACGGTGTTCTCGGTCGGATCGCAATCCTACGCGGGGAAATTCGATACCACGCTGGAAGGTCCGAATTATTTCACCGGCTTGTTCACCGGGCCGAATGCGCAGGAAACGATCGGCAGATGGGCCTTCCCATTCGAGCGGCCAAGCGATGGCGCGCTGCATAATGCCTGGGGCGTCTGGCTCGCCAGGCCGGATCCATCCAAGCCCTAGGACCTGAAATCAGGCGACGGACCTGCATTCGAGCCGGAGAGGGCGCTCCACAGAACGCCCCCTTCGCCTGGTCACTCGATGGTTGCAATCCGTTCGACGGTCGCGGTCTCTCCATCTGGATCGACCGAAGTCCAAACGCCGTTGGCATCGACCGATTCCTTGTGGCAGCGCTCGGTCGCACCTTCCTCGCTCGAAGTCGTGCAATATTCGCCGGGCTTCTGGACCCAGGTGCCGGTGCGGGTCTCGCCGTCGCCCGACATCGAGGTGTAAGTCCCGTCCGCGCGGACTTCTTCCGTCAGCACCGTCCCGTCTGCGAGCGTGACCTTGAAATTGCCATAGGGCGTTCCGCCGTCGGCAGCCATGACTTCGGCAGCAGGTTCGGCCGCGGCCTCGGTAGCTTCCGGTTCCGCAGCTTGCTCGCCTTGTGAACACGCTGCGACAGTTGCCAGAATAGCTACTGCAATGATTTTCTTCATGATTTCCCCTTCTCGTGATTCGCCGATCCGACAATTGCCGTCATCGCGATTCGCAATCCCGGGGCAACACTATGGAGAGTCCACCAAAAGGTAAACGGCGCGGCTAGAGCCAGCCTTCCTTGCGGTACCACGCTGCGGTCTGCCGCAACCCGACCTCGCCCTCGATCCGGGGCGCCCAGATCGACGTTGGCACCGCCTTGTCGGACCGCGCGACCCAATTGGGGTGACACATGTATCCGACCCGGTCCGCCGTCAGCTTGGCGCCCCCACGGCGGAACAAGCGGTCGAGCCGCGCCGCACCTTCGAGGACGGGTTTGGGCAGATGGGGTGCTAGAACGCGACTTCCCATCGCCTGGCCGATGGCACGCGCCAGTTCCTTGTGGCTCCAGCCGCCCTCGCGCCCGTCGTCTGGCTCGTAGGTTTGCTTGCTCATCGGTCCTGTCGCGGCGCCGTTCGAGGACCCGACGAGCGACAACAGGAGGCGGGCAAGATCGTGGACATGTATGATCGATGTCGCGCCTCGCGGGGGCAGCGGGACCACGCCCCACTTTGCGGTCCTGAACAGTTCGAACATGTCTACATCGCGCGGGCCATAGACCGCTGGCGGGCGCACGATCGTCCAGTCGAGCCCGCTCGCCTTGACCAGTTCCTCGGCCTCGGCTTTCGATGCACCATAGCGTGACAGCTGAGGTTCGCGCGCCGACAGCGAGGATACGAAGACAAAGCGCTTTACCCCGTCGCGTTTCGCCGCGGCAATGACATTGGCTGTGCCCTCGACATTGACTCGTGCGAACTGCGCCGGGTCGGGTGTGTTGGTCAGCCCGGCGATATGGATCACTGCCCTTGCGCCCGCGGCCAGCCGGTCGAGCGCTTTCTGGTCGTGAAGATCGCCCAGCACCCATTCGACCCGCGAGTGCTGGCGATCGCTGTGCTTCCGCGCCAAGGCTTCGATCATCACGCCATTCTCGCCCGCAACGTCGAGCACGGCCTGACCGACGAAGCCCGTCCCGCCGGTAATCGCGATCGGCTGCTCGAGGGTCACAGCAGCACCATGTGATCGCGGTGGATCACTGCCGAGCGCGGCGCATAGCCCAGCCGCTCGGCCTGCTCGTCGGCGCGTTTTCCGGCGATCGCCTGCACCTCGTCCGCGCCATATTCGGCGAGGCCTTGCGCCAGCTTCTCACCCGACAGGGCGATCACGCTGACGAGGTCGCCGCGCTGAAACGCTCCCGATACGCCGACCACGCCCGCAGCGAGGAGGCTCGCCCCGCCCTTCAGCGCCTCGGCGCAACCCTTGTCGACACGGACGGTCCCTTTGGGCGCGATCCGCCCGCCGAGCCAGGCCTTGCGCGCGCCGTCGGCGCGTTGCGGCAGGAACACCGTACCCAGATCCGCGGCGACCGCGTTCGCGATCGGCGATTCCTGCGTGCCGTTGATGATCGCGAGCGTTATTCCCGCCCGCTCGGCGATCTGCGCGGCATGCAGTTTCGAGCGCATTCCGCCCGAACCGAGACCTGAGGAAGAGGCACCGCTCGCCATCGCCAGCACTTCGGGCGTGATGCCATCGACGCGTTCGACCAGCTCCGCGTCCTGCTCGCGCGGATCGCGGTCGTAGAGCCCGTCGACATCGGACAGTAGCAAAACCGCATCGGCGCCCGCGGCCTGCGCCACGCGCGCCGCCAGCCGGTCGTTGTCGCCGAAGCGGATCTCTTCGGTCGCAACGCTGTCGTTTTCGTTCACCACGGGGATTGCACCGGCCTCGATCAGCCGGGCCAAGGTGGCCGAAGCGTTGAGATAGCGCCGCCGATCCTCGAGATCCTCCAGCGTCACGAGCATCTGTGCCGCGGTCATGTCGAACTCGGCCAAGGCGCCCGACCACAGCCGCGCCAGCTCGATCTGTCCGACCGCCGCCGCCGCCTGCGCATCCGCAAGGTTCCGGCGCCCGCCATCGGGCAGGCCCAGCTTGGCCGCGCCCAGCGCAATTGCGCCTGAGCTGACCACGACGATCTCCGGCCCTTCCTGGCGCAGCGCCCACAGATCCTGCGCCAGCATGCTGAGCCAATATTCGCGCGGTTCCCCACGCTCGACCAGCAAGGCGCTGCCGACCTTCACCACCAGGCGGCGACATTTCACGAGATCGGCAAGGCTCTGCATCGCTGCCTCCCTTAGCGAAATTCGCAGCCCGGCGTGAATGACGAAATTCTATCGGCGGCTAAGCCTCAGTCGAGCGGCGACCAATCGTCGACGTCATCACCATGGATATCCTCGACCTCATTGCCCTTGGTTTCGGTATTGGTCCGGTCGGGCAGATATTGCAGCACGGCATCCATCAGCGCTTCGACCCCTTCGCCGGTCGCACCCGAAATCGGGAAGACTTCTTGGGCACCCGCTGCCTTGAGTTCCTGGGTAAAGCCCTCGGCCAGTTCCTTGTCGGCAAGATCGAGCTTGTTGAGCGCGACGAGCCGCGGCTTGTCTTCGAGGCCCGCCCCGTATGCGGCAAGCTCCTCTTCGACCACGCGCATGGCTTCGGCCGGGTCCTGCTCGCCGGTTCCCGATATATCGATCAGATGGATCAGCACCCGGCACCGCTCGATGTGGCCCAGGAAGCGATCACCGATCCCTGCACCCTCTGCCGCCCCTTCGATCAGTCCGGGGATGTCGGCCAGCACGAATTCACGGCCCTTGTGGCGAACCACGCCCAGCTTGGGAATGAGCGTGGTGAAGGCATAGGCGCCGACCTTGGCCTTGGCGTTCGAGACCTGGTTGATGAAGGTCGACTTGCCTGCATTGGGCAGGCCGACGAGACCGACGTCGGCGAGCAGCTTGAGCCGCAGCCACACCCACATCTCCTCGCCCGGAATGCCCGGCTGGTGCTGGCGCGGCGCGCGATTGGTCGCACTCTTGTAGCTGGCATTGCCGCGGCCGCCCAATCCGCCTTCGAGGAAGACTTCGCGCTGGCCGACCTCGGTGAAATCGGCGAGCACTTCCTCCTTGTCTTCCGACAGGATCTGCGTGCCGACCGGGACCTTGATCACGAGATCGGGCGCGCTGGCGCCGGTGCGGTCCTTGCCCTGTCCGTGTTCGCCGCGCTTGGCCTTGAAATGTTGGGTGTAGCGGAAGTCGATCAGCGTGTTGAGGCCAGCCACCGCTTCGAACACGATATCGCCGCCCTTGCCGCCGTTTCCGCCGTCGGGCCCGCCATATTCGATGTATTTCTCGCGGCGAAAACTCACCGCGCCCGGGCCGCCTGCGCCCGATTTCAGATAGATTTTGGCCTGGTCGAGGAAATGCATGGGTGCCCCCTATGCATTTCCTGACCGTTTGGCGAGAGGATTAGAACTGCGCGCGAATGCCGACCGTGGCGGTGCGCCCGGGCGATACGAAGCTGAAGACCTGCTCATAAGTCTCGTCGAACAGGTTCTCGACCCGGCCGAAGACACGGAGATTGCCACTCAATTTGGCTTCCGCCGCGAAGTTCACCAAAGTGAAGTCGTCGAGCCGCTCGGTCACCGGGATGAAGCTCGGGTCGGTGAAGGCGACATCGTCGGTCTCGCCATTGTGCCGGACTATCAGCGTCGCGCTGGCCACATCGCCGGGAGCCGTCCAGTTGAGCGACGCCGATGCGATATTTCCCGGCCGACGGACTTCCTCGACCCCGTTCTCCTCGGCATCGAGCCAGGTATAGGCCGCATCGAGCGTGACCTGCGGTCCCAACCGGGCTTGTGCGGCAAGTTCCAGCCCCTTCCGCTTCGACACCGTGTCTCGATTGGACGGGGTCGCGACGAAAGTCGGGGCGGGGAACGAGGTGAAGATCTCGTCTTCGAGTTCGCTTTCGAAATAGGTCGCCGACAATCTTGCCGTGTCCCCTCCGAACGCCTGGTCGATCCCCACTTCCCAGCCGGTCGACTTTTCGGGCTTGAGGTCCGGGTTGCCGATAAAGCGCCCGTCGACGAAGCCGTAGAGTTCGTAGAAGCCCGGGTTCTTGATTCCGGAGCCGCCCGCCGCTCGCAGCCGTGTTCCTGGCACTACTTCGACCCCGCCGGAGATGCGAAACGTCGTCGCATCGGCAAAGCGGTTGTTGAGATCGCGCCGAATAGCGGCGGAAAAATCGAAGCGATCGCTGGTTGCCTGGTATTCGCCCACCAGGCCGATGTTGCGCGCGTTGCGTTCGCCGGTGAAGGCAAAGCCGAATGGATCGGTGTTGCGAAACTCCTCGCGCTCCCAATCGGCGGCGAATGTCAGCCGATGCGCGAAGGCGGGCCCACCGAAGCCGAGCGAGGAAACATAGGACGCCTTGAGCCGCTGGCCCTTATTGCCTGAATCGCGCGCATTTCCGGCAAATGTATCCCGCGACACATCGGCGATCTGGCCCGAGATATCGTGAGTCCAGCGCCCGTCCAGCACCGCTGCCCGCGCGCCGACGAGCGCATAGATGGACTCGTTCTCGTAAGTCACGCCAGGGCTGTCGATCACCAGGCCAAAGCTCGCGCTGGTCGGGTCGAAATCCTGGTTGTTGAAGTCACCCTCGGTACTGACGTAGCGGCCCACTGCCCGCAGTTCGAGACCGGGTACCAGCTCGGTCGAACCCTTGGCCGACAGCGTCAGCCCATCGCGCCCGATATCGCGTACGCCGCCGCGTGCATTGGGCTCGCCATCGGTGGTCACGAGCGTGACGTGAAGCGCCAGCTCGCCTCCGTCGCCGCACAGCGCCGCGCGTCCCGCGGCATTGAACGTCGAGCGGGTCCCACCTTCGAGATAGGCCGCAACGCCCGGTGCCTCGCAACCGCTGGCAGTGCGGTACGCGATCACGCCGCCGACGGCGTCCGACCCGTAAAGCGCGCTTTGGGCCCCCCGCAGGATCTCGACGCTCGAGGCGATCTCGGCCTGCAGGGTCCCGGCATCGGCCTCACCGTAGAAGGGGCTGGCGGCTTCGATCCCATCGACCAGCAGGAGGACGTGGTTTGCCTCGCTACCGCGCAGGCGCAATTGCGACAGGCCGGGCGATCCTGCGACGGCAACCCCCGGAACATCGCGCAACACATCGGTCAGGTCACGCACCTGCCGCTGCTCGAGCGTTTCGGCGGAAAGGACGCTGACCGAACCTGTATAATCCTCGATCGCGATGCCCTCGTCGGCGCGGCTGCTGCTGACGATGATACGGTCGTCCGGCGCCTCTTCCGCGAGGACGACAGATGGTAGAACGAGCGCAAGCGCACTCGCCACGGTTGTAATTTTTCGCATTATATTCAAACCCTTCGCGCCGGAGCGAAGGCTGGACCTGCCGCCGAGCGGCCTTGAGGAGAACCGGTTGCGGGCGCGCGCATCCCCCCTCCCCAAGAGCGGTCCAACCGCTGGTCGTCGCTCAGACGAAAGGTTCCGCGCCTGGCCAATCCCTGAGCCGGGCAAGAGCGACGCGCTCCGGTCGGTCTCCTGGCTCGCGGGTAGTCGCGCCGCGGATCGCCTTCCCGGTTCGAACCAGTGGCTGCGCCATCGAGATGGTCGCGTGATCCGTGCGCTCGCCGCTTACAGTTGCAGGGACAGCTGCGGAATTGGGTGAAACCTCACCCGCACCGCATTCCCGTTACCGGCTCGCGAGCGGGGGATTAGCGGGGCTGAATCCCGCTTACAAGAAGATTACCAATATTGATGGCTAACCTGGTGGAGCCGAGGGGGATCGAACCCCTGACCTCGTCATTGCGAACGACGCGCTCTCCCATCTGAGCTACGGCCCCGTTCAGGTTTCACGACGCCGCAGTCGAGACGCGGCGAGCGCGCCGTTTAGCGAAAAGCCCGGCGCGCTGCCAAGTCAAAACTGCAGGCTCAGTCCTGCCCGCCACCGTCTGGTTTGGCTGGTGCCTGGACGACCGGCTGGGAGACGAACTGCGGCTGGGAGCCGGTGGTCGCGTCGGGGGCGGCATTGTCAATGGCTGCAACGGCCGCGCCTTCGGCGCCTGTTCCGGACTGGTACCTGATCGCCGGCTGGGTCCCGAGATCGATCGGCGTCACGACGGTCGTCGAGCTGCTCGGCGCGCTGGCAGTCGGGCCATAGGTCGTCCCGGTGGCGGTGCTGGCCGGCGGGGAATAGGACTGGATCGCCGGGGCAGTCGCCGTCGAGCCGTAGCCGGCATCCATCGTCGACGAGCTGGGTGTTGTCATGGCGCCATATGTCGCAACCGTACTGACCGTCTGCGGCGGGCCATATTGCGCATTCCATGCCGCCAGGTTGACCCGGTACTGCTCATAGGAACGGAAGAAGTTCTCGAACACCGCTTCCATCCGCGGGAGTGCGGACGCGGCGAACGTGCCAAGCTGGCCCGGGGCCACCTGTACCGCGTCGTGGCTCACCGCCAGGGCAACATCGCAGAAATTGCCCAGTGCGGGCGGTAACGCGAAGTAGTTGTAGACCTGCGTCATGTAGGCGTCCTGCACGTCGCGGTAGCCCGATCCATGCTTGGAGCGGAATTCCTTCTGCAACGCCGTATTGGTCGAGGACAGCTCGCGCGAATGCGCCTTGAGCAAGGTCTTGTAGTTCTCGACCAGCATCGCGTGCTCGATCCGCAGGCAGTTCAGCGCCGCAACGTTGAGGCCGCTGCGCAGGTTCCAGAGGCGCTGCGACTCGCTGAGGTTGGCATTGACCGTCTGGCGCACTCCGTCGGTCCCCATCTGCGGAATGGTCATGAATTCGACCGCCCCCAATGGCGGGCGCGGCTTGGCCGGGATCACCACGGGCGGAGGCGGCGGTGGTGGCGGCGGAGGTGGTGGAGGTGGCGGTGTCGCGCAACCAGCAAGCGCCGCGATCCCCAGCGCCACAGTCACAATTTTCAATCCGGCCTTGTTAGCCACTCCCATCGACACAACCCTTCCCTTTTTGGCATTGCTTGTAAAATGCGCTCATCAGCCTTGCCCTAGGCTGAAGCAATCTGCCTAACGGCCATTATCGACAAAGAAAATGCCCGGACTGCAACAGCAGCCCGGGCATCGACGAGATGACTCGTACTTGCGATTATCCGCGTGGGATCACTCGCGCGAACCCATGAACCGCAGCAGGAACAGGAACATGTTGATGAAGTCGAGGTAGAGGCTCAGCGCGCCAAGCACGATCGCCTTCCCTGCGAACTCCGTCCCGCGGTAGTAGGTGTATTCCGCCTTCAGCCGCTGCGTATCATAGGCGGTGAGGCCAGCGAAGATCAGCACGCCGAGGAAGCTGATGACCAGCGACATCGTGCTCGAGCCAAGGAAGATGTTGATCACGCTGGCGATAATCAGGCCGATCACGCCCATGATCAGGAAGCTGCCCCAGCCGGACAGATCCTTCTTCGTGGTATAGCCGAACAGGCTGAGGCCCGCGAAGGCACCCGCCGTCGCGAAGAAGGTCGCAGCGATGCTTTCACCCGTGTAGACGAGGAAGATCGTCGACAGCGACAGGCCCATCAGGACGGCAAAGCCCCAGAACATCGCCTGCAGCGTCGCCTTGCTGAATTTGTTGCGGCCAAAGCTCATCGCGAAGACGATGGCGAGCGGCGAAAGCGCCACCAGCCACATCAGCGGCCCGGATGCGAAGGTCAATGCGAGACCCGAGCGTGCCGTGAGCAGCGCGACAACGCCAGTCAGCAGGATGCCCGAGGTCATGTAGTTGTAGATCGAGAGCATGTGCTTGCGCAGGCCCTCGTCGAAGGTCACGCCAGAGGCGAGCTCGCCGCCGGTGCGTGGCACCGACCCGAAACCCTGCTGCGTGCGCTGCTGTTCGTTCCAATCAGCCATCGAGATCATATCTCCAAAATGCGGGCGCAATTCGCGCGCCCATTGCCGCCAATATCGGGGTGAATTGCACGATTTTCAAGCGAAACCGGGTTGCAAAGCGCGCAACAGGTTAACGCGATGCCGTGGCGTTAGCGGCCAATTCGTCACCCTTGGCAGCAGTCGCCTGCAAAGTCTCGTTCAACAGGTTTATCAGGGCGTTATCAGCGTCGAGAACGTTAAGCCCTTCGCGCGTCATTCCCCCTGGACTGGCAACCCGATCGGCCAACTCGCCGGGGGATATGTCGGCTGCGGCGGCCAGCGCCGACGCCCCTTCGACCATTGCCATCGCGAGATCGTCGGCCAGGCCCTGATCGAGCCCCAATTGGTGGCCGGCTGCGGCGAGCGCATCGATGAAGCGATAGACGAACCCCGGTCCCGAACCGGCGAGCGCGGTCGCGAGGTTGAACTTGCTTTCGTCGTCGAGCCACAGCGCCGTGCCGAGCTTGTCGTACAGCGCCAACGCCGCATCGCTCGCCGCTGGCTCCAGCCCGCTTTGCGCCATGATGATCGGCGACTTGCCGATCCGCGCGGCGAGGTTGGGCATCACCCGCACATGGGCGTCCGCCCCCGGGAATGCCGCGCGCAACATCGCCAGATCGATCCCGGCGAGCAGCGAGAAAACCGTCACCCCCGGGCCCGTCAGGTCCTGGAAACGCGGGCCAAGCTCGCCCAGCTGTTGTGGCTTGAACCCGAGCAGGACGCAATCGTGGTCGCTGTCCGCCGGCGGCTCGCGGTGCAACTTCACCCCCTCAGGCGCAGCACCGAGGGCCGGGTCGAGCACTTCGAAACGCGCCGGATCCTCTCCTGCCGCAAGCCAACCGGCGAGCATCGCCCCGCCCATGTTGCCGCAGCCGATGAGAAGCAGTTTTTCGAAATGCGCCATGAGGTCCTTTCCCGCCTACCGGGCCTGAGGACTAGGCTTCCCCGGCGGCATCCACAAGCGCGCTGTCGAGCGCGGCGCGGGGGCTCTTGTCGCCCCACAGCACGAACTGGAAGGCCGGATAGAAGCGGTCGCATTCGTCGATCGCGGTCTCGACCAGCGCCTGCGCCTGCATGATCGACAGCAGACCATCATCGCCGAGCAGGGCGCCGTGACGGTAGAGCAGGACGTCGCCGTTCGACCAGATGTCGAAATGGCCGAGCCACATCTGCTCGTTGACCAGCGAGAGCAGTTCATAGGCGTCGGTGCGCTTGTTGCTGGCGACGCGAATGTCAGGAAGGCACAGCAACTGCAGGACATTGTCCTCGCTGCGCCAGATGCCGCGCAACTGGTACTTGGCCCAGCTGCCCTGCACTTCGCCGCTCACTTCATCGTCGGAAACGATCTCGCACGGCCATCCGCGCGCTTCGAACAGCGCTGCGAGCATATCGACCGGAGCGGCATCATCGTCGGAGGCCAGTTCCTGTTCGCGCGGTCTCATCGGTTCGGGTCGCCCTTTATCATTGCAGGCTGGATGCAATGCGGCATGGGGGTAAGGCAATGGCGGCAGCGCGAGCGGCTGGGGAGAACCGATTTCGCTTGTTCAAAGCTTGTGTAAAATTATCGGTGTAGAAATCTTAACCTATTGTAATAGGGTAATTTCTTCACCCTCTGGGCTGGTATAGGTGAAACTGTCGAGCCCCTGCTCCTTCAGCGCCTTTACCATTTCGCGGGCCTTCTCTGGCGATGCGACCGGTCCGGCAAGTAATCGGTTCGCCTGACCCCACGGGGTTACATAAGGCTTGAAGCTGCCGAGAAGGTCGGGCGCCTTGCGCGAAATCCGCCGCCAGTCGAACTTCAGCGCGCCGAGATCCTTGCCGGTTGCCACCTGCACCCATGCGCGGCTGGGATGAACCGGTGCCTTGGGCTTGGGCGGTTCGGGTGGCTTCTCGCGCTTCACGTCGATCGCGGTGATGTCGACCGCGCCGGTGGCGCCGCCGGGCGGCGTTACGTTGCTCGCGGCAAGATCGCCAAAGGCATCGGCCACGCTCGGCGCTGGTTCGGCCGCCGGAGGCAGGGCTTGCGGCCGAGGTGGAGATTGCGCCTGCGCCGTCGCTGCCAGGTCGAAGGTCGAAATAGAGGGCGTGGCGACAACTTCCTTTGCGGCAGCTTCCTTCACGACAGGCTCTTCCACGACTGGGCTCGCAACGATGGGATCGGCCACGGGAGGCGGCGGTGCGGCACGCGGCGCTGCTGCGGGAGGCGTGGAAACAGGGGGTGCGGCAACAGGCGGAGTGGTGGTCTGGTCGCGCGCGACCGAGGCAAGCCGACTGCCCGATCGTTCGGCAGCGCCGGGGATCTTCCGGCGCTTGGAAGAATCGGCATCGGGCCTTGCCGCTTCGGAGCCCAGCGGTGCGCCCGCAGGTGCAAGCTTGGCCCCGGCATTGCGCGCGGCACTGCTTGCCGAGTTGGCATATTGGGCGATGCGCGGGTCGTCGCGCCCGATCTGCGCCGCATTCGGAAAGATGCCGAGGTTTGCCGCGGCGGCCTGCTGCGCCTTGGTCAGGCGCGGCATGTAGTCGAGATAGGGGGCAATACGGCTCGAGAGATCGCGCGGCATCACGGCATCGGCGATGTCGCGCGCCTCCTTCGCGTCGCCGAGGATCGCGAGGCCGAAGGCACGCGTGCGGTAGGCGGCGTAGTCGCGCTGCAGCAGCAGCGGGCGCAGGCTCGATTCAAACCCTTCGCGATCGCCCGCAATCGCCTGGCTCAGCGCGAGACGACGGCTGACCTCGGGATTGCCGCCCCTGGCCAATGCCGCGCGATAGCTCACCTGCGCTTCCTGGTTGTTCCCCACGAGATCGTAGGCCAGCCCGCGTTCGGGCAGCACGGCGTCGACCGAGGCCCCCGCCTGCTCGGCCTCGGCGAACAACCGCAAGGCATCGACCGGCCGGTCAGAGCGGAGCAGGACCGCCGCCATGCCCATCTTGACCGATCCGCTGGTCGGCGAAAGCTCCTGCGCGCGTCCGAAAAAACCCATCGCCGCGTCGAGATCGCCCAACGCCAGTGCCGCATTGCCCGCATCGATCAGCGCCCCGAGATCGCGCGAATTGCTTGCAAGCCGCCGGAGCGCGCCATTGAGCCGTGCGACATCGGGCGACGGCAGGGCCTGAACGACCTCACGCGAGCTTGTCGACTGCTGCGCCTGAACGGGCAGCGTCGTGCCTGCCAGTAGCAAGGCCAGTGCAATGAAAGCGTTCTGGAAGCCGGTTTTCGGCATTATCGCGGTGTCGACCATCCTAAGCGCTGCAATAATCGGAATCGAGGCATCAGGCTAGCAATAGGCTGCTGAACGGGTGTCGAACGGGCAGATCGCAGTGAACCGGCGAGCGCGAAGTGAATCGGAAGGGGCAACCAGTCCGGCCGCCCCGTCCAGTTCAGCGATTACTGGTTGTTCTGGCGTCCGAGGAAGCGGGGGATCGACAGCGAGCCGCCGTCATCGTCATCCTCATCCTCGTCATCATCCGATTCCGTTGCGCTCGTCCCGCGCGAGAGATTGGCCATGCGTTCGAACAGGGTGCTACCCCCCGCCGCCGCGCCGCCGCCGCCAGCACCGCCAGCAGCGCCGCCGGCCCCATCGGCCTCGCCACCACCACCGCCGCCGCCGAGCAGGCTCCGCCTGCGGCTGCCGCCGAGCTGCGGCTGGATCGGTTCTTCCTCTTCCTCGGGCGTTGTGCCGCCAAGCAGGTCGCCGGTGTCGGCGGTGCCCATGTCGGCAGTCAGGTCGAGCGGTTGCTCCTCTTCGGCGGCGTCGCCATAGCCTCCTTCGCCGGGCGTGCCGAAGCCCGCGTCATCGGCGGGTTCGGGCAGGCCGACAGCGGGGTCGGCGTAGGGATCGTTCTGCGCATTGCGCAGCCCGGCAAGCGGATCGACAATGCCATCGACGTCGTCGTCTTCCTCGTCGCTCTCGCCCATCTCGTCACCGGCCTGCATTCCGGTAAGGTCGAAGGGTTCGACTTCGCCCTCATCGAATTCCGGCTCCAACGCGGGTTCGGGCTCTGGCTCTGGCTCTGGCTCGGCTTCGGGCTCCATGTCGGCGCCCAGCTCGAACGGTTCGTCCTCGACCGCCGGTTCGGGAGCGGCGCTCTCCTCTTCCTGCGCATAGGAAATGATCGGGCGCTTGGGCGGGCGCGAAGCTGCCAGCGACACCGGCGCGCTGCTCGGCAAGGCGCCGCTTACGCTGGCATCGATGCCGGTCGCGACGACCGAGACGCGGATCTTGCCTTCGAGGTCGGGATTGAAGGCCGAACCCCAGATGATGTTGGCGTCTTCGTCGACCAACTCGCGAATGTGGTTCGCCGCCTCGTCAACTTCGAGCAGGCGCATGTCCTCGCCGCCGATGATCGAGATGATGACACCCTTGGCCCCGGCCATGCTGACCCCGTCGAGCAGCGGGTTGGCAATCGCGCGTTCGGCGGCTTCGAGCGCGCGGTTCTCGCCCTCGCCCTCGCCCGTACCCATCATCGCCTTGCCCATCTCGCTCATCACCGAGCGGACGTCGGCAAAGTCGAGGTTGATCAGGCCCGGCATCACCATCAGGTCGGTGATCGAGCGGACGCCCTGCTGCAGCACCTCGTCGGCGAGCATGAAGGCTTCCTTGAAGGTGGTTTCCGCCTTGGCCACGAGGAACAGGTTCTGATTGGGAATGACGATCAGCGTGTCGACGTGCTTCTGCAGCTCCTCGATCCCGGACTCGGCCGCACGCATGCGACGCGTCCCCTCGAACAGGAACGGCTTGGTCACGACGCCGACGGTCAGCACACCCTTGCGGCGTGCGGCTTCGGCGATGACCGGCGCTGCACCGGTGCCGGTGCCCCCGCCCATACCGGCAGCGATGAAGACCATGTTGACGCCTTCGAGCGCGTCTTCGATTTCGGCGACAGTCTCTTCCGCCGCAGCCTTGCCCACTTCGGGTCGCGCGCCTGCGCCCAGGCCGCCGGTGATGTCCGGACCGAGCTGGATCCGCTTTTCCGCCGCCGAGGTATTGAGCGCCTGCGCGTCGGTATTGGCGACGATGAAATCGACCCCCTCGATCTCGGCCTCGATCATGTTCGCGATCGCATTGCCACCCGCGCCACCGATCCCGACCACGGTGATCCGCGGCCTCAGGTCGTCGTCAGTTGCGGGTCCGATATTGATGCTCATCAATCAATCCTCCGGGTGCAATACACCCCACCTAATTTGTGGCACTGTGGCACAGATAGAATGCGCCGGTTATAGCGCGAAAACCCTTATCCACAGTGGTTAAGAACGTCGTCTGTAAACATTTATGCGGGCGATCCCGGTTCCGCCTCTTTATCTCAAAAATACTCGCGCAAGGCCCTGAACAGCCTGGTCACGGTTTCCGTGCCGCCATAGCGCGTGGTCGATGTGTGCCGCGGCCCGATGGCGCGAATGTCGATCGGATCGTCGACCGCGTAGAGGCATAGCCCCGCCAGCGTCGAAAATCCCGGTGTCGCATGCGCTTCGGGGAGGCCCTTGAGCGCCGGAGGGCGACCCACGCGGACCGGCATGCCCAGCGCGCCCTGCGCAAATTCGGCCAGTCCGGCCAGTTCGGCCCCGCCGCCGGTGAACACCACCTGGCCGCCGCGTGCACCGGAAAAGCCCATCGCCTTGAGCGCGCGCCCGACTTCGGTCGTCACGTGGCTGAGGTTCTGCGTCACGATCGAGACCAGCTCGGCCCGTGGAATGCGGTTCTTGTCGTCGGCTCCGCGCGCGACCGGCCCCGTCTGGTCGTCGCCCGGCCCGTTGACCGGGATCATCTCGCGGTGATCGGTCGGGCTGGCGATAGCCGAGCCCGAAACGCATTTGAGCCGCTCGGCCTGGAACCGTCTGATCCCGAACGCCGATGCGATCGCGTCGGTGATATCGGTCGAACCGACGGGTATGGCCTTCAGCCCCAGCAGCATGCCGCCGGCGTAAACCGAAACATTGGTGACTTCGCCGCCCAGCTCGACCAGCGCAACGCCCAGTTCGCGCTCTTCGGCGGTAAGGCAGGCATATCCTGCGGCGAGCGGCGAGGCGACCACCGCCTCGACCTCGAGATGGGCATTCTGGACCGCCTCGGTCAGATTTCGCACCGGCGCGCCATCGGCCAGCATCACATGGACATCGACCCCGAGCCGCTCGGCATGCAGCCCCTTGGGATTGGCGACGCCATGCGCCCCGTCGAGCGTGTAATGCGCTGGCTGCGCATGGAGCACCATGCGGCCATCGGGCCGGATTGTATCGCGCGCCGCGACCAGCAACTGCTCGATATCTTCTTCCTCGATCCGGCGACCGCCGATCTCGATCTCGACCTTGGAGACGTGGCTCGACAGGCCTGCCCCCGCACAACCGAGCCAGACGCTCTGGATCGAGGTTGCCGCGTTCTTTTCCGCACGCTCGACCGCATCGCGGATCGCGTAGGTGGCCGCCGCCATGTCGGTGATGTAGCCGCGCTTGATCCCCTGGCTGGCCCGGTGCCCGCTGCCGAGCACCTGCAACTCGCCATCTTCCCCCAGCCCCATGATCATGGCCGAGATTCGGAACGAGCCGATATTGACTGCGCCCACGATCTTGCTGATGCGCGCGTTGGATTTGGGCGGTGCCATCAGTCCGATTTGCCTCCGTCCAGGACCTGGTCCGCCCGGCCCGGGATACGCATGTAGATGCGCGGCGGCGCGCGCATGTCGAAAGTCGAAACCTTGCCGCCCAGCAGGCGGTTCTGCCCGTCGAGCCGGGCGAAGTTGATCAGTGCGGCAGCGGCCTCGTCATCGCCCTGCGGCAACGCGAGGATCTGCCTGGTCTTGAAGGTCAGGTTCCAGCGCCGGTTGCCGACCCATTCGGCCTCTATTACCTGCGGGCGGAGCGCCGGCGCCGCTTCGAGCAGCCGTTCGAGCGCGGGTACCTGGCGGCTCGCGCCGGGGCCGGAAATCACCAGCATTTTCTTTGCGGCATCCTTCGACACCGGTTCGAGCTCGACCCCATTGACATCGATCAGCATCAGCCGGTCGGGCTTTTCGAGCACGGCATGCGGCTTGCGCTCGACGATATCGACCGCCAGCGTCTGCGGCAGCTGGCGCGAGACTCGCGCATCCTCGACCCATGGCAATTCGAGCAGCTCTTCGCGCAATCCGGCCAGATCGACCTGCGGCATCGGGGTGTCGCGATAGCGCGAGAAGACGCGATCGAAGATGATCTGCTCGCCCATGCGCTGGTTGCCGCTGACGCGTAGGTGACGCACCTCGAACCCGGCATCGGAAGCGAGGCTGGAAACCTGCGCCTGCGCCATGGCCGGGACACCGGCGATGCTGGCGACGAACCACGCGAGCGCCACACCCCCGCCGAGGATCACGGCGAGGAAGATCCGATGCAATTGCTCTTCGGTAAAGGGCAGGAGCGCCATTGCCCCATCGACGAAACCGCTGGTCCGTGCCTTGGCCTTGCGCGCGGTCGAGGCGCGGCTGTTGGCCTTGGCGACGCGCCGGACACCCTTCCCTCCGCGCTTAAGCGTCGCCATCGGTGCCTCCCGTCTCGCTGGTCTTGCGCCCATGGACGCGTAGCGCCTCGGCGACGATGGCCTCGACCAGATCGGCATAGTCCATGCCTGCGTAGCGTGCCTGTTCGGGCACGAGGCTGAGCGGGGTCATGCCCGGCTGGGTATTGGTTTCAAGCACGAACAGGCCGTCTTCGCCCTGCTCGTCGTCCCAGCGGAAATCGGTCCGGCTGGTGCCCTTGCAACCCAGCACCTTGTGCGCGCGCACCGCATATTCGCAGCACAGCGCGGTGATCTCGTCCGGGATCTGCGCCGGGCAGACATGCGTGGTCTTCCCGTCGGTGTATTTGTGTTCGTAGTCGTAGAAACCCGCGTCGATAATCAGTTCGGTGACGCCCAGCGCGCGCGGGCCATCCGGTCCATCGATCACTGCCGAGGTCAGCTCGCGGCCCTTGATGAAGGGTTCGGCCAGCAGCTGCGCGAATTCCTGCCATGGCCCCGTGACATCGCGCCCGATCGGATTGCCGTAGTTGCAATCCTCTGTGACGATCGCGACCCCGACCGAGGAGCCTTCGTTGACGGGCTTGAGCACGTAAGGTCGCGCCAGCGGGTCGCGCTCGTGGAGGTCGGCGCTCTTGACGATGCGTCCGCCCGGCATGGGAATGCCCGCGGGGACGAGTTGCTGCTTGGTCAGCTCCTTGTCGATCGCGATGACCGAAGTGGCGAGGCCCGAATGGGTGTAGGGCACGCCCATCAGGTCGAGCATGCCCTGGACCGTGCCATCCTCGCCCGGGACGCCGTGCAGCGCATTGAACACGACATCGGGCGCGACCTCGGCGATGCGGGCCGCGACATTGCGGTCCATGTCGATGCGCGTCACGCGGTGCCCGCGGCTTTCGAGCGCGTCGGCCACGCCGTTGCCGCTCATCAACGAGACTTCGCGCTCATTGGCCCAACCGCCCATCAGCACGGCGACATGGAGTTTGGGAAGGCTTGTCATCCTTTGGTCCTCAAGGCCGCCCCACTCGCTGGATTTCCCATTCGAGTTCGACACCCGAATGTTCGTAGACACGGCGGCGCACCTCCTCGCCCAACCCCTCGATATCGGCGCTGGTGGCATCGCCTGTGTTGATCAGGAAATTGGTGTGCTTCTCGGACACCTGCGCGCCGCCCAGCTTGAGGCCGCGGCAGCCCGCGGCATCGACCAGCTGCCAGGCCTTTTGCCCCTCGGGATTCTTGAAGGTCGATCCGCCAGTCTTGGTCCTCAGCGGCTGCGAGTCTTCGCGCGCCTGCGCGATACGGTCCATCTCCGCGCCGATCTCCTCCGGATCGCCCGGCTGGCCCTTGAACCTTGCCGAAACCACGACCGCGCCTTCGGGCAAGGCCGAATGGCGATAGGAATATTGCAGGTCGGATGCGGGCAGCGTGATGAATTCACCATTCGGCATCATCACGTCGCAATCGATGAGGATGTCGCTGACCTCGCGTCCATAGGCCCCGCCGTTCATGCGGACGAAGCCGCCGACCGTGCCGGGAATGCCGCGCAGGAATTCGAGCCCCGCCACGCCAGCATCGCGCGCGGTCGAGGAGACCAGGATACCACTCGCCCCGCCGCCGCATTCGAGAACATTGTCGCCCAGATCGCGGACGCCGGAGAACGCCTTGCCCAGCCTGATGACGACGCCGGGCACCCCGCCGTCGCGCACGATCATGTTCGAGCCGAGGCCCAGCGCCATGATCGGCGTGCCCTCGTCGAGCCGATCGATGAACGCCTGGAGGTCGTCGAGATCGGCGGGTTCGAACAACCAGTCGGCATTGCCGCCGCTCTTGAACCAAACCAGCTTGGCGAGCGGTGCATCGCGGGTCAGCTTGCCGCGAATACCGTCCATCGAAACGATCGATTCCGCGACCCCATCGACCGCGCAGGTCGGCGCTTCGCCGCTGTCGGTGAACCACAGGTTGTCGGGCTGTTCGTCGCTCATGCCGCGCGTTCTTTCGCAATGGCATCGGCCAGACCAGCCGCCCACTTGGTGATATCCCCCGCGCCGAGGCAGACGACGATGTCACCTTCTCCAATCTCGCCTGCGAGTTGTTTGGCCAGTGCATCCTTGTCGGCAATCGTCGCGGCCGAGCGGTGCCCGCGCGACTTGAGCCCGGCGACCAGCGCTTCGGCATCCACGCCTTCGATTGGTTCCTCGCCCGCCGTGTAGACCGGCGTGACATAGACTTGGTCGGCGTCGTTGAAGCAGGACTGGAATTCTTCCATCAGGTCGCGCAGGCGGGTGTAGCGGTGCGGCTGCGCGACCGCGATCACCCTGCCCTCGCCGCTGGCCGTGGCGGATTCGCGTGCTGCACCGAGCACCGCCTTTATCTCGACCGGGTGGTGGGCGTAATCGTCGATCACCGTTGCGCCAGCAACCTCGCCGACGCGGGTGAAGCGGCGCCTCACGCCCCCGAACTGACCGAAACCCTCACGGATGACATCGTCGCTGCAGCCCATCTCGATCGCCACGGCAATCGCAGCGAGCGCGTTCTGGACATTGTGGCGGCCCGGCATCGGGAGCTTGACGCCCTCGATCCGGCGGTCCTCCTCGCCGCGTTGGCGCACAATCACGTCGAAGAGATTGCCGCCTGCATCGGGGCGCACGTTCACGCCGCAAATATCGGCCTGGAGCGAGAAGCCATAGGTAATCACGCGCCGGTCGCGCACCTGTCCGACCACCGCCTGCACCTCGGGATGGTCGATGCACAGCACCGCCGCGCCGTAGAACGGCACATTGTGGATGAACTCGACGAAGGCGCGCTTCACACCGTCGAAATCGCCGTAATGGTCGAGGTGCTCCGGGTCGATATTGGTGACAACCGCAATGGTGCCGTCGAGCCGCAGGAAGCTGCCGTCGCTTTCGTCGGCCTCGACCACCATCCAGTCGCTGTCACCAAGCCGGGCGTTCGAGCCATATTGTTCGATGATTCCGCCATTGATCACGGTCGGATCGACATGTCCGGCGTCGAGCAGTGCGGCGATCATGCTGGTCGTGGTCGTCTTGCCGTGCGTCCCCGCGATGGCGATGGTCGACTTCAGGCGCATCAGTTCGGCGAGCATTTCTGCGCGCCGCACGACCGGGATGCGGTTCTCGAGCGCATGCGCCACTTCGGGATTGCTGCGCTTCACCGCGGTCGAGGTTACCACCACCGCAGCGCCTTCGACGTTTTCCTTCTCGTGCCCGATATGGACCGAAATGCCCTGCTTGCGCAGTCGCTCGACCGTCGGGCTTTCGTTCATGTCGCTGCCCTGCACGGTGTAGCCGAGGTTGTTCATCACCTCGGCGATGCCCGACATGCCGATGCCGCCGATGCCGACGAAATGGACTACGCCGATATCGGTGGGGACGCCCCTCACTTGTGCGCCTCCCCGGCTGCGTCAAACGCCGCGCCTTGCCCGGCGGGAACGCCTTGGCTCGCACCGCGCGCATTATTCGCGCCGACCCGGATCACGTCCATCATCTCGGCCCCGCCGAAGCTCTCGACCAGGTCGGCCAGCTTCTTCGCCGCGTCGGGACGCCCGCAATTCCATGCCGCGTGCGCTGCATTGGCGAGGCTGCCCGGGTTCTGCGCCAGGGCCTGGATCTGCTTGGCCAGCTCCTTGGGGGTGAAGCGTTCCTGCCGGATCATCCGCGCGCCGCCGGCCTTGGTGATCTCGCGCGTGTTCGAGGCCTGGTGGTCGTCGGTCGCGATCGGCAGCGGGACGAGGATCGCCGGACGACCCACCGCGGTCAGTTCGGCAATCGTCGAGGCGCCCGCGCGCCCGATGAACAAGTGTGCATCGGCGAGCCGCGCTTCCATGTCTTCGAAATAGGTGCCGAGCTCGGCGGGAATGTCGTGATTGCGATAGCGTTCGCGGACCCGGTCGAGATCCTCGGGCCGGCACTGCTGGGTCACCTGCAATCGCTGGCGCAGCGCCGGCTGGAGCATGGCCAGGCCATCGGGCACCACGTCGGACAGCACGCTTGCGCCCTGGCTGCCGCCGGTCACCAGCACGCGCAGGATGCCATCCTCGGTAAAGGGCGGGAAATCCTCGTCGCGCAGCGCGAGCACTTCTGGACGCACCGGATTGCCGACCAGTTCGATCTTGGCGAGATGCTTCTCGGCCATTTGCTCGACATCGGGGTAGGCGGTCGCGATCGCCTGTACCCGCCCCGCCATCAGCCGATTGACGCGACCCAGCACCGCATTCTGTTCATGCACCACCGTCGGAATCTCGGCCGAGGTCGAGGCCAGCATCGCCGGCAATGCAGGATAACCGCCGAAGCCAACGACTGCCGAGGGCTGGAAACTTTCGAACAGGCGCAGCGCCATCTTGCGCCCCTCGAGCACCGCCCTGATCCCGCCGAACCAGCGCAGCGGGTTCTTGCCGAAGCGACCCGCGGGCAGGACATGGGCAGGCATGAAGTCGGGCTTGCCCGGAATGTTCGCCCCGCGCTCGTCGGTCACCAGCGCGACATGATGGCCGCGCCGCTCAAGCTCGGTCGCCAGCGCGAATGCCGGGATCAGGTGCCCCCCCGTGCCGCCCGCGGCCAGTACATAGTGCCGGCTCGCCCCGGTTGGTACATCGCCGCTCATGCGGTTTCCTCCTTCTGGCCCAGCATGTCGAACAGGCCCGGCGTTTCGCGCTGGAGGTAGGGGTTGCGCCGCGTAATCGCCAGCAGCAATCCGACGGTCAGGCACACCGCGATGGTGGACGATCCGCCATAGCTGACGAGCGGCAGGGTCATCCCCTTCGACGGGAACAGCTGCAGGTTGACCAGGATGTTGATGAAGGCCTGCCCCCCGATCTGAGTGACGAGGCCGGCACCGGCCAGCAGCACGAACAAATTGTCCTCGTCCACCAGCCGCAGCAGCACGCGCAGCAGGATCGCGAGGTTGAGGATGACGATGATGCCGCACACCAGCAGGCCGAACTCCTCCCCGATCACCGAGAAGATGTAGTCGGTGTGCGCTTCGGGCAGGTTCATCTTGCGGATGCCGAGCCACAATCCGCTGCCGGTCCACCCGCCCGCGAGCAGGGTCCGCTCGGCCAGGTCGACCTGGTCGAAGGCGGTGCCGCCGCCGAGGAAATCGTCGATGCGGTGGCGCGCATTGTCATAGAGGAAATAGGCGGCGGTGAGGCCGACAACGCCAACGCCGACCAGCGCACTGATACGCTGGACCGAGACGCCCGACAGCAGGATCAGCACGAACCACACCCCGCCGAACAGCAACGTGTCGCCGAGATTGGGCTGGAGCATCAGCAGGCCTGCAACCAACGCCATGATCCCCGAAGCGAAGGCGAGCACCGGCAGGTTCTGGTCACGCAGCCGCCACGACAGGATCCACGCCAGCAGGATCGCGAACCCGGGCTTGAGGAACTCGCTCGGCTGGAACCGCATGCCAAGGTTGATCCAGCGGCGCGACCCGTTCACCTCGGCCCCAATCATCGGAACCAGGAACAGCAGCGCCAGCATGCTCGCCGCCAGCACGATGCCCAGGCGCCGCGCATTCTCCTTCGAAAGTCGAGAGGCACCCACCATCACCATGATGCCAAGCGCCTGCCAGACGAGATGCTGCTTGAGGAACATGAACTCGTCGAGCCGGACCTGCGCGGTCGATAGCCGCTCGGCGCTGGCCGGCGATGCCGCGGCGACCGCGGCGGTGCCGATCGCCATCAGCAAGCCGATCAGCAGCAACAACACCTTGTCGATCTCGCGCCACCAGATCTTGAGCTCGTCCCGCCACGGGCCGCGGATGCGGTCTTCGCTGAACCGCAAGCCTTTGCGGTGCGGGATATAGGGACGCGGGTTGTTCATACCGCATCCCCTCTGGCCAACGCGTCTTGTATCTCGGCTGAAGCGCCGGTGAGAGCGGCCACCACCTGCCGGAAGAGCTCGCCGCGCTTCTCGTAATCGCGAAACTGGTCGAAGCTGGCGCAGGCCGGCGAAAGCAGGACGACATCGCCTGGGCGGGCATGCTCCATCGCCCGCTTCACCGCTTCGCTCAGCAATTCGGCGCGGGTGACGGGGACCTGCCCTTCGAGCAGTTGGGCAAAGCGCGGACCGGCCTCGCCGATGGTGTAGGCGGCAGCTATGTGGCCGATGTAGTCGCCGCATTCGCCCAGCCCGTCTTCCTTCGCCAGTCCGCCGAGGATCCAGTGAATACGCGGCGCGCCGTCGTTGATCGCCGGGTCGGGCGCATAGGCCGCCAGCGCGGGCGCGGCCGAAGCCTGGTTGGTCGCCTTGCTGTCGTTGACGTAAAGCACGCCCTTGTGCTCGGCCACCCGCTCCATCCGGTGCGGCAGGCCATTGAAGCTCGGCATCGCCGCTTCCCACTGGGCGCGGGTAAGGCCGAGTTCCTCGACCAGCGCGATCGCGGCGGCGGCATTCTCGAGATTGTGGGGGCCCTGCAGGCTGGGCCATTGCGGCTGGAGATCGGCGTAGGCTTCGAGGTCGATCAGCGCGACGCGGCCATCGGGGCGCCGCGCCTTCTCCGCTTCGTAGATTGCGCGCGTCGTGGCGTCGGTGCTGCCGAACACCGCGAATTGCGCCGCGCTCTGCATGGTAAAGAGCCGACCTTTGGAAAAGGCATAGGCCTCGAACCCGTCGTAGCGGTCGAGATGATCGGGCGTGATGTTGAGGAGCGTCGCCGCCTCGCAGGCGAGCGAGCGGGTCAGATCAATCTGGTAGCTCGACAGTTCGAGGACATACACTCCGCCACTGGGGAGCGGCTCCTGCCCGAGGATCGGAAGGCCGATGTTGCCGCCCAGCGTTGCGGCAACGCCGGCATGGCGCAGGATATGATGAACCAGCGCGGTGGTCGTGCTCTTGCCGTTGGTGCCGGTGATGCCGACCACCTGGTGCGGCGGCAGGTCGGCGCGCGCCTGCGCGAACAGCTCGATATCGCCGATCACGGGGACCCCGTATTGCGCCGCATGTCCGGCGATCGGATGGGTGTTGAGCGGTACCCCCGGCGATACGACCACGCCGTCGAACCCCGTCAGGTCGGTTTCGAGCGGGTCCGCCAGTGTCGCTCGTCCTTCGAACGGGCCACGGGTATGGTCCTGCCGATCCCACGCCAGGACTTCGGCCCCGCTGGCAAGGAGGGCTTCGACAGTGGCCGCACCGGATCGCGCGAGTCCGAGGACCGCGTATTTCTTTCCAGCGAAGGCGGCCGAGGTGATCACCTTGCCCTCACCTCAACTTCAATGTGGCGAGGCCCATCAGCGCCAGCACGATCGAGATGATCCAGAACCGGATCACGACCTTGCTCTCGCTCCAGCCAAGCTGTTCGAAATGGTGGTGGATTGGGGCCATGCGGAAGATCCGCCTGCCGGTCCGTTTGAACCAGAAGACCTGGATGATGACGCTGGCGGTCTCGGCCACGAACAGGCCGCCGACGATCAGCAGCACGATCTCGTGATGGCTCGCGACCGCCACTGCTCCCAACGCCCCACCGAGCGCGAGGCTGCCCGTGTCACCCATGAAGACCGCAGCAGGCGGAGCGTTGAACCACAGGAAGGCGAGGCCGCCGCCCATGATCGCTGCGCAGAAGATTGCGAGTTCGCCCGCGCCCGGAACATGTGGAATGCCGAGGTACGCGGAAAAGTCGGCGCGCCCGGCGAGATAGGCGATCAGCGCGAAGGTGCCTGCGGCGATGATCACCGGCATGATCGCTAGACCGTCGAGCCCGTCGGTCAGGTTCACGGCATTTCCGAAACCGACGATCAGCGTCGCCGCGAAGAGGTAGTAGAACGGCCCCAGCGGGATGGCCCGGTCGGACACGAAGGGCACGTAGAGATAGGTGTTGATCTGGCCGACGATGATCCACGCCGCGATCCCGGCGACCACGAATTCCAGCAATAGCCGGACCTTGCCCGACACGCCCTTGTGACTCGCCTTGCTGACCTTGTCGTAATCGTCGAGGAAGCCGATGATCCCGAAGCCGACGGTGACCGCAAGACAGGCCCAGACGAAGGGATTGCGCAGGTCCATCCACAGCAGCAGCGAAAACACCAGCGAGATGAGGATCATCAACCCGCCCATCGTCGGCGTACCGCGCTTGGCGAGATGCGACTGCGGTCCATCCTCGCGGATCGGCTGGCCCTTGCCCTGGCGCACACGCAACAGGTTAATGAAGCGCGGCCCGATAATCAGCCCGAAAACCAGCGCCGTCATCAGCGTCGCGCCGGCGCGAAAGGTTTGATAGCGTATGAGGTTGAATACGCCCTCGAAACCCAGCCACTCGGCAATCAGATAAAGCATTCGGTTGTCCTGGCCGTTATCCGTCGCGACCTGAGAAATGTGCCACCAGCCTGCCTAGGCCGACCGAGTTTGACCCCTTGACGAGAATGGCATCGCCGGCAGCGATACCGAATTCCTCCAGCGCCTCGATCGCCTCCACAGGAGTATCGCAATGCGCGAAGCTCCCGGGATTGCCAAGCAAAATGCCCCCCTGTTTCCCCAGTTCACGGGCGAGGTTGCGCATTTCTTCGCCGACCAGGATCGCATGGTCGACTTTGGCTTCGCATAGTGGTTCGGCCAGCTGCATGTGGAAACCGGCGGAAAAGTCCCCCAACTCCTTCATGCTGCCGAGCACCGCGACGCGGCGCGTGGCCGGTGTATGCCCCAGTTGGCGCAGGGTGGCGCGCATGCTGGCAGGGTTGGCGTTGTAGCTTTCGTCGATCAACAGCGCCTTGCCGCCGGGCGCCTCGATCGAATGGCGCGCACCGCGGCCCTTGAGCCCACCCATTTCGGCCAGCGCGAGTCCGGCCGAGCCGAGATCGCCGCCGACGGCGCGCACCGCGGCCATGACCGCGAGCGAGTTCGAAATCCAGTGCTCGCCCGGTTCGGCGACCGAATAGCACAGGCGCACATCGCCGAGGTCGGCAGTCACCAACGAGCCGCCGTTGGCACTGGGAATAGCGTCGAGCAGGCGGACGTCGGCGTGCGTGGCGCGTCCGAACGATACGACCTGCGCCTGGAGCCGCTCCGCAGCTTCCTTCAACTGTTCGAAATGCGGGCTGTCGGCCGGGATGATGGCTGCGCCGCCCGGTTCGAGCCCGCCGAAAATCTCCGCCTTGGCATCGGCGATCGCCTCCATGCTCCCAAGGTTCTCGATATGCGCCGGCGCAATGGTCGTGATGACCGCGACATGGGGCAAGACGTGCCGGGTCAAGACGTCGATCTCGCCGGCATGGTTCATGCCCATCTCGAACACGCCGAAGCGGCTGCGGGCGGGCATGCGGGCGAGGCTGAGCGGCACGCCGACATGGTTGTTGTAGCTCCGCACCGAGCGGTGCGCGGCACCGCGGCTCGAACGGTCGAGCGCGGCGAAGATCGCTTCCTTGACCCCGGTCTTGCCGACCGATCCGGTCACGCCGATACGCCTGGCGTCGGCGCGATCACGCGCCGCATGGGCGAGCGCATGGAGCGCCTTCGTCGTGTCCTCAACCAGCACATGGGGAAAGTCGACCGGGCGGTCGACCAGCGCTGCGACCGCGCCCTTCTCGAACGCCTTGGCGATGAACTTGTGACCGTCCATCGCTTCGCCGATCAGAGCCACGAATAGGTCGCCTGGACGCACGTCGCGCGAGTCCATTTCCACGCCCGAAACCTGGAAATCATGGCTGGCTGTCCCGCCGGTGGCGCTGGCGATGTCGCGCGCGCTCCACAGCGCAAGCGGCAAGGAATCGCGCGCATCGACCGGCCACGCCCGCAGCGCAGCGCTCGCCATCACTGGCGCGCTCCTTCGGCCGCGCACTGGCGTGCAACGTCCACATCGTCGAACGGCAAAACCCTCATATTTTCTCCCGACCCGATTATTTGACCTTGTTCGTGTCCCTTGCCTGCGACGAGCACGATGTCGTGCTGCCCGGCCTCCTGAATCGCTGCCGCGATTGCGGCGCGCCTGTCACCGATGTCGCGGGCGTTTTCACCCGCTCCTGCGAGGACCTGTGCGCGGATCGCGGCAGGCTCCTCGCCGCGCGGGTTGTCGTCGGTGACAATGACGACATCCGAATGTTCCGAGGCTGCGCGGCCCATCGGCTCGCGCTTGCCCTGGTCGCGGTCGCCGCCTGCGCCGAAGACCGTGATCAACCGCCCGCCCTTGGCGGCCTCGACATGCGGACGCAGCGCAGCGATCGCCGCTTCCAGCGCGTCGGGCGTATGCGCGTAATCGACATAGACCGGTGCACCACTGGCGGAGATGACCGCGCGTTCGAGCCGACCGCGGACCGGCTGCAGCCGCCCGATGGCGTCGAACACTCGCGCGGCATCGGTCCCGGTGGCCATCGCCAGCGCCGCTGCGACCAGCGCGTTGGCGACCTGGTAGGCGCCGATCAGTGGCAGCCGGATCTTGCGCGTTTCACCGGCGAATTCGATCTCGAGGTCCTGGCCCAGTTGCGTCGGGGTACGGGCGGCGAGACGAAGGAATTCGCCCCGCTCGCCCACCGTGAGCACGCGCAGCGACCGCTTTTGCGCGTGCTCGATGGCACGGCGGGACCACTCGCTATCGTCCGCGCCGTGCCAGATGATTGCCGCGGCACCTTCGTCGACGACCTCGTCGAACAGCCGCATCTTGGCCGCGAAATAATCCTCCATGTCCTTGTGATAATCGAGGTGGTCGCGGCTGAAATTGGTGAAAGCGCAGGCCGAAACCGGCACGCCCTCGTTGCGATATTGCGAGAGCCCGTGGCTCGAGGCTTCGTAGGCGACATGGGTCACGCCTTCGCGTGCAAGCCCGCTCATGTTGGACAGGAAGGTCACGATGTCGGGCGTCGTCAGGCCGGTCGAGACGCTCTCGTCCGGCGTGGTGACACCAAGCGTGCCGATCGATGCCGCGCGCTCGCCGCACATGCGCCAGATCTGCCGCGTCATCTCGACGGTCGAGGTCTTGCCGTTGGTGCCGGTGACCGCGACGATCGTTTCCGGGACCGGGGTGAAGAACTGCGCCGCGAGGTGTGCGAAGGCGCGGCGCGGCTCTTGGTCCGCTATGTGTGCCGCGCCTTCGACTGCGACCCCGGGCCTCGTCACGACAGCGATGGCGCCCGCTGCGATGGCGTCTGGAATGACCTCTTCGGCATTGAAACTCGCCCCGCGAAAGGCACCGAACACGGTACCGGGCGCAACCTTGCGATGATCGATGGCAAAACCGGTCACCTCGCCCTCGCCCCCGTTTGGAAGCGCAATCCCCGCCGCACTTGCCAGCCGACCCAGCTTCACTCCTGCGCCTCCGGGATCAGCGGCGCGATATCCGAAATGTCGACGTCACGGGTATTGTCGGGACGCACCCCAAGGATCGGCCCGATCCGCGGCACGAGCTTGCCGACGATCGGTGCGGCATTCCACGCCGCGGTACGCTGGAACGAGCTGGCGACGGTTCCACGCGGCTCGTCGAGCATGGCAATGACGACATAGCGCGGGCGGTCCATCGGAAAGGCTGCAGCAAAGGTCGAAACGAGCGACGAGCGCTTGTAGCCGCCCGCACCCGGCTTTTCCGCCGATCCGGTCTTGCCGCCGACGCGGTAGCCCGGCGCATTGGCATTGCGCCCGGTGCCGTATTTGGAGATCGCCCGCAGCAGTTGGCGCATGCGGGAGGAGGTCGAGGCCTTGAACACCCGGCGGCCGCGCGGCGCGGTGCCCGGCTCGAGCTTGCGCAGCGTGGCAGGGCGCCAGATGCCGCCATTGACCATCGCCGCATAGGCGCTGGCGAGATGGAGCGGGGTCACCGCGATGCCGTGGCCGTAGCTCACGGTCATGTTGCGCAGGCGCGGCCAGTCCTTGCCCGGCCAGATCGGATGGCCGCGCGCAGGCAGCTCGATATAGGGACGCTCGCTCATGCCCAGGTCGATCATGGTCTGGCGCAGGCGCTCCGGCCCCAGCTCGTCGGCAACTCGTGCCGTCACTGTATTCGAGGAATGGATCAGCGCCTCGGGCACGTTGAGCGAGGCGCCCAGCGGGTGGCTGTCCTTGATCGTGAACCGACCGACCTTGACCGGCTCGGCGTTCCACCGGCGTCCGAGGTCGCGTACCACGCCCGCATCGATCGCGGCTGCCATGGCGAGCGGCTTGAAAGTCGAACCGAGTTCGTACACCTGGTTGGTGACGCGGTTGAACATGTACTTCTCGCCCTGCTCGTCGATCCGGTTGGGATCGAATTCGGGCAGCGAGGCAAGCGCCAGCACTTCGCCGGTATCGACGTCGAGCACCAGTCCGGCAGCACCCATCGCGTTCACCGACAGCATGCCGCGCCGCAGCTCGTCCTCGAGCGCACCCTGCACCCTCAGATCGATCGACAGGGGGACGGGGGTCCCGCGTAGTGCGGGATCGGTGAGATGTTCGTCGAGGACCTGTTCCATTCCGACCCGGCCGTGGCCATCGGCGGCGACATAGCCAAGCACATGCGCGCCCATCGAACCTTGCGGATAGTGGCGATCCGTCTCGCGCGGCATTTCGAGCGCGAGTTCGCCGATATTCTGGACCCGGTTGGCTTCTTCGGGGAGCACCCGGCGGCGGATGTAGCCGGTGCGACCCGAAGCGAGCCGGTCGGTCAGTTCGGCCTGATCCATGGTCGGGAAGATGGCAACGAGTTCGGCAGCGACCTCTTCGGGCGATTTCACCAGCGGCGAACCTTCACCCAGCGCCTTCGGGTTGTACCACAGCGCGTAGGCAGGGAAGGCGCGCGCGAGCGGTTGGCCGTTACGGTCGGTGATCTCGCCGCGCGGCGGCAGCAGCGCTTCCTCGAGCGAGGTGCGCGACAGGGCGCGATCGGCGAAACCGAAATAGACGATGCGCAGGACTGCCGCGAGAGCGACCAGCGCGAACACACCGGCGACCCACAACACGCGCCAGCGCGCCATGGTCAACGATTGGCGACGGAACGTCACCAGTTGCACCCTGCCTGCCTGGACGGCCGCGCTGGCCGTCAACGCATTCATTCGCGCGCCTCGGCCGACAGCAGCGTGCGGGCCTGGGCGGTGCCTACCGGCGCCGCCTCGGACAGGATATCGGCAAAGGCGCCGGCGAAGTCGCTGCCGACGCTTGCCTGTTGCACCATGGCCAGCTCGACCGGCTTGCCGGTGACCGGCGAGACCATCTGCGGCCGTTCCCCGGCGTCCGGGTTGAAGTCGGCCCGTGCGACACGGATCGGCGACGGCGCGCCGGGGCCACGCGGCGAACCGAGGCTCGCCAGCTGGCGTTCGCTCTCAAGATACTGGTCGGCGCGCGGTGCCTCGTAACCGAATTCGACCGCGTTCCAGTCGGCCAGTTGCCGCTGGCTGGCGCGCGCCTGGAACTCGGTTTCGAGCTCCACTGTCTCGCGTTTCAGTTCGATGATCTCGCGTTCGGCCAGCAGCACTTCGCTCTTCACGGCATGCACCCGGAAACTCAGCCCCAGGAACAGTCCGAAGCAAGCGAGCAGCGCGGCTGCCCAACCGATCTGGCGTAGACGACTTCCGGAGATATTCATGCCGCCTCCTTTCTGGCCGGTGCTTGAGTACGGGTTGCGAACCGAAGGGTTGAGGAACGGGCACGGGGGTTACGGTCGATCTCTGCCTGCGAAGGGCGGATGGCCTTTGAGACGTGCTCGAACACGGGAGCCGCCTGCTCGATTTCGGGCAGGTGGCGCGAACCGCCGCCACGCTGCGAAGCGTCGCGGAGGAAACGTTTGACGATGCGATCTTCCAGGCTGTGGAAGCTGACCACGGCAAGGCGTCCTCCGGCGCGCAACAATTGTTCTGCTGCGCCGAGGCCGGTGCGCAGTTCGCCCAGCTCGTCATTCACATGGATCCGGATCGCCTGGAAACTGCGGGTCGCCGGATCCTTCTTGTCGGTCGGCTTGTGGCCCAGCGCCTTGCGCACCACGCGGGCGAGGTCGCCGGTGGTCTCGAGCGGGCGGGCAGCGACGATCGCCCGCGCCACGCGGCGCGACTGGCGTTCTTCGCCAAAGTCATAAAGCACGTTGGCGATCTCGTCGGCCTCCGCCGTGTTGACGAAATCGGCCGCGCTCATCCCTTCGCGGCTCATGCGCATGTCGAGGGGGCCGTCGGCGCTGAAGGCAAAGCCGCGCTCGGCCTGGTCGAGCTGCATCGAGGAGACGCCGATATCCATTGCCACGCCGTCGACCTGCGCCACGCCGGCTTCGGCGAGCGCGTCGACCATTTCCGAAAAACGCCGCGGATGGAGCACAAGGCGCGGAGGGGTGGCCCGCGCTTCGGCCCATCCGCGGCCTTCGGCAATCGCGCCCGGATCGCGATCGAATGCATGGACAGTCGCGCCGCTATCGAGCAGCGCCCGGGTATAACCGCCAGCGCCGAAAGTGGCGTCGACGATTACATCGCCTGGCTTGGGACAAAGCGCAGCGATGACTTCTTCAAGAAGGACTGGGATGTGCGGGGCGGCGGAAGAAGTCATTTCTTCTTCCCCTTGGCTTCGGCAACGAGGTTGGCGCAGGCGGCCTGCGCGCTCTCCCAATCGCTGCCCATGCCGGCCAGCACATCGGGATTCCAGATGGTGAAGAACCGGCCCGCACCCTGGAAATAGAGGCCATCCTCGACCTGGCCCAGGGTCCGCAAGTGTTCGGGCATGACGAAGCGCCCGCTGTCGTCGAAGGGGAGCTCGACGAAACCGAACAATTGCATGGCCCTGAGGTCGCGGTCGAAATCCATTTGCATGCGGATCGCGCGCTCTTCTTCGCGGTCGAGCTGGGCGTCGAGCTCTTCCTTGCGCGACAGGCCGAAGCCGACGAGACAATTCCAGCGGTCATGCTTGGCGAGGCAGAGAATCCGGCCGCCGGAGCTTTCCTTCACGGCCTTGCGGAATAGCGGAGGCAGGACGAAGCGGCTCTTATCGCCCGCGGGCGAAAATGCCTGTCCACTGTAGCCTCCGAAAGACACCTGTCGGTCTCCACCCCAATGGCCTGCCTGAAAAGCGGCCGATCCCCTGTTCGCAGACACGACCTCCCCGCTTCCGCCAGCGCGCAAGGGCGGGCGGCGCGCCCACCTGCCGAGTGAGCACCACGCGAAACGTCATGTCCGATGGAATATCGTCATATCGCGGGCAGGACGGGGATGAAAGGGATTTTTGCGGGATTTCACGGGATAAGGTGGTAAATATCTGATTTACCTTATGTTTTGAGTTACCGTTTTGCGACGAAGTGAACCTCTCCAGCCTCAGAAGAGCCCCTCAATCGGCTGAAAACGTGCCGAAAACCCGCGCGACTCCGCAGAATCGAGTCGTTTTCCCGCAATTTCCCCGAATGTGAGGTGCTTGCGATCAATCGAAGGCCGTCCGGAGCAGGGTGAGCATTTCGTCTTCGCCCATTCCTTCGGCTCCGACCTGCTCGAACATGGCGGCATCGGCGAGCACCGTCACCTGCCCCGCTCCGACCGAGCAGCGCGCGATCACGCCATCGGCTTCGATCGAACACTTGCCGCGCCCTTCATCACCTTCCGCCCCGACCGCGAACAACTCGCCCGCCAGGACGACCGGCCAATCCATGCCGTCAACGGTGACCGTTCGTTGGCCGAACGTCTGTTCCTCGTCATAGCGCATGGCGAGGCCCCAGCGCTGCATGACAGGGGGGATCAGCGCCGCCGACGTCGGATGGCGCGGATCGCTGATCGTCACGGCATAGGTATTGGTGAGTTGCGGATCGAGCGCCAACAGCAGCTTGCCCCCGGCGCGAACCCATTTGTCGAGCGCGACATTGTCTTCCGGGCCGAGCCCTCGCGGCTGCACGATGAACAGTCGCGTCACCCCAGCCAGCGGATCGATCGTCGCTGCCTCGTCGCCGACGCCCGGCTGCGCGGCGAGGGTGTCGAGCATTTCGAGTTCGTACTGGCGTTCGAGCACCTGGCGGACGAAGGGGGTATCGACCCTGCCCGCGATCAATTCGCCCATGTCGCTGCCCTCGCCCCAGTAGATCGGGAGGCTGGTCATCAGCGCCAGCGGCTGACGATCGGCAGAGCGAGCGGCAATCGTCCACGCCGCGTAAAGCCCGACAGCAAGGGCCAGCAGCGCGGCAAGCCAGGCGTATTTACGGCGTGTCGTCGCCATTGCCCTGCTGCGGGTTCGCTCCTTCGGGAACGGCGGCGGCCTGCTGGGTATTGGCCGGTTCCGGATCGGCCGGAAGGTCGGGCACGACGCCTGCATCGGCGAGCGGATCGCTGAGCGGCGGCGCCGGGCTGGGTTCCGTGGTCGGGGCCGCCTCTGGCACGGAGAGTGAATCGGCCACTCGCGCGCGGTCCTGGATGATGTTGGCGAGGCCGACGAGCAGGATCATCGCGCCGAGGCCCGACAGCCCTACCTGCAGGCGCTGCATGGCCTGCGCCCTCGTGCCGCCAAGCGGTGCGGTTGCCACCGTGCCCGGCTCGTCTTGACCCAATCCAAAGAGCTTTCTGTCAGCCATCGCCGATCAGACTATCACGCCGCTTCGAGCCAGTCGAATACTGGCAGATTCTTCGAGCGCAGCCAGTCGGCATTGTAGAGCGTCGAGAGATAGCGGAAACCGGTGTCGCACAGCATCGTCACCACGCGGGCATCCTTGCGGCCATCGGCCACGAGTTGCTTGCCCAGCTCGACCGCGCCCGCGACATTGATGCCCGACGACAGGCCGAGGCACATCCCCTCGCCGCGCAGCAATTGCTCGACCCATTTCAGCCCTTCCTCGTCGGAGATGCGGAACTGGGTGTCGATCGGCGCACCTTCCAGATTGGCGGTGATCCGGCCCTGCCCGATCCCCTCGGCGACCGAGGATCCCTCGGCCTTGAGTTCGCCATGGGCGTAATAGCTGAAGAGCGCGGCACCGTGCGGGTCGGTCAGCGCGATGCGGATATTCTCGTCGCGCTCCTTCAGGCCCATCCCGACGCCGGCGATGGTGCCACCCGATCCGGCGGCGCAGGTGAAGCCGTCGATGCGGCCCTCGAGCTGTTCCCACAGCTCCGCTGCGGTCCCTTCGAGATGCGCCTTGCGGTTGGCGGTGTTGTCGAACTGCCCTGCCCAGACCGCGCCCTCGGTCTCTTCGGCGAGCCGCCGCGAGGTGTGTACGAAGTGGTTGCAGTCGGCATATTTGGTCGGCGGGACGAGGACCAGCTCGGCGCCGAGCGCGCGCAGCGTCTCCATCTTCTCCTTCGACTGGTTGTCGGGCATGACAATCACGGTCTTGTAGCCGAGCGCATTGGCCACCAAAGCAATCCCGATTCCGGTGTTCCCGGCCGTGCCTTCGACCACCGTGCCACCGGGCTTGAGTTCGCCGCGTTCTTCCGCGTCACGGATGATATAGAGCGCAGCCCGGTCCTTCACCGAAGAACCGGGATTGGCGAATTCGCATTTGCCGTAAATTTCGCAACCGGCCGCTTCGCTCGCCCCCTTGAGCAGGACGAGCGGGGTGTTGCCAATGAGTTCGAGCGTCGAGCCGAACGGCTTGGTAATATTCATGCTGCGTGAATTAGGCGCGCCATGCGAGGCGCGCAACGAAGATCAATCTTCAGCCGCGATAGTAACTTTGAGGCCGTCGAGATCGCCCGTGAAGGGAATCTGGCACGACAGGCGCGAGTTCTCGTCGCGATGGTCCGAGCTTTCGAGCAGATCGTCCTCGTCCTCGCTCATCGTCGGCAGCTTGTCCTTGAACGAAGGGTCGACATGGACATGGCAGGTCGCGCAGGAACAGCACCCGCCGCACAGCGCCAGCAATTCGTCGAAACCGTTGTCGCGAATGGCTTCCATCACGGTAAGGCCATCGGCCACGTCGATCTCGGAGGTTTCGCCTTCACGGGTGGTGACGATCAGCTTGGGCATGTCTATCTGGTTCCCTTGTGACAGGTTGCAACCTGCAACCCCTATCCGCTCATGACGGGCGCTGCTAGGGTTTGGCGCGCCATTTTGCAAGCAAAGGGAAGATAACTTGGGGCTTAGCGCTGCTGCAATCCGCGACGGGCTGGATACACTGGCGGATCGCGAACCGCGCATCGGCGAGGCGTTGGCGCTGGTCGGCTATCCCGAAACGCGCATTCGCCCGACCGGATACAAGACCCTGCTGCGCACCATTGTCGGCCAGCAGGTCTCGGTCGCCGCAGCCACGTCCATGTGGAACAAGCTCGAGGCCGAGCTCGGCCCGGAATTCACCGCCAACTGCCTGCTCGAACGCGATTTCGACACGCTACGCGCCTGCGGGCTGTCGCGCCAGAAGCAGGGTTACGCCCGCAGCCTGTGCGAGCTGGTGTCCAATGGCCAGATCGATTTCGATAACCTGCCGCAGGACGATGAGGAGGCGATCGCCGAACTCACCCTGATCAAGGGGATCGGGCGCTGGTCGGCCGAGATCTACCTGTTGTTCGCGGAGGGGCGCCCCGACATCTGGCCGGCCGGCGACCTCGCCGTGCAGGAGGGGGTCAAGCGCCTGCTGGCCCTGCCCGAACGTCCGACCGAAAAGCCGACCCGCGAACTGGCCGAGGGATGGAGTCCGCATCGCGGCGCGATGGCCATCTTCACCTGGCACTTTTACTCAAATCCGGCGCTGTAGAAGCGGACTTGCTCGCAACGACAAAGCCTGCAATATCGCCTGTGTTATTCCAACAATACACTAAAACAGGAAGCTCCATCCCCCATGAGCGAGTTGTCATCCTACCCCCTCATTCCGCGCGACCATTTGTTCGGTAATCCGACCCGTACCTCCGGCCAGATCAGTCCCGATGGCAAATGGCTCAGTTGGCTTGCGCCGCTGGATGGCGTGCTCAACGTCTGGATGGCACCTGTCGGTGAGCCCGATGCGGGCAAGGCCATGACGAGCTCGACCGACCGCCCGATCCGCCAGTATTTCTGGGCGCCGGATTCGCAAAGCCTGCTCTACATCCAGGACAAGGGCGGCGATGAGAACTTCCTGCTTTATGGCATCGACGTCGGCACGGGGAAAGAAACGACCCTGACGCCGTTCGAGAAAACGCGCGTAGATCTGATCGGCGGGTCGGAGCGCATTCGCGACAAGATCCTGATCGGGCTCAACAACCGCGATCCGCAATTCCACGACGTCCACCTGCTCAACCTCAACTCCGGCGAACTGACCGAGGTCCTACGCAACGAGAGCTTCGCCGGCTTCATGTCCGACGACAATCTCGAGGTCCGCATGGCGATCCGCCAGAACGAGGCGGGCGGGACCGACTATTTCCACGTCGTCGATGGCACGGTCGAAGAAGCGCCCTTCGTCAGCACCGCGATGGAGGACTCGCTGACGACTGGCCCGGCAGGCTACACCAATGACGGCAAGACATTGTACTGGCTCGACAGCCGGGGGCGGAACACCGCCGCGCTGATCGCGCAGGACGTCGCCAGCGGCTCAACCAGCGTCATCGCCGAGAACGACCAGGCCGATATCAGCGGTACGCTCCGCGACCCCAAGACCGGCGAGGTCGAAGCCTATTCGGTAGAATATCTCAAGACCGAGTGGACCGCGATCGATGCCGAGACCGGTGCGTCGCTCGACTGGCTGGGCGAACAACTCGAGGGTGAATATGGCGTACAGTCACGGACCGAGGACGACAGTACATGGATCGTCTGGAACGACCCGGTAACCTCACCCTCTGCCACCTACATCTTCGATCGCACGGCGCAGACTTTGACCCCGTTCTACACCACCCGGCCAGAACTCGAGGGCGCGCCGCTCCAACCGATGCACATGCTCGAGATCAAGGCGCGCGACGGGCTTATCCTGCCGTCCTATCTCACCCTGCCGCCGGGAAGCGACGCGGACGGCGACGGAATTCCCGACCAGCCCCTACCGATGATCCTGTTCGTCCATGGCGGCCCGTGGGCGCGCGACGGATACGGCTACAACAGCCACCACCAATGGCTCGCCAATCGTGGCTACGCGGTGCTCTCGGTCAACTTCCGCGGCTCGACCGGCTTCGGCAAGGACTTCATCAATGCGAGCAACCTCCAGTGGGGCCTCGCTATGCATGACGATTTGATCGACGCCACCGACTGGGCGATCGAACGTGGCATCGGACAGGCCGACCGGATCGCGATCATGGGCGGTTCCTATGGCGGCTATGCGACGCTGGCAGGCCTTGCCTTCACGCCCGAGAAATTCGCCTGCGGGGTCGATATCGTCGGCCCGTCGAACCTCGAGACGCTGCTCGAAACCATTCCGCCCTATTGGGCGCCGATGGTGAAGATCTTCCACGAGCGGATGGGCAACCCGAACACCGAGGAAGGCCTCGCGCTGCTCAAGGCGGCGAGCCCGCTCTACAAGGCGGAGCGGATCGTGAAGCCGCTGCTGATTGCGCAGGGCGCGAACGATCCGCGCGTCAAGCAATCCGAGAGCGACCAGATCGTGGGGGCGATGAAGGCTGCCGGTATTCCCGTCACCTATGTCCTCTACCCGGACGAGGGCCACGGCTTTGCCAAGCCGGCCAATAACATCGCCTTCACCGCGATCACCGAGAACTTCCTCGCCAGCTGCATCGGGGGACGCGCCGAGCCGATCGGCGACGATCTCGAGCCATCGACCGCCGAAATCGTCGAAGGGCAGGAGCATGTGAAAAGCCTCGAGGCGGCGCTGGCTGACTGACATTGATGTAAGTAGCTGACAAGCAGGCCAAGCAAGGCTAGGTCTTGCAATGCAACTTATAGCAGCGGGAAGAGGTTATGGCCGAACGCAGATCGATTTTCATCACCGGCGGCGGATCGGGCATCGGCCGCGAGGTGGCGCTCTATTTCGGTGAGCGAGGCTGGTTCGTCGGCATTGCCGACATCGACGAACAGGGAATGCAGGACACGCTCGGTCTGATCCCCGGGGGATTCAAGTACTCGCACAAGCTCGACGTGCGCGATCGTGCGGCCTGGGATGTCGCGCTCGACGCGTTCTCGGTCGCCGCGGGCGGGCGGATCGACGTCGTCTTCAACAACGCCGGGATCGGTCATGGCGGCCCATTGGCCGAACAGCCGGACAAGGAAATCGTCGACGTCCTCGATATCAACCTCAAGGGCGTGATCTACGGCGCGCAGGCATCCTATCCGCATCTCAAGAAGAGCGCCCCGGGCTCGGTGCTGATCAATACCGCAAGCCTCGCCGGCATCGTCGGCGCACCCAATCTATCGGTCTATTGCGCCACCAAATGGGCAGTCCGCGGCCTGACCCAAAGCCTCGATGCCGAATGGGCGAAGGACGGGATCAAGGTCGCCGCCCTTTGTCCGGGCTTCATCGATACGCCGATCATCGAACAGACCCGGCCGGATTCCAACCAGACGGTCAAGGACAGCCTGATCGATGCAGGCGTCGAAGTCTCCCCAGTCAGCGCCGTTCCCACGGTGGTTTGGAACGCGGTGCATGGCGACAAGCTGGAGTATACCGTCGGCAAGACTGCGAGCCGATTGCGCTACCTCCAGCGCTTCTTGCCGGGCCGCGTGCGCAAGGAAATGCGCAAGCAGGGCATCGGCGCAGAGATCTAACGCGCCCAGTTCATTCTCGAGGATCTTCATGAAATCCATCACGACCTTCGCGCTCGCCGCAGCGCTGATGCTTGGCGCACCCGTTTCCGCCCAGCTGACCGACGGCGAACCGCTCGCCATCGCCACCAGCTACACGGTCAAGTCCGACATCCTCGGCGGCGAGCGCAAGCTGACGGTTCGCCTGCCCACCGAATATCAGGCCGAGCCGGAGCGCCGTTTCCCGGTGGTCTATCTGCTCGACGGTGGGCCGGAGCAGGACTTCATCCATATCGCGGGGATCGCGCACAGCCGCGAAATGAACTTCAGCTTCGAGCCATTCATCCTGGTCGGGATCGAGAGCGTCAACCGTCGCCACTGGTTTGCGCCGCTGTCGAGCGAACCCGAGCTTTACGCCGAACTGATGGGCGCCGAGCCGGGCGGCACCTTCCGGTATCGGGATTTCCTGCGCAGCGAGATCAAGCCGCTGGTCGAGGCCACTTTCCGAACCAATGGCCATGACGCGGTGATCGGGGAATCGCTTGCCGCACTGTTCGTGGTGGAAACCCTGCTCGAAGAACCGACGCTGTTCGACGACTACATCGCGATCTCACCGTCGATGTGGTTCGAGAACATGAAATACGGGATCGAGGCGCGCGACTATCTCGCGAAGCTGCCCGCTGGCGAGCGCAGGCTCTACCTGACCGTCGCCAACGAGGGTGAATGGCATCGCGAAGGGCTCGAGCGCCTGGTCGACGCGCTGCGCGACCGTGCACCGGCCGACCTCAAGTGGACCTTCGTGCCCGCCGACGAACAGGAAACCCACGGCACGGTCTACCACCCGATGGCGCTCGACGCGTTCCGTATGCTCTACCCGACCCCGACCCGCGAATACAAAGGCTTCGGTCGCCTGAGCGACATCAAGAACGGCAAACGTACGGCTGAAGAAGAGGCTCGGCTGGAGCAGGAATGCACGCTCGAGAACAGCCGGGCGACGACCCCCGGTGCGGTCGCCAAGGGGCGCGATCGGCTCTATTACGAATGCCTGGTGCTCGAGCTAGGCCCAACCCCGCGCGAAGGCACGCTCGGCAAATAGCGAACGCTAGAGCAGCGCCGCGATCGCGGCGACCATGTCGACGTCGCGCTGCGACAATCCGTCGGCGTCATGCGTAGTGAGCGTGATCTCGACGCGGTTGTAGACATTGAACCATTCGGGATGGTGGTCGTGTTTCTCGGCGATCAGCGCAACCCGGTTCATGAAGCCCCAGGCCTCGTTGAAATCGCCGAACTTGAAGGTGCGCTCGATCGCCTTGCCGTCGCGCGACAAGGTCCAGTCCGGGTTGGCCGCCAGCAGCGCTTCGCGTTCGGCGTCGGTCAGTTCGGCAATGCTCATTCCAGATCCTCTACTTCGGCTCCGGCGATGCCCGTGCCGCCGCGCATCCGCGCGACCAGCTGGAACACCGCCCACATGGCGCCCACAAGCACGAAGCCGGAGAGCGCGTAAAACGGATTCTGCGCGATATACACCACCAGGAGCGCCAGTTGGACCACGATCGAGGCATAGACCGGCCACGGATACCACGGCACCTTGAACGGGCGCGGCAAATGGGGCTCTTTCCGGCGCAGCGCCAGCACCGCAAAGGCAATCCCCAGCATCACCGGCAGGAACACCGACTCGCTGAGCGAGATCAGCGTCAGGTAGCTGCCCGAGACGATCATCAGCGCTGCCGCCACCACCACCAGCATCATCGCGCGCAGCGGAGTGCCGCGCCGGCCGACGACGCTGAAACTTCTGGGCAGTATCCCGGCGCGCGCGACGGCAAAGGTCAGCCGGGTGGTCGACATCAGATTGAGGTTCGCCACTGCCCCGACCGAAAGCACGCCGAAGCAGGTCAGCAGGAAATCGCCCCGAGGGCCGAACACCACCCCCGCGGCGTCGGCCGCGACGAGGTTCGATCCGGCCATCTTGTCGGGCGTGAGGACATGGAGGAAGGCAAGGTTGATGACGATGTAGAGCGCCGCCACCGACAGGATCCCGCCGAACAGGGCCCGCGGCACGGCGCGGCCCGGATCCTTGATCTCCTCGCCGTAGAAGACGACGTTCCACCAGCCGCCATAGGTCGACAGCACCACCACCAGCGCGGTGCCGAGCGGCAGCCAGCCATTGCGCAGCAGCCCGCCATCGAGCGTATTGTCAGGCGGCGGCGCGGCTGCGGGCGCGGCGAACAGCACGACCACCAGCCCGACCAGCACCGCCCCCTTCACCATCGACAGGACGATCTGGCTGAAACCGCTGATCACCGTCCCGGTCGCATTGATGGCCGCGAACAGCGCCAGCGCGCCGAGCGCGAGGACCGCCGGTGACAGCTCTCCCCCGCCCACGCCCAGCCGGACGAGGAATTCGCCCACCACGAAGGAGAGGTAGGCCATCGCCGAGAACAGCCCGATCAGCACCGCGAAGGCGGCGAGCAGGCTGACCTTCCCGCCAAATGCGCGATGGATGAAAGCGTAGTGGCCGCCCGCGCGCGGGATCGCCGCGCCCAGTTCGGCGAAGACCAGCGCGTTGAGGCAGGCGATGCCCGCGGCCAGCAACCACAGCGCGATAATCACCGCGGGAGAGCTGGTCGCCTCCGCCACCACGCCCGGCGAGCGCAGGATGCCCTGGCCGATCATGCTGCCGACCACGGCTGCAAGTCCGAACACCACGCCGAGCACGCGCAAGAGCTGGTTTTTCTGCTGCATCCCCTCCCCTCGGATAGCACGCCGCCCGAAATGCGTGGCCGCGGGCCACATGACAAGCGGAATCCTGCACTTGGCGCGGCCGATGCGAGGCTCTATCGCTGCGCGCGATGCCAGCCCGTCTCTCCGCGACCGATCTCGCCTGCCGCAGGGGCGACCGCGTGCTGTTTCGCGGATTGTCGCTGGCGCTGGGGCCGGGCGGCCTGCTCCATGTCACCGGCGCGAACGGGATCGGCAAGTCGAGCCTGCTGCGGATCATGGCGGGGCTGCTCAGTCCCTATGGCGGAAATGTCGAGAGCGATGGCGCAATCGGGCTGGTCGATGAACGACCGGCGCTCGATCCCGAGCTGCCGCTCGGCAAGGCGCTTGGTTTCTGGCAGCGGATCGACGGGGCGCATGACCAGTCGGCCAACCTCGCGGCGATGGGCCTCAGCGAATTGCTCGATATCCCGGTGCGCTATCTTTCGACCGGGCAGCGCAAGCGTGCGGCGCTCGCGCGCCTGCTGGCGCAGCAGGTGCCGATCTGGCTGCTCGACGAGCCATTGAACGGGCTCGACACCGCCGCGCAGGCGAAGGTGTTGGAACTGGTCGGGGCGCATGCCGCGAATGGCGGCGTCACGGTGATCGCCTCGCACCAGCCGGTTGCCCTGGCAGGATTGCAAACGCTCGCGCTCGAGGAGTTTGCCGCATGATCGGCGCCCTCCTCCGCCGCGACCTCGGGCGTCTGTTCCCCTTTGCCGGGAGCGGTGCGGCGAGCCTGCCCCTGCTGTTCTTCCTCGCTGTGGCGATGCTCTATCCCTTCGCGGTCGGGCCGGACGCAAACCTGCTGGCGCGCACCGGCGGCGGGGTGGTGTGGATCGCCGCGCTGCTTGCCGCCATCCTCCCGCTCGATCGGCTGGTCCAGGAGGACATCAACCTCGGCATGTTCGACCAGCTCAAGCTCCGCGGGGTGGCCGAGGAACTGGCGATGGCCGCACGGCTGCTGGCGCATTGGCTCAGCTTCGGGCCGCTGCTGATCCTGGCGACCTTTCCTGCGGCTGCCCTGCTCAACCTTCAGGGCGAGACATTGCGCCTGCTGCTGCTCGGCCTGCTGGCGGGTACGCCGGGCCTCGCCGCAATCGGGCTGATCATCGCTGCGCTCACCGCATCGCTGAGAGCCGGCGCAGCGCTGTCTGGCCTGCTGTTGATCCCGCTCGCCCTGCCGATCCTGATCTTCGGCGCAGGAGCCCTCGCCCGCGGCGACGTCGCCAGCATTGGCTTCGCCGGAGCGATCAGCTTGGTGCTAGTGGCGATTGCGCCCTTTGCGGCTGGCGCTGCGATCAGGGCCGCGCGGGAGGGTTAGCCGTAAGGCGGCTGGTGCAGGCCCTTGGGGCTTTCGGTAAAAATCTCGACGCCGTTCTCGGTGATGCCGATCGAATGCTCGAATTGCGCCGATAGCGACTTGTCGCGGGTCACCGCGGTCCAGCCGTCGCCGAGGATCTTTGCCCAGGGCTTGCCGAGATTGATCATCGGCTCGATGGTGAAGAACATGCCGGGCTTGAGTTCGGGACCGGTCCCGGCCTTGGCGGCATGCACCACTTCGGGCGCGTCGTGGAACAGGCGGCCGAGACCGTGGCCGCAGAACTCGCGGACGACGCCATAGCGGAACTGGCGCGCATGCGCCTCGATCGCCGCGCCGATATCGCCGAGCCGCGCGCCGGGTTTCGACGCCGCCTCGATCCCCAGCATCAGGCATTCATAGGTGACGTCGACCAGCCGAGTCGCCTTGAGCGGCGGCTCGCCCGCGTAATACATGCGGCTGGTATCGCCATGCCAGCCGTCGAGCAGCGGGGTGACGTCGATATTGACGATGTCGCCATCCTTCAGCGCCTTGTCGCCGGGGATTCCGTGGCAGATGACGTGGTTGATCGAGGTGCAGCAGCTATGCGTATAGCCGCGATAGCCGAGCGTCGCCGGAACCGCCCCGGCATCGAGCATCATGCCGCGCACCTTGTCGTCGATCTCGCCGGTAGTGACCCCGGGCTGGACGAATGTGGTCAGCTCGTCGAGGATTTCGGCAGCGAGGCGCCCGGCCTTGCGCATGCCGTCGAACCCGTCGGGCCCGTGCAGCTTGATTGTGCCGTCGCGATAGACGGTCTGGTTGCCTTCGATGGTCTGGTACTGATGCATGGGGCCTATTTAATGCCGATTGCCGCGAAATGCGAGCGGATCAGCGCCCGGCCCCGAAAAGCCCCGAATATTCAGGTTTGACTGCGGCGATGATCGCGGCATCGACAGGCAAGGTCACCTCGTAGCTACCTTCCGCATAGGGACCCGCGACATAGGGAGCGGCGAGCAAGCCGATCCGGTCGAATTTCTCGCCATCGGACGAACCGACAATCACCACGAATTCGTCGATCTTGGGGCAGGAATCGAAGCCACCATCATCGACAGGGATGACCGGCATGCCGCGTCGCTTCTCGCGCTCCTTGTTGAGCGCGGCGCAATGCTTGCCGCCAAACGCCTGCTCGAGCGCGGAGGGCGTCTTGAACATCGCCACCGGCTCCATTCCCTGCGCGTTCCGGTCGTCCCACACCATTGCAGCGAAGCCCGAATTGCCGTGCGCGCCGCCGGTATAGGCATAGATATCGGCGGAGAGGCTGAGCCAGCCCGGGATCTCTGCAACCTTCTTCCAGTCCTTCTGCAGGCTGCGGCTGCGGCACGAGACCGAATCTTCCGGGCAATACTCCTTCGTTTCGAGCCATCCTGCCTGTTCTTCCGCCAGCAGCTTGGTCCGTTCGGCCTCAAGCTTCCTGGCGAGTTCAGGACGCGCGGCGACTTCCGCCGGCCAGCTGTACTTGAACTCCCAGCTGGCGCCGCCATCCTCCTGCGAGCGGGAAAAACTCACGCCCTCTGCGGGCGATGCCGCGCTGGCGGTTGCCTGTGCCGTGGCTGTCTTGGCCGCCGCGGCGGGCAGAGCCTCGTCCTCCTCCACGGCCGAACAAGCGGCGAGGCAAGCGACTGCGATTATCGGAAACATTGCGCGCACCGTCCGTAATCTCCATGTGACTGGCGATCGATCGCCTCTATGGGACATATATGACCGACAAGACCGACCTAATCCAGCCGGATCGCGGGCAGGATGCAATTGCCATCCATCTCGTCAACAAGGACAATTTCGAAGGCTGGGCGAAGAAGCTCAGCGCCGGACAGCGCGCCGCGCTCGCCGCGCAGAAGTTTGATGGCAGCGGATACCAGGTCGCGATCGTTCCCGACGGCGATGGCTGGTTCGCGGTCGGCGGGGTCGCGAACCCTGACGAGCTGTCGAGCTGGTGCATGGCCAAGCTGGCCGAGACGCTGCCCGAAGGCAGCTATCGCCGGGCCGAGGGCGAACCCGGCCCCGCGCTGCATGGCTGGCAGACCGGCCAGTATCGCTTTGCCCGCTATATGGACGACGACAAGGCGACCGGCCCCCGCGTGCTGCTGACCAAGGAAGTAAAGAAGATCGACCCGGCCATCGCCGAGGCGCGGGCGGTCAAGCTGGTGTGCGATCTGGTCAACACCCCGGCCGAAGACATGGGCCCGGCCGACCTCGAGGCCGAATGCGAGAAGCTCGCCAAGGCGCATGGCGGCAAGCTCAAGACGATCAAGGGCGACAGCCTCGAAACCGATTTCCCGATGGTCCATGCCGTGGGTCGCGCCGCCGCGCGCCAGCATGCCCCGCGGCTGATGCACCTCACTTGGGCACGTTCGGGAGGCAAGGACAAGGACCCGGTGCTCGCCATCGTCGGCAAGGGGGTCACCTTCGATTCGGGCGGTCTCGACGTCAAATCGGCAGCGGGCATGAAGCTGATGAAGAAGGACATGGGCGGCGCCGCGCATGCAATCGCGCTCGCCGGACTGGTGATGGAGGCACGGCTGCCCGTGCGGCTGCACCTGATCGTGCCGGCGGTCGAGAATGCCATCGCGGGCAACGCCTTCCGTCCCGGCGATGTCCTCAAGAGCCGCCAGGGGCTGACGGTCGAAATCGGCAACACCGATGCCGAAGGGCGCCTTATCCTCGGCGACGCACTGACCCTTGCCAGCGAGCAGGAGCCCGATTTCGTGATCGATTTCGCCACGCTGACAGGCGCTGCGCGCGTGGCGCTCGGTCCCGACCTGCCCGCCCTGATGACGCGCAGGGACGAGACTGCCGAAGCGTTGGTCAACGCCGGCAAGGCGCATGACGACGAGACATGGCGCCTGCCGCTCTACGAGGCCTATGGCGAATACCTCGCCTCCGACATCGCCGACACCAACAACGCGCAAAGCAATGGCTTTGCCGGGGCGAGCGTCGCCGGCCTGTTCCTCGACAAGTTCGTCGGCGACGGCATCGACTGGGCGCATTTCGATACCTTCGCCTGGCGTCCTGCGCCCAAGCCCGGTCGGCCCAAGTGCGGTGCGGCCTATGGCGTGCGCGCAGCTTTCCACATGTTGCGTGCACGATACGCTGGCGAATAAGGCGCGCCGGGCTAACTTGCCGGAAAGCAATTGCACGTATAAGCGGCGCCGCAGTCCGAGAATCTCGGGTCGCATATGACAGGGGAAAATGCCGAAGTGAACGGCAGCGCAGAATATCAGGTTCCCGATGGCCCGCTGTGCCTGGCGGGGCCTCGGTCGCGCCCGAAACCCGGCACGCTGCCGCTGCGGGGCGACCTCGCGCATATCGCGCTCGCGGGCACATATCTCGCCGCGCATTACGTGGTGCCGCATATCCGCGAGATCGGTGGCCAGGGCGGTGGGCTGCACCTCCAGCCGCGCGACGACAGCGAGGTTTTCACCACGCTTGAGCCAGGTTCGCGCTTCGAACTGCTCGACGTCGCGGGCGACTGGGTATGGGGCTGCGTCGGGCCGGAGGGCCCCTCGGGATATCTAAAAGGTGATTGCCTCGCGCCCGCTTCTGCCTGATAGGCGCGGCCCATGGCTCACAGGGTTTTCATCGACGGCGCTGCCGGGACCACCGGCATCGAGATCCACGATCGGCTCGCGGGACGCAGCGAGTTCGAACTGATCGTGCTGGGCGATGACGAGCGCAAGAGCGAGGCCGCGCGCCGCGACGCGCTCCACGCTGCGGATGTCGCGATCCTGTGCCTGCCCGACGATGCCGCGCGCGAGGCTGTGGCGCTGGCCGAGGGTTCCGACACGCGCTTTATCGACGCCTCGACGGCGCACCGCGTGGCCGAAGGGTGGACCTATGGCTTTCCCGAGCTGGTCGGGCGCGATGCCGTGGCGAGTGCCCACCGCGTTTCGAATCCGGGGTGCTATCCGACCGGCTTCCTCGCGCTCGTCGCGCCGCTGGTGCGCGCGGGCCTGCTGCCCGCCGATTGGCCCTACACCGTCAATGCGGTGAGCGGCTTTTCGGGCGGCGGCAAAGCGCTGATCGAGCGGTTCGAGGGCGACCCCAGCATCGGCTTTCGCGCCTATGGCCTTGGCCTCGGGCACAAGCACCTGCCCGAGATGCGCAAGTACGCCGGCCTCACGCATGAGCCGGTTTTCTCGCCCAGCGTGATCCCGGCAATGCGCGGGATGGTGGTGGACGTCCCGCTGCCGCTCGCCGCCATGAAGGTCAGCGCGACCGGAGGCGAATTGCACGCTGCGCTGAGCGCCTTCTACTCCGGGTCCGAGATCGTTTCGGTCCACTCGCTCGCCGACCAGCCGGGCGAGCTCCTGCTGTCGACCGACGCCGCAGCCTGGGACGGATTGGAACTGTTCGTGTTCGGAGCAGCGGACGGAGCTCAGGCGCGGCTCATCGCGCGGCTCGACAACCTCGGCAAGGGTGCCAGCGGCGCGGCGGTTCAGAGCCTCAACCTGATGTGCGGACTGCCCGAAACCGCGGGGCTTAACCTCACTGCCTAAATATTGGGCACGCGCTGGATTCCAATTAGGCACGGGCTCGCGGCACGCCGCCACGAAACCCGCAGAAATCCGTGCCTTTTGATTTGGCACAATTCTTGATCTCATCCATTGCATAAACAGTGCGCCGGCCGGGTGGGGACATAGCCCTCCTCCGTGTCGGCAAGTTGTGCAGGGATCGAGAGCCACATGAAGAAAATCGAAGCGATCATCAAACCCTTCAAGCTCGACGAGGTGAAGGAGGCGCTGCACGAGATCGGCGTATCCGGCATCACCGTGACCGAGGCCAAGGGGTTCGGTCGCCAGAAGGGCCACACCGAGCTGTATCGCGGCGCCGAATATGTCGTCGACTTCCTGCCCAAGGTGAAGCTCGAAGTCGTCGTGACCGACGCGATCGCCGAACGCGTGGTCGAGGCCATCGCCGCTGCCGCGCAAACCGGCCGGATCGGCGACGGCAAGATCTTCGTCACCGCGATCGAAAGCGCGCTGCGCATCCGCACCGGCGAGAAGGACGACGACGCAATCTGATCATGGGCGATCCGATCGCCGCAATTTCTCCGAACCCGCCCGCAACCCCGGGCATCGAAAAGCAAGACTAGCTGGAGGCTAACTACCAATGAGCAAGGCCAAAGACGTTCTCAAGCAGATCAAGGAGAACGAGATCGAGTGGGTGGACCTCCGCTTCACCGACCCCAAGGGCAAGTGGCAGCATCTGACGATGGTGGCCGGCGTGATGGGCGAGGATGAGCTGGAAGACGGCCTGATGTTCGACGGTTCGTCGATTGCCGGATGGAAGGTGATCAACGAGTCGGACATGATCCTCAAGCCCGATCTCGAACGCGCCTATATCGATCCGTTCAGCGCGACCCCGATGATGATCCTGTTCTGCGACATCGTCGAGCCTTCGACCGGCGACTGGTACGGCCGCGACCCGCGCACCACTGCCAAGCGGGCCGAGAACTATCTCAAGACGACCGGCATCGGCGACACTATCTATGTCGGCCCCGAAGCCGAGTTCTTCATGTTCGACGATGTCCGCTTCGAAGACGGCTATGCCGGTTCGGGCTTTGCCATCGACGACATCGAACTGCCGACCAACAGCGGCAAGGAATATGAAGCCGGCAACATGGGCCATCGCCCGCGCGCCAAGGGTGGCTATTTCCCCGTCGCTCCGGTCGACAGCGCGGTCGACATCCGCGGCGAGATGGTCGCCACCATGATCGAGATGGGCCTCAACTGCGACAAGCACCACCACGAAGTTGCCGCGGCCCAGCACGAGCTCGGCCTGACCTTCTCGACCCTGGTCAAGACCGCCGACGAGATGCAGATCTACAAGTATGTCGTGCACCAGGTCGCCCATGCCTATGGCAAGACCGCGACCTTCATGCCCAAGCCGATCAAGGAAGATAACGGCTCCGGCATGCACACCCACATGTCGATCTGGGATGGCGGCAAGCCGACCTTCGCCGGCAACGAATATGCCGGCCTGTCGGAAAACTGCCTCTATTACATCGGCGGCGTCATCAAGCATGCCAAGGCATTGAACGCCTTCACCAACCCGACCACCAACAGCTACAAGCGGCTGGTGCCGGGCTTCGAGGCTCCGGTGCTGCTCGCCTATTCGGCGCGCAACCGCTCGGCCTCGTGCCGCATCCCCTATGGCGCGGGCGACAAGGCCAAGCGCGTGGAATTCCGCTTCCCGGACGCGATGGCGAACCCTTACCTCGCCTATGCCGCGCTACTGATGGCCGGGCTCGACGGGATCCAGAACAAGATCCACCCGGGCGAAGCGATGGACAAGAACCTCTACGACCTGCCCCCGGCAGAGCTGGCCGAGGTTCCGACCGTCTGCGGGTCACTGCGCGAAGCGCTCGAAAGCCTCGAGGCCGACCACGAGTTCCTGCTGAAGGGCGATGTCTTCACCAAGGACCAGATCGACGCCTATATCGAGCTCAAGTGGGAAGAAGTCGTCCGCATGGAAACGACCCCCTGCCCGGTCGAATTCGACATGTATTACAGCGCGTAATCCTTGCACATGTCGGCGCGCTGCGTAGGCGCCGATACGGGGGCTCGGTCGCAAGGCTGGGCCCCTTTTCCGTGTTGGCTGCTGATCACGCTGGAACTTTTCGCAAGAACATCTATTTGACCACCACCACCGGGCCCCTCTGGCGAATGCTTCCGGCGCATTCGTGATGTCGGCGGGATTGCTTGCAATTCGCCCGGCAGGATTCTTCGTGACCCTCATTCTCGTTCTCGGCGGCCTCGCCCTGCTTGCCATTGGCGGCGAACTGCTGGTGCGCGGCGCCGTCGGCATGTCGCAGGTGCTGCGGATCTCGCCGCTGCTGGCCGGCTTGACCATCGTCGGCTTCGGCACTTCGACGCCCGAGCTGGCGACCAGCATCCAGGCCGCCTTCGCCGGCGCGCCCGGCCTGGCACTCGGCAATGTCATCGGATCGAACATCGCCAACATCCTGCTGATCCTCGGCGTCTCGGCCGTGATCCTGCCGCTGGCGATCCGGCGCGAAGCCTTTGCGCGCGACGCGCTGGCGCTGGTCGTCTCGACCGTGCTCTGCATTATCGCCGTCATGCTCGGGACGATCGGCGCGGTGGCGGGGCTCGTCCTGCTCGCCGCGATGGTTGGCTATGTCGTGTGGGCCTATCTGTCGGAGCGCGAAGCGGGCGATCCGGAAGGCGAACGGCACGTCGCCGAACTCGCCGACACCATGCCGCGCAGCCACAACGGCTGGATCCTCGCAGCGATGATCGCGGCGGGCCTCGTCGCGGCGATCGTCGGCGCGCGCCTGCTGGTCGCAGGGGCGGTTGAACTGGCGAGCGCGGCAGGCCTGTCGGAAGCGGTGATCGGGCTGACGATCGTGGCGATCGGGACTTCGCTGCCCGAGTTGATCGCCTGCGTCATCGCGGTGTGGCGCAAGCATCCGGAGGTGGCGCTCGGCAATGTCGTCGGCTCGAACATCTACAACGTGCTCGGTATCCTCGGCATCACCGCGATCATCCATCCGCTCGAGGTGCCGGCCGAAATCGTCCACTTCGACATCTGGGTGCTGGCCGGGGTCACCGCGCTGCTGCTGGTGCAGCTCCGCAGCGGCTGGAAGATCACCCGCTGGGAAGGTGCGCTGCTGCTGGCTGTCTTCGCAGGCTACACCGGTTTCCTGCTGCTGCGATAAGCCGATCCGGCCCGACAAGCGGCTGGCGGCGATGGTGACGCGAGAGAGATTCCGCTGAGGTAGGGCCGCCCGATAGAGAGGCCACGATCGACCCGATTGCGGACGTTCCTGCACCATCTCAATATCGTCATTCCCGCGAAAGCGGGAATCCATCCGAGGGCATGGCCTCGAACCCAAGATCTTCCGCAAGGTCGCGCCATCTCGGGTTCCCTTCCTCGATCAATTGGATTTTCCACGCGCGACGCCATTTCTTGAGCTGTTTCTCGCGCCGGATCGCATGCTCCATGGTTGAATGCTGCTCGAACCAAACGAGCCTGCGCACGCCATATCTACTGGGCAATCACTCGGTCTCGCCGTTGCGATGCTGAGCGATACGTTGAAGTAATTGCGAGGTGACACCCAGGTAGAGCGTGCCATTGAAGGCTGAAGCGAGCAGATAGACGGTTGGCTGGAAATCACTATACATCAAAGGCTTGATAGTGGATTCCCGCGTTCGCGGGAATGACGAAGAGCGGAAACTCGATAGACGTCCGCTTTCCACCTACCTCCAGACATTTTCCTACTCGCACCAATTCTGCCTAATCCACTGGCCTTCCGTCATCACCAACCGAGGCCACCCCATGACCGCACAAGACGTCCGCAAGTCCATCTTCGATACCGTCCGCACCATGCTACGGCGCGGCTTCCGCCAGTCCGAGGTCGAAGCGCTCGACCGGGTCATCGATGAGCTCGAGAATTGCACCCAGGACCGTGTTCCAAGTGTTCCATCGGTTCAGGATCCTCGCGCGAAACCTGGATCCATCGGGCCAGCCGGAATAGCGCTGATCAAGCGGTTCGAAGGCTGCGCCCGCCTGCGCCGCGACGGGCTGGTCGAAGCCTACCCCGATCCCGGGACCGGCGGCGAGCCATGGACCATCGGCTGGGGCGCGACCGGCCCCGACCATTTCCACGGCGGCCGGATCGGCCCCGGCACCGTGTGGACGCAAGAGCAATGCGATGCCCGGTTCGAGCGCGACCTCGCGCGCTATGCTGCAGAAGTCGCCCAGGCGGTAGGCGAGGCACCGACCAGCCAGTCGCAATTCGATGCCCTCACCAGCTTTCACTACAACACCGGCGCGATCTTTCGCGCGACGCTGACGCGCAAGCATATCGCGGGCGATCACGCCGGCGCGGCGGAAGAATTTCACCGCTGGAACAAGGCGGGTGGCCGCGTCCTCAAAGGGCTCGTCAGGCGGCGGCGCGAGGAAGCGATCCTTTATTTACAAGGCTGAATGGCGCGCAACCGGAACCAGACAAGGCCCCTTCCCGTTGCACAGCCAAAGGAGATTTCAAATGTTAAGATTGCTCGCAGGGACGGCCGCGCTCGCATTGATCGCGATGCCCGTCCACGCCGACCCGGGCAATGGCAAGGGTAACGGCAAAGGAAAACCGGCTGCGGCCGCACAGTCGCAAGGCGGCGGCAAAGCCGATCGCGGCGGCCCCGACAAGGCTCGCGGCAAGCAGGATCGCGGCCCATCCGACCAGGCTGAGCGCGGCAACAAGCAACGCGCCAATCTCGATCGCGGCGATCGCGGCAAGGACCGTGGACCCAATTTCAAGCCGCAGCACGACCGCAGCGACAAGCCGGTCTTCGTCGGAAACGGCAAGGATCGGGGCAAGGATCGCGGCCCAGACTGGAACGATGGCCGCGAGTGGCGCGATGGCGACTATGCCGGCGGCTTCCTGCGCGAAGCGCTGGGGGTCAATCGCGGCGTGATCGACGGGTGCCCGCCGGGCCTGGCGAAGAAGCGCAACGGATGCCTTCCGCCTGGACAGGCGAAGAAGATGTACTCGGACTACCGCCCCGATTTCTTCGGCCTGCGCGGCCTGCGCGACGGTAGGTTCTTCTACAATGACGGCTATCTGCTGCGCTACGGCGCAGGCGGCCTGTCCGGCTACATCCCGCTGCTCGGCGGCGCGCTGTCGATCGGCAATAGCTGGCCGAACTACTACCAGCCCTATGAACTGCCGCGCTACTACACCGACTTCTACAGCCTCGGTGGGCCGGGCAGCTATCGCTATGCCGATAACGTGATCTATCGCGTCGACCCGGAAAGCGCCGCGATCATGTCGGTCGCCGCCCTGCTGACGGGAGACGATTTCACGATCGGCCAGCCGATGCCGCGCGGGTATGACGTTTACAACGTACCCTACGCCTATCGCGACCGGTACTACGACAGCCCCGAAGCGCATTATCGCTATTCGGATGGTTACATCTACCGCATCGATCCGGAAACCGCGCTGATCACCGCGGCGATCGATATGCTCATCTGACGAGGACCGACATGACCTACAACACCCCCCGAGCGGCCTTCGCCGCAATAGGCGCCTTGTCCCTCATGGCCCTGTCCGCCTGCACCGATGTTTCATCGGACAAGGCGAACATGGAGACCCAGGAGAAGGTGTCGCAGACCGTTGCCGCGCTGATCGGCGAGGACGGCAAGTTCTCGACCCTGGCGCGCGAACTCAAGGACAGCAGCCTTTCGACCGTCCTCGACAGCCAGGCGAGCTACACCGTGCTCGCACCCACCAACGAGGTTTTCGAGGGTCTCGAAGGCGGCGAGGCGTTGCTTTCCGATGACGCCCAGGGCGCCGTGGTGGCAGCGCTGTTGCGCGAGCACATGATCCCCGGCGCGCTGACGCCCGAGGCGATCAGGCAGGCCATTGCCGACAACGGCGGGCCGGTAACGGTGCGCAGCTTCGGTGAAGACGACCTCAAATTCACGCTCGATGGCGATACCATCCTCGTATCGGGTCCGAATGGCACGCAGGCCCATATGTCGGGCGGCGCGCTGATCGGCAGCAACGGCGTGGTCATCCCGCTCGACGGGCTGGTTAGCGCCCCGCCCTCGGCACGGTAATCACGCGGATCAATAGTCCTTGCTGACCTCGGCAAGGACATTGTTGCGGCCGATGGTCGAAACGCTTCCCAGCAGCGCAAGCCAGCTGGTGATGCGGAATTCGACCTCGGTCGCACTGTATCCACGGCCATCGGTGATGATCTCGACATAGAACCGCCGGCCGAGGTTCTTGCCAAGCGCGACGCCCGTCCCGCGGTCGAGCGCCGGGTCTGCCCCGACGATGCGCAGCCGATCTAGCCCGATCGAGCTGCGCAGCTGGTTGATCGGATCCATGCCTCCGCCGCCGCGCAGGCTGGCCAGAGCGCTGCCGAGCTGGAGCGCGTCGGTCGCCGAAAGGTTGGTGATCGAGGAGCCGAACAGCAGCCGCGAGAGGATTTCCTCTTCGGGCAGGGCCGGGTTCGAGGCAAAGGTGATCTCGGGCTGCTGGGCATTGCCGGTGACGTTGACGGTAACGCTGAGCCCGTCCTTCTCGGTCTCGGCCTCGATATCGAGGCGCGGATCGATCGGCACGTTCTCGTCGAACTCGATCCTGCCGCGCGTCAGTTCGAACCGAGTGCCGGCAAAGCTGTAGGCGCCGCGGACCACGCGCGCGTTTCCGCCGATACGCGGATCCTCGGTCGTGCCGCGAATGAGCACGTCGGCACCCCATTCGCTGTCGAGGCCCATGCCGTCGACTTCGATGCGGCTGCGCGCGGTGGCGTCGATAAGATAGCGCCATGGTGCTCCCGGTGCGCGCAGCGGGGCGATATCGGGCGGCATGTTGATCTCGCGCACAGTGACATTGGGCAGGCGCGCGTCTTCGGCCGCAGTGCCGAGCGACCAGCTCGCGCGGTCGACCCGCAGGCGCCCGGCGATGGTGCCGCCGTCCCCGTCGGACACGATCCGCAGCGGGCCGGTCACCGTCGCGGACAGCCCGTTGGCATTGAGCAGGCGTGCGTTCTTGGCTGCGGCCTTGAGATCGAGCACCGGTCCGCGACCCGGCGAGAGGTCGGCCAGGTCGACGATCCCGCCGCCCGTGATGGTGCCGCCATTGGGCGCCTTGCCGCGGAAGCTGGTGATCCGCAGGCGGGAGCCGATGAAAGTGCCCTTCGCCTTCACCTCGCGAATGTCGGTGCCCGAAAGCGAGCTCTGGACCCGCAGGTCGTCGCTCGAGAGCGAACCGCGCACGCGCGGCTGCGCCAGCGATCCCGTAACGTCCGCCGCGATGGCCACCGGCCCGGTCAGGTCGAAACCGTCGACCGCTGCAAGGCGCCACAGCGCATCGGCTGCGCCCTGGTAGCGGAGCTGCCCGAAGAGATTGCCCGCCTGCAGCCGGTCGAACAGCGGCCCGCCAGATGGCAGGTCGGTTATCCGTGCCTGGAGCCTGCCGATGCGGCGGCCCTCGTCCTCGATCGCGGCGCGCGCCTCGAGGCGGCTGGCGGTGAGGTTCGCGACCAGCGCAAGGTCGACCGGGCGCGAGGAAAGCACCAGGCCCGAACGGGTGAGATCGTCGATCTTGACCCGCGCCGAGCCGGTGGGCGGGACACCCCCGGTCGAGCGGAACTCGACCACTCCGCTGATCGTACCGCCCAGCCCCAGGTCGGGCACCGGCACGTCGGCGAGCGACAGCGGCATGTTGGCCAGCTTGAGATCAAGCGCCGTCTCGCCGCCGCCGAAAGCGCCTGCCGCAATCACCCGCCCTCTGCCGTAACCGATCTGGGCAGGGGCAAGACGCCACCCGCCACCATCCATCCTGGTCAGGACCGCGCGCCGCGGCATGGTGATCCGCTCGCCCGAGAAGCGACCGCGCATCAGCACCGCAACCTGATCCGGCGTAACGTCGGCATCGACCAACATGTTGAAGCGGCTGCCGCGGCGCCCGGAAAGCGAGGCCACCACATCGCCCTTGCCATTGGTGACATTGGCCCTGGCCTCGAGCCTGCCGACGAACAGATTGCCATAGCTGATACCGCGCCCGGTCATTTGCGCCTGGATCCGGTTATTTCCGTCTACCAGAAGGATATCGGCGTCTATATCTGCCTCACCCAAGGCTATCGCTGTTTCGCCCCCGAACCTCGCATTGCGCGCCGTGAGGTCGACGATGAAACCCTGCCCTCCGCCCCTCGGCGCTAGCGCGATATTGCCATTGAGGCCTCCCCCCGCCAGCGCGAGAGTGCCTCTTGCCCCGCCCTCGGCAAGCGTGAGTTGGCCCGAAACGTCGGTCTTCCAAACCCGCAAGCTGGAGATATCGATGACCGTCGGTCCGTCGGCGGGCGCGACAAGCGCAAGGTTGCCGGCGAAATCGCCCAGCATCGATTGCCCTGCGGTCTCGATTGCAAAGCCGTCACCGCTGGGAGCAAGAGCCACGCGCACGTCCTTCAGCCCGGCCGAAGGTAGCGGATCGGAAAACACCAGCACCGCCTGCGGACCGTCCGCAGCCAGCGCCGCCTCGATGGTGAAGGGGCCGTATTGCGTGTGGCGACCACTTCCAGCCAGCGTGGTGCGGCCCTCCGCCACGCTCCCGTCGAGGCGCAAGGTGAGCTTCTCGGCCTCGAGATCAACGTCGCGGAAAGTCAGCGGATCATTCCCGCCAATCCCGATTCCTCCCTTGAGGCGGATGCGCGGGCCGGCGAGGTTGGCGATGGTCGCGTTACTGACCTCGGTCACCTGCCCGGCGAAGTTGGCGCGCAGGTTCCACGAAGCACCGCCCGCAGTCTTGAAAACGATCTTGGCATTGGCATCGGCCACGCCGATATTTTCGAGCGTGAGGTCGCTCATTTCGACCGGTCCGGCGAGTGCGTAGGCGCCTTGCGCAAGATTGCCGCGCAGCGCCAGCCGCGCCGACAAGCCGGGGAATGCAATCCGCAGATTGTCGCCCAAGAGGCGATCGCCGACCAATTGCAGCGTCCCCTCAAGGCTGCCATCGACCAGCCGCGGGTCGATCCAGTCGCTACCGCTGACTACTCTGCCGACATCGACGTCGAGCGGTACGGTCCAGCGACTGCCATCGTATCGGGCAGTTCCGCTCTGCGCGAGATCGAGCAACTGCGTTTCGCCGGAAACCAGTTCGCCCACCGCCAGTTGATGATCGGCCGACAGGTCGCGGAAAGCGCCGTCGAGCGTGGCGTCGATGCGCGCACCGCTGAGGGCGAGGCCTTCGCCGAACAGTTCCGGATCGAGCAGGCTTGCCTCGACGCGCAGACCGTCAAAGGCATTGTCGGCCAGGTCGATAGCGCCTTCTCCATTGCCGTCCAGCGCCGAAGTGACCAGTTCGAACCGCCCATCGACAACGCTATCCTCGAGAGTCCCTTTCGCCGACAGCGCGACCTTGCTGCCCAACGCACGGCCCAGCAGCCCTTCGAACACGCCCTCGGGTTCTAGCAGGCCGACTATGCCGTATTCGCCCGCGCGATTGGTTATCCGGAAGGCGGCAAAGCGCTCGTCCTGGCGTTGGACCAGCGCGTGGCCCAGCCACCTGCTCCAGGTCCCATCGCCCTCGATGCGTGCGCGATACCCTTCTTCGGCGCCGATCATGCCGGCAATCACGCCGCCCTTGGGTGCACGGTAATCAAGCGCCAGGTCGAAGCGATCGCCGTCGGGCTCGGCATGAAGCAACAGGGCGAGCTTGTCTTCGCGCCCGAGCGTGCCATCGGCATCGAGGTAAACCCTTCCCGCCCTGATATCGGCCTTGGCGGTCATATCTACACGCTGCGCCTCATCATTCACCACGCCGGGCGCGATAGTGAGATTGTCGATCTCCAGCTTGTCCACGCGGATGTCGAAATCGGGCAGTATCGGGGCGTCGGGATCGCCCGGCAGCAGCTCGGGCCAGCGGCTCAGCGTTCCGCGCCTGGCCGACAGTTCGCGCACGTCGAGTCCGCTGGTGAGCCAGGCGAGCGGGCGCCAGTCGAGTTCGACCCGCGGGATGACGAGAAACTCGCCCTTGGGATCGTAAACGACCACGTCGTGCAACACGGCCTCGCCATAGAGGTCGCCGTCGATCCGGCCGACGGTGAAGCGAAGACCCGACGCCGGTGCGACTTGCGCGATCTGGTCGGCAATCAACCGTTTGCCGAACGGCGAGTTGATGGCGATCAACGCCAACACCATGGGCGCCAGCAGTATCGCGAGCGCCCAGCCGATCCGCTTGGCCCAGCGCCGCTTGCGCTTGCGCGGCGGCGTTTCCTCTTGAGGCTCGATGATCTCGACCTCGGCCATCAGAAGGCCTGACCCAGGCTGACGTAGACCGCCACGGGGCTATCGAACATGGGATTGCGGTTGAGCGGCACACCGACATCGACCCGGATCGGACCGAAGCCGGTCTTGTAGCGTACGCCCATGCCGACGCCCCAGCTAATGAAGCGGAAGTCGGGCGTACTGCCGAGCGCCACCGTACCCATGTCGACGAAGGGCACGACCTGCAGCGCACCGTCGAAGAACCCGGTATCGACCCGCGCTTCAAGGGAAGCCTCGACGAGCGAGCGTCCGCCGGTCGGCTCGCCGAAATCATTGCGGGGGCCAACCGCCTGATAGCCGTACCCGCGCACCGATCCCCCGCCACCCGAATAGAGCCGACGGGATGGAGCGATCTCGAAAGTCTCTGCGCCCAGCACGCTGGCATAACGTCCCCGGCCCGCCACCACGATCCCCTCGCCGACAGGCTGGTAGTAGGTCGCGTCGAGCTGGTTGCGCAGGTAGAAAGTCTGGGTACCGAACGCCTGCGACACTTCGGGCGCGACGAAGGCGGTTAGGCGGTAACCCTCGCTCGGATCGAGCAGCGAATCGCTGGTGTCGATCGTGGCACGGCCGAACACTCCGCCGATCAAGTACTCTCGGCGGGGCCGCGGTACGCCGCCGACCACGCGATTGCGTTCGTCGGTCCACAGCACTTCGGCGCCAACCGCCCAACTGAACGGCTTCTGGAACAGCAGGTTCGACAGGCGTTCGAACCCCGTCCGCAGGGCTACCGACCGCGCTTCGACCGCGTCGGTCTCGATATTGCTGGCATAGGCGTCGACCGTGAGAACCTGGTCCCGGCGGCGGAAATTATTGCGCTTGAAGCCGACGCTGGCGAGTTGTTCCCTCGTGCCCGCAATCGCGCGGAACTTGAGCGCTCCCTCGGGCGGGAAGAAATTGCGATGCTCCCAACTGGCCTCGACCTTGAAGCCATCCTCGGTGCCATAGCCAATCGCCCCGGCAATGGTGCGCAGCTTGGCCTTCTGCAATTCGACATCGAGCGCAAGCTCGCCCGGCTCATCGCCCTCGGGTTCCGTAACTGGACGCTGGGTGATCGCGACCGAGGATACCAGTCCGGTGGCGAGGATGGCCCGCCGCAGATCCATCTCGAGGCTGCGCTGGTACACTTCGCCGCGCTCGAACCGGGCGATCGTTTCGAGATGCTTGCCCGGCAGGAACTTGGGCAGGCTGCTCGTCACCTCGCCGAAGTCATACTTGCCGCCGGGTTCGACCAGCATGGTGAGATCGCCCTCTTCGCGGTCATGATCGACCAGTAGGATCGGATCCTCGATCGCGGCGAAGGGATAGCCGGTCTCGCCGAGCGCAACATCGAGATCGCGCCGTTCGTTGACGATCCGATCGCTGTTGAGCGGCTGGCTGCTGACGATGTCGAAAGCCGCGCGCAAATCTTCATAGTCGGGCGCGGCATCGAGCGAACCCAGATCGATCGCGCCGAATACGTACCGCTTGCCGGGGAGGATATCGAAGCGCACCCGCGGTTCGGTCTCCACATCGGTCGCGCCCGGCTCCCGCGCGCCGATGGTGCGGAGCACCTGCGCGTTGTAATAGCCGTAGATCCGCATCAGGCGCTCGAGCAGTTCTTCATCCGCCTCCGCGCGGCGAGCGATCTGCGCGACGCTGGCTTCATCGCCGTCGAGTTCCTCGATGGTCGAAAGCGCCTTGAAGCGGGCAATGAAGTCGGTCCGTTCGGGAAAGCCGTCAGCATCGTCGGGAAAGCCGATGATCAGGCGATCATCGATCCGCACGATGTCCTGGTTGGTGCGCGCCTCGCGATCGGCGCGGCCTTCCTCACCGATTTCCTCGAGCTCGGCGAAAGCCTGGTCCTGCGATTCGCTTTCCGCGTCGGCGATCGGCTCGGGCTCGGGAAGGTCGAGGTCTTCGGGCCATTCGACGGTCAGTCCCGGCATTTCGGCCATCGGCGAATCGGGCTCCAGTACCGGCTCGGCCTCGGGCGCCGAGGCGTCGCCATTTTCGATCGCCCAGTTCTCGGGATCGTCAACCGCACTGTCGGGGATCAGGTCCTCAAGGCGGGCAGGAGCACTACGGTCCTGCGCGGACGCGATGATCGGCGGGCCGCAGGCGAGCAACGCCAGCAGGCTGGAGGTCAGATGTCTTGTGAGCTTATTCGGTCGGAAGGCGGGCAGGCTTGCCGTCCTTGCCCATTGCGCTTGGAACCGGGTTGCGTCGCTTGGTGGCGTCGGCGATGAGTCGATCCTGCTCTGTGCGCGACATCCGGACCCAGCCTTCGCGCGTGAGCCGCTCCAGCGGGCGGAAGCGGACCTTGTACTGCATGCGCTGCGACCCCTCGACCCAATAGCCGAGATAGACATAAGGCAACCCTTCTTCGGCGGCCCGGCGGATGTGATCGAGAATGATGAAATTCCCGAGCCCGGACCTAGCCTCGTGTTGCGGGTCGTAGAAGCTGTAGATCATCGACAACCCGTCGCCCTGGCGGTCGGTAAGGCAGGCGCCGATCAGGCGACCCGGTTCCCCACTGGCCGTTGGCTCCCGATATTCGACGAGGCTGGTCGTTACCGGGGTGTGTTCCACCATGTCGGCATAGTCCATCTCGTCCATCGCTGCCATCCCCCCATCGGGGTGACGAACGCCGAGATACTTCAAAAGTAAGGCGAATTGTTCCTCGGTCGCCCATGGGCGGCACTCGGTGACGATCACGTCCTCGTTGCGCTTGAGGATGCGGCGCTGGGTGGTGGAGGGTTCGAACTCCTCGGCCACGACGCGGACCGAAATGCAAGCCTGGCAATCGATACAACTGGGGCGATAGGCGACCGTCTGGCTGCGACGGAATCCGATCCGGCCGAGCGCCTCGTTGAGCTGGTCCGAATGGGTTCCCTTGAGCTCCGTGAACACCTTCCGTTCACTGCGCCCCGGCAGGTACGGACAGGGCGCAGGGCTCGTCACGAAGAAACGGGGAAAGCGGATCGGAGCAGTCACGTTGGGAACCGGGTCCTTCGTCAGCGGGAATCAGGGCTTTGCGCGTTAAGACGATGTTATGCCTTTTCCCGAGCGCCGGTAAAAGTCCCTTAACCATGAAACATGGTAAATATCGGATTACTTTGCACATTTCCTCGGCGGGAAAGCGCGGATCAGCGGTCAGTTGAGCTCGACCGGGCTTACGGAATAACCCCTGGCCTTGAGCGCTTTAACCAAGGCGTCGAGCTGTTCTCGGTCGCGCGCCTCGCACTCGATATCGGTAATCAGCCCCTTCGCCGGCAGCGAAGTGAAGATGCGTTGGTGATAGATTTCGATAATGTTGACGTGATGCTGGTCGAAGATTTCCATAACCTTGAACAGCGATCCGGGACGGTCCTGTAACGTGATCCGGAGGCGCGCGAGGCGCCCTTGCCGCGCCAGGTCACGCAGCAGCACATTGGCCAGCAAGCGGGTGTCGATATTTCCGCCGCACAGGACCAGGCCGACCTTCTTGCCGGCAAAGCGATCCGGATTGGCGAGCACGGCCGCGAGCCCCGCGGCGCCCGCACCTTCGACCACTGTTTTCTCGATCTGCAGCAAGAGCGAAACGGCGCTCTCGAGGGCCTCTTCGTCGACCAGCACGATATCGTCGACGATTTCGCCGATGATCTTGCTGGTGAACTGGCCGGGCGCCTTGACCGCGATGCCTTCGGCCAGCGTGTCGCCGCCGCAATCGCGCTCCTCGCCCTTCATGTGGGCATACATCGAGGGGAACAACTCGGCCTGGACACCGATCACGTCGACATGGCCCGGATGCGCATGCGCCGCCGTCGCGATGCCCGAGATCAGCCCGCCGCCGCCGATCGGGACCACCAGGCAATCGAGGTCGGGCTTGTCCTCCAGCATCTCGAGCCCGACCGTGCCCTGACCCGCCGCGACCAGCGGGTCGTCGAACGGGTGGACGAAGGTCAACCCCAGTTCCTGCTCCAGCTTGCGCGCGTGCGCATAGGCATCGTCATAAGTCTCGCCCTCGAGAACGACATTGCCGCCGACGCTTTGCGTTTGCATGATCTTCACGGTCGGCGTGGTGCGCGGCATCACGATCGTCACCGGCACGCCCAGGCGCTTGCCGTGATAGGACAGGCCCTGGCTGTGGTTGCCGGCCGATGCCGCGATCACGCCGCGCTGCCTCTGCTCCTCGGTCAGGTGGAGCAGCGCGTTGAGCGCACCGCGCTCCTTGTAGGCAGCGGTGAACTGCTGGTTTTCGAACTTGAGCCAAATCTCGCAGCCGGCAATCTCCGATAAGGTCTTCGACTGCATCATCGGCGTACGCACCACCGCACCTTCGATCCGCTCGGCTGCCGCGCGGATATCGTCGATGGTCAGCGCTTCGCGCGCTGCGGCACTGCTGGCAAAGGCTGGCTTGGCTGTCATGCCCCCGGCGTAAGCGCTCGGTCGGCACAGGGCAACGCGCTTAATCCCGTGAATATGTTTGCAGCGCGACAATTTGTCTTTAACCCCGCGCCCCATGAGCACCACGAAGAACGTCGCTTTCATCGGGCTGGGGGTAATGGGCGGGCCGATGACCGGCCATCTCGCGCGGGCCGGCCATCGGGTCACCGCTTACAATCGCAGCGCCGACCGCGTCGCCAGGTGGCGCGAGAAGTGGCAGGATGAAGGATTGGACGTCTCGTTCGCCGTGACGCCTGCCGCAGCGGCGAAGGACGCCGAGATCGTGTTCACCTGCGTGGGCAATGACGAAGACCTGCGGGCGGTTACGCTTGGCGAGGACGGGGTCATGGCTGAGATTGCGGCCGAGGCCTTGCTGGTGGATCACACCACGGTGTCCGCCAATATGGCGCGCGAACTCGCCGCAGCTGGGAGCGAGCGCGGGGTCGAGGTCGTCGACGCGCCGGTATCCGGAGGTCAGGCCGGAGCCGAGAATGGCAGGCTCGCCATCATGTGCGGCGGGACTGCATCAGCGGTCTCCCGGGCGAGGCCCATCATGGAATGCTATGGCACCCGCATAGTCCATGTTGGCGGCGCCGGTGCCGGCCAGACCGCAAAGATGGCCAACCAGTTTTGCATCGCCGGCGTATTGGGCGGGCTTTCCGAAGCCATCCGGCTGGCGCAGGCTGCCGGCCTCGACATGGACAAGACGCTCGAGGCTATCTCGGGCGGAGCGGCGCAGAGCTGGCAGATGGAAAACCGGTGGCAGACCATGGTCGCGGACGAATTCGATTTCGGTTTCGCGATCGACTGGATGCGCAAGGATCTCGGCTATGCGCTGGACGAAGCCAGGCGCCTCAGGCTCTCGGCGCCGGTTTCGGCACTGGTCGATCAGTTCTATGCAGAGATTCAGGCGGCAGGCGGCGGCAGGCACGATACCAGTGCGCTGATCAGCCGACTGCCCAAGGGAGGAAATTGATGAAGTACCTTTTCGCCGCGTTCGCAGGCACGGTCTGTGCATTGGGCGCGACCCCCGCCCTGGCCGATACCCTGATCGACAATGTCGACGGGATCACCGTGAACGAGGACGGCAATGTCGAGCGGTTCAACGCGATCGTCATCGCCGAAGACGGCCGTGTCCGAGAGGTGCTGTCGCGCAAGAGCGACAAGCCCAAGGACATCGACTACCGCGTCGATGGCCAGGGCCGCGTCATGTTGCCCGGCTTCGTCGATGCTCACGCGCATGTCATGAGCATCGGGATCGCGGCGATGACGCTCGACCTTGCGGAAACCAATTCGCTCGCTGAAGCGCTCGCGGCGATCAAGGCGTTCGCCGATGCCAACCCGGGCAGACCGTGGATTCTTGGGCGCGGTTGGAACCAGGAGAAGTGGGGGCTCGGACGCTTTCCTACCGCGGCGGAGATCGATGCAGTCGTCCCGGATCGACCCGTCTGGCTCGGCCGGATCGACGGGCACGCCGCCTGGGCCAATAGCGAAGCGATGAAGCGAGCGGGCGTCACTGCCGCGAGCGAGAGTCCCGCAGGCGGTCGCATCATCCGCAAACCCGGCTCGCGCGAGCCCGAGGGTGTCTTCGTCGATGCGGCGGAACAACTGGTCAGCAAGGTCGTCCCCGCGCCGCGCCCGGAAGACCTCGACGTCGCCTTGCGCAAGGCGCAAGAAATCCTCTTTGCCGATGGCGTGACTGCCGCAGCCGACATGGGAACGACGATCCAGGACTGGCAGACCTTTCGCCGCGCTGGAGACGTCGGTGCGCTCAAACTGCGGATCATGGCCTATGCCGATTCGGTGGGATCGATGGAATTGATCGCGGGGCCGGAACCAACTCCGTGGCTTTATCAGGACCGCCTGCGACTCAACGGCATCAAGCTCTACATGGATGGGGCGCTCGGATCTCGCGGGGCCCTTCTCAAACAGCCCTATCACGACGAAGGTACGCACAAGGGTTTGCCGCTCGTCAGCCCTGCCCAACTGCGCAACCTGATGAGCCGCGCCGCCAGCGATGGCTTCCAGGCCGCGATCCACGCGATCGGCGATGAGGCCAATGCACAGGTTCTCGCCGCGATCGAGGAACTGTCGGAAGCCTATGCCGGCGATCGTCGCTGGCGCATCGAGCATGCCCAGATTGTCGATCCACAGGACATCGCGCGTTTCGGCCGGCATGGCATTATCGCCTCAATGCAGCCGGTCCATCAGACCTCGGATCGGGTCATGGCTGAAGCGAGGCTGGGACCTGACCGGCTCGGTGGCGCCTATGCGTGGCGTTCCATTGCAGCGGTCGGCTCGCCCCTGGCTTTCGGCTCGGATGCCCCGGTCGAGCTGACCGATGTCTTCGCGGGCTATGCCGCAGCCATCAGTCGGACTGACGCGGCCGGCGAACCCTTCGGCGGCTGGCTCCCACAGGAAGCGGTGTCGCGCGAAGCGGCGCTCGCCGCCTTCACCTATGGCGGCGCCTACGCAGGCTTTGCCGAGGGCAGGTTTGGCCGCCTGGTTGCGGGCGAGCGGGCCGACTTCATCCTGGTCGATACCGACCCGCTGCTCGCGACCCCGGCAGAACTGCGCCAAACCCGCGTGTTCGAAACGTGGATCGGAGGGGAGAGAGTCTACCAGGCCCGATAGGACCTGGGGAATAAACGCTTTGGCTCGATTGCAGTGCAATTAACCGCAGATTAGGAATATTCTGCGATTTCGCCGCAGAACCAGTGGTATAGCCACTACAAAGAAGGTCGTTACGGTCCCAATCCCGGCGTTGCCGCGAGCCAGTTCTACGGCGGTTCGCGCTACTCGGCGGGGAAGAAGGATCGGGGATTAATTCTGAGGTCGCAAACAATTGTCGCGGCAATAATGCCACACAATTGTATAAAGTATTCAATTTGGTCGGTTTTCGAGAGGGTTTTCACGTTCCGACCAAGAGAATGGGGCTTGTCACGCTTGGCAGCCTCGCTTAGTGAAGACACGAATTTGAACTAAAGAGCTCAATTAGGAGACGAATCGATGAAGTTCCGTACCATGCTTGCCGCTACCGCGGCTCTTTCGCTTGCTGCAACGCCGGCTATCGCAGAAGCTGCGTTCGATCGGGCTGCTGCTCCGGTCGAAGGTGAGAGCGAGCTCGGTGCCGGCGGCTCGGGCACGATCATTGCGATCGTTGCTGCTGCTGCCATCATCGCTGGCATCATCATCGCTGCCGATGGCGACGATGACGATCCCGTCAGCGCCTAATCGATAGCTTCATCGAATAAGATTACGGGGCCCCGTTCGGGGCCCCGTTTTTTATTTGGGCTTCGGGTGCTGCGCGAGCGACGAGTTCGTCCGCCTCAAGAGACCCTGATTAGCCGGGCTGGTCCTGGCTGGCCGCCTCGGCTTCCATCGGTTCCGCAGCTTCCTCCTGCTTGGCCGTCGCGGATTTGCGTTCCTGGAACCGCATCAACAGCAGCGAGCCCTCGAACAGCAGCAGCAGCGGGATCGCCAGAATGACCTGCGACCCGGGGTCGGGAGGCGTTACCACCGCCGCGAGCGCGACCACGCCGACCACCACATAGCGGCGCGCCGCGGAAAGCTGCGCCCGCGTGACGATCCCCGCCCGGTTGAGCAGGAGCAGCAAGACCGGCAGCAGGAAACTGATCCCGAAAGCTAGGATAAACTGCATCACCAGCCCGAGGTAATCCCCGGCAGATGGCAGGGCCTCGATCGCCAGCCCGCCGGCCTCGCCCTGGAAACCCAGGAACCAGCGAAAAGCCGTCGGCATCACGACAAAATAGGCCAGCGCCGCTCCTGCGGTGAAGAGCACCGGCGTTGCGATCAGGAACGGCAGGAAAGCCTTCTTTTCGCGCGCGTAGAGGCCGGGCGCAACGAAGGCCCACAACTGGTTGGCGATGATCGGGAAACTCACGAAGAAACCCGCGAACAGCGCCACCTTCAGCTCGACGAAGAAGACCTCGTACAGCTTGGTGAAGATCAGTTGCCCTTCCCCCGCAGGGAAGGCAGCCTTCAGCGGCTGGATGAGGAAGCCGAGGATCGGGTCGGCGTAGTAGAGGCAGATCCCGAACCCGATCAGGAGCGCCAGGATGCTGCGCATCAGGCGCGTGCGCAATTCGACGAGGTGGTCGAGCAGCGGCGCCTGCGTGTCGTCGATATCGCTGAGCTTGAAGGCCATCGCGGATCAGCTCTTCGGCGCCGAGGTGCCGAGCGGGAGTTCCGGTTCGCTGTCGCCCTTTGCGTTCGACCCGGCCTTGCTGGCAGGCGCAGGGTCGTCGGTATCAGGATCGTGCTCGATGCTTGGCAGCCGGCTTTCTGCGCTTGCTGCCTGCGCGTCGCCCTCGACGGGAGGTCCCGTCATCGCGGGCTCATCGGCAGGCAGGCCGGTGCCATCTGCGGCAGGGGTCCGAGCCATGATCTGCTCGTTCTGCGCCTTCCACTTCTTCTCCATGTCCTCGAGCTCGGCTTCGCGGATCATGGCGTCGATGCCGGTTCGGAAATGCGAGGACACCCGGCGGACCTTGCCGATCCAGCGCCCCGCGGTGCGCAGCGCCATGGGCATGTCCTTCGGACCGATGACGAGCACCGCCACGATCACGATGACCAGTAATTCGCTTGCGCCGATATCGAACATGTCTTCCCGCGACGCTCCGCCGCGTCAGTTGGCGCTATCGCCCCGATCGGACGGGACCGGCTCCTTGGCGGCTTCGGTGGCCGGCTTCGCTTCATGCGCGGGACCCTCGATCCGTGGCGACGGCTGGCCGGGCTTCTCGTCGCCTTCGTTCATGCCCTTCTTGAAGCTGTTAATGCCTTTGCCGAAATCGCCCATCATCTCGGAAATGCGGCCACGGCCGAACAACACGAGGATGACGATCGCGATGATGATAAGTTGCCAGGGACCAAGACTCATGGGTGTTCTCTCTAAGGATCAGTAGAACCAATATAGGCTCGGCGCGGGGCAAGCGCCAGTCAGGCGGAGGATTCGACGGAAATATCGTCCCAATCACTGTCGCCTGCAGCCTCTTCCATGTGGTCCAGATCGTCCTCGACCTCTTCTTCGGTCTCGTCCGAGTCGGCTTCGGCGGGCTCCATCGCCGCCTCGAACGCATCATCGACCGGGTCGAGCAAACCGGCAGCGCGCAGTTCGTCGATTCCGGGCAGGTCGCGCCGGCTCGAGAGGCCGAAGTGTTCGAGGAACTCGGGCGTGGTCGCGTAGATCACCGGGCGACCTGGTACCTCGCGGCGCCCGGCCAGCTTGATCCACCCAGCCTCCATCAGCACGTCGAGCGTACCCTTGGCGGTCTGAACCCCACGGATCGACTCGATCTCCGCGCGGCTGACGGGCTCGTGATAGGCAACGATCGCCAAGACCTCGGTCGCTGCGCGGCTGAGCCGGCGAACCTGCTCACGTTCCTTGCGCAGCAGGTGAGCGAGATCGGGTGCGGTCTCGAAATGCCAGCGCTTGCCCCGCTCGACCAGTTGCACCCCGCGCCTGTCGTAGTGATCGGCCAATTCGCGCAACCCTTCGCGCACGGCTGAGTTCTCAAGCCCGCCGAGATGGCTCGCCAGCGCTTCGACGCTCATCGGTTCTTCCGAGGCGAAGAGGGTCGCCTCGAGCGCACGGACGATCTCGTCAGGAGCCTCGCTCATTGAACAATCCTCCGAATCCGCATGGCACCGAAGATTTCCTCCTGATCGATTTCCGCCTTGCCCATGCGCGCAAGCTCGAGCGCCGCCACGAAGCTCGATGCGAGCGCCGATCGCCGCAAGCGCGGTTCGGCATGCGGCGGCAGGAAATCGCGCAGGTCCATCCAGTCGAGCGTTACGCCGAGCATGGCCGAGACCCGGTCGATCGCGCTATCGAGCGTCATCACCGGGCGGTCGAACACATGGTAGATGCGCGGTGCGGTGCGCGCCTTGACCTGCCCATAGGCCTGGATCAGCGAATAGCTGTCGCACTTCCACTGCGTCTTGCGATCGATCCGCAGACCTTCCGGGGCAGCGCGCAGGAACACGTCGCGACCGATGCGGTCGCGCGCCATCAGTCGGGCGGCCGCCTCGCGCATGGCGCCGAGCCGCTGGAGCCGCAATTGCAGCCGCAGCGCGAGTTCTTCGGGGCTCGGGTCCTCCTGCTCTTCCTTCGGCAACAGCAGCGCGGACTTGAGGTAGGCCAGCCATGCCGCCATCACGAGATAGTCGGCAGCCAGTTCAAGCCGCAGCGCCTCGGCCCGCTCGATATAGGTCAGATATTGGTCGACCAGAGCGAGGATCGAGATCTGCCGCAGGTCAACCTTCTGCCGCCGCGCGAGATCGAGCAGCAGATCGAGCGGCCCTTCCCACCCGTCCAGTTCGAGATAGAGTGCGCTATCGTCTGATCGTTCATTGGCCGGGGCGATCCAGGCTTCGTCCGCCCCTTCGAGGGCTGGCGCGTCGAACATGAGGCCGTCCTCGGTCACGCTCATGCCGCCTCTCCCGTCAGCGCCAGCAGGGCGTCGCGCTTGGCCAGTAGCTCTGCCTTGTCGCCCCCCTCGCTACGGATCTCGGTCCCCGCCAGCGCGCGATCAAGCCGATCTGCGGCAGCGTCGGAAATCCGGGGAAGCACCTTGGCGATACCCAGCTGGTCATCCATCTTCGCCCAGCAATTCAACACCACGTCGCAACCGGCCGCGATCGCGCGTTCGGCGCGTTCAGGGACAGAGCCGTCGAGCGCCTCCATGTCGATATCGTCGGTCAGCAGCAATCCGTCGAACCCGATCCGCCCGCGAATGATCTCGGCAATGATGCGCGGCGACAGCGTAGCCGGATTATCCGCATCCCATGCGGTGAACAGCAGGTGTCCGGTCATCCCGATCGGTGCGTCTCTTAGTGCCCGAAAGGGCGCAAGGTCGATCTCGAGCTCTTCCTCGCTCGCCGTGACGCGTGGCATCTCCTTGTGGCTGTCGCACATGCTGCGGCCGTGCCCCGGCATATGCTTGATGCACCCCGCCACTCCGCCGCGCGCGAGGCCGTCGAGGATTGCGCGACCGATGGCCGCGATCTGCTGCGGATCGCTGCCTAGTGCACGGTCGCCGATCACGTCATGCGCGCCCTCCTGCCGGACATCGAGCGGCGGATGATAGTCGACCGTGATACCCATCTCGCCAAGCTCGAGCGCCATGGCATGCGCATTCACCCGCGCCGCCTCGATCGCGCTGGCCGGGGCAAGGCGATAGAGGTGGTCGAAGGCCTCGCCGCTGGGAAAATCGCTCCAGTGCGGCGGGCGCAACCGGGCCACCCTGCCGCCTTCCTGATCAATCGAGACCAGCAGGCGCGGGCGGCCGTGGATCTCGCGCAGGGTGTCGGTCAGGCGGCGCAATTGCTCACGATCGATGCAATTGCGCGCAAACAGGATATAGCCTGCTGGGTCGGCCTCATTGAAGAAGGCACGCTCGTCCGCCGTAAGCTCAGGCCCGGCGACCCCGAAAATGGCAGGCGTCATAGGGGAAAGATTCGCTCCACGAGGCGAAAAGGCAAGTTTTCCTAGGGTTAACGCGGGGGAAAACGGCGCAAATCCGCGCCGTTTCGGCTCATTTTGCCAATCGGTGACCTACCGCTTGACCTGGCAGGCCACGCCGTCCGTCTTGAGCCGCGAACACAGGGCGCGGGCGGCGGCCAGGTCGCCCGCGACCGCCTGGAGGCGATAGACCGTGCCGATATCCGCTTCACCCTTCACCACCCTGTGGCTGACCCCCTGAAGCGCCTCGGTCTGGCGCTGGAGCGTCACCCAGCCTTCTTCGGCGCGCGCTTTCGAACCATAGGCGCCGACCTGGACCCCAACACCGCTGGGCACCGGTTTGGCCTCGATCTTGTCCTTGGTCGTGCGAACGGCAATCGAAGGCCCAGTTGCCTCAGGCGACGGAGTCGGCGCCGCCTTGATTTCCTTGAGCTTGCCTTCGCGGACCTTGCCCTCGCCTACGCCGGGGGCGACATTGCCCGTGCCGGCAAACTGCTTACCGCCGGCATCAGCAGGCTTCTCCTTATAGGGCTGGTCAGGTGCCTCGATCGTGCTGCCATCGGCCACCCTCGCAACGTCTCCATCGCGACTGGTGAACCACCAGACCCCGCCAATGATTGCTGCCAGCAAGGCAAGGAGCACGACCGCGAAGCCGATGATACGGGCAGTGTCGACACCGCCAGCGTCCTCATATTCGTCTGCCTCGAGCCAGGGCAGGCTTTCGTCCTCGCCCAGTGCCAGTTCAGCGTGTGCGCCGGTTCCCTCGGAGGCCGGAGCCATCATCGTCACATCTCCTCGACAGCTTCCACGCCCAGAATACGTAAGCCGTTCCGAATAACTTGCCCTAACTGGAGCCCGAGGAAAAGACGTGCGCCGGATAAATCACCATCCTGTGCCACGATGAAGCGCTTGTCGGGGCGGTCGTTGCCCAGGTTCCAGTAGGCGTGGAATGCTCCTGCCAGTTCATAGAGATAGAACGCGATCCGGTGCGGTTCCCGTGCTTTGGCAGCGGCTTCCACCTCGCGCGGAAACTGCGCCGCAAGCTTGACCAGTGCCAGTTCCTCGTCGCCCAGCAGGTCGAGATGATCGGCCGACGGTGCGAAACCCTCGGCAGCCCCCTTGCGCAGGGTGGAGCTGATCCGGGCGTGTGCATATTGCACGTAAAAGACGGGATTGTCCTTCGATGCCTCGACGACCTTGGCGAAGTCGAAATCCATCTGCGCTTCGGGCTTGCGGGTTAGCATGGTGAACCGCACGACGTCCTTGCCCACCTCGCGTACGACGTCGGCCAGCGTGACGAAGGTCCCTGCCCGCTTGGACATCTTGACCGGTTCGCCGCCGCGCAGCAGCTGCACCATCTGCACAAGCTTGACGTCGAAGGGGATCTGACGTCCGGCACCCTTGGTCAGCGCGGCGACCGCCGCCTTGATCCGCTTGACCGTGCCGGCGTGGTCTGCGCCCCAGATATCGATCAGCGCATCGGCCTCGGCGGCCTTCTGGAAGTGATAGGCGAGATCAGCACCGAAATAGGTCCAGCTCCCGTCGGACTTCCTGATCGGGCGATCCTGATCGTCACCGAATTGCGTGGAGCGGAACAGGGGCAGTTCAACCGGCTCCCAATCCTCGGGAGTCTTGCCCTTCGGCGCCTCGAGAATGCCATCATAGACAAGGTCATGCTGCCGCAGCCACGCCTCTGCCTCGTCAGGCTTGCCGGCTGCATGCAGCGCCGCCTCCGAAGAGAACAGGTCATGGTGGATGCCGAGCAGCGCAAGGTCCGCCTTGATCAGTTCCATCATCTGAGCGACCGCCTCCGCGCGGAAGATGGCAAGCCATTCCGCTTCGGGTGCTGCGGCATATTTTTCGCCGAATTCGCTGGCGAGATGCTGGCCGACAGGCACCAGATAGTCGCCCGGGTAGAGGCCTTCGGGGATTTCACCGATATCTTCGCCTAGCGCCTCGCGGTAGCGAAGGTGTGCCGATCGGGCCAGGACATCGACCTGCCCACCAGCATCGTTGATGTAATATTCGCGCGTGACCTCGTGCCCGGCATGTTCGAGCAGGCTGGCAAGCGCATCCCCGACAACCGCACCGCGGCAGTGCCCCATGTGCATTGGCCCGGTCGGGTTGGCGCTGACATATTCGACATTGACGCGTGAACCGGCGCCGATGGTCGAGCGGCCGTAGTCGTCGCCCCTTGCGGCGATCGCATTGAGTTCGGCGAGCCAAGCCTGCGCATCGAGTCGCAAGTTGATGAAGCCGGGCCCCGCTATCTCGGCGCTCGTAACCGAGGCGTCTGCCTCGAGCTTCTCGACGATTTTGCCTGCCAGTTCGCGCGGATTGGTCCCGGCCGCCTTCGCCAGCACCATGGCGGCATTGGTCGCCAGATCGCCATGCGCAGGATCGCGCGGCGGTTCGACCGTCACATTGCCGCGCGGCGTATCGGGCGGCAGCGCACCCTCCGCTTCCAATGCGGCAAGCACGGCATCCATTTTCGCGCCGAAGGCAGCGTAGAGAGTTTCGGTATTCGACATAGGCGCGCGCCTAGCCGAATTGCGCAGAATCGCAAGCTTGGAAGGCTGTCTGACCTGCCGAATCAGCGGGTCGCGTTATAGGCCAGCTGCTGCTCGGTCAGCTGGAAGCCTACCAGCAGCTCGAACGAAACGCGGCGCACGGCGGCGCGCACTTCGGGATCTGCCAGCGGATCGAGCGCGGCATCGATATCGCCCGCGCGGCGTTTGCGCGTGATCCGCTCGCGAACATCCGCAGGAAGGGTCGCCTCGGCCCGGTCGATGAAGGCACCGGCCTGCGCGCTCGCTTGTGCCCGCTCCTGCCCGTCGGCAAAATTGAGCGTCACAGTGCCCAGTCGCTTGCTCTGCACCGCCGACCCGCCGCGCAGGACAGTCGCGAAATAGGGCAGTGTCACCTGGCGCGCGCCGCGCGTATCGGTACGGCGGGCGAGGACGTCGAAGGTCGCGTTGGCATAGACGCGCTCGCCGCTCTCGTCGCAGGTGTGGCGCAGGTTGGTGATCGAAGCAGCAACGTCGAGATTGGCCGCGCTCCGATCGCCCGCAGTGCGGAAGGTGGTGACGTCCCCGGTGTAGTCCGGAATGCCCACGGCGGGGCAGGATGACAGAATCGCGCGAATCCCGACGCCCTGGTCGACGACCAGTTCGCCCTCTTTGGAACAGCCGGCCAGCGCTGCGGCCAAGGCAACGGCAGTAAGGATGCGATTGCGGGGGATCATGTGTTGTCGGTCCTTCGAAATTCTTCGCGTGCTTCGCTTGCGTTTGCACGCCCTAGCGGCGCGCGCCGCAAAGCGCTAGAGGGCGGCGCATGAACGCTCCCTTGCAGTCGAGAGAAACCGGGGACATCTCAGACGAGATGACCAAGAAGCCCAGCCTGACCCTGCTGATCGCCGCCCCGCGCGGCTTCTGCGCGGGGGTCGACCGCGCGATCGAGATCGTCGAGAAGTCGCTCGAGCGCTATGGCGCACCGGTCTACGTCCGTCACGAAATCGTGCACAACAAGTTCGTGGTCGACGCGCTGAAAGCGAAAGGCGCGGTATTCGTCGAGGAGCTTGATGAAGTCCCCGATGATGCTCCGGTAGTCTTCAGCGCGCACGGTGTACCGAAATCGGTTCCGGCCGAGGCTCAGCGACGCCAGATGATCTATGTCGATGCGACCTGTCCGCTGGTGAGCAAGGTGCATCGCCAGGCAGAACGGCAGATCGAAAAGGGCCAGCACATCATCTTCATCGGCCATGCCGGCCATCCCGAGGTGATCGGCACCATGGGCCAGGTCGAGGACGGCCAGATCACGCTGGTCGAGACCATCGAGGATGTGCAGCAACTGCCGTTCACGACCGAAGACAGCCTGTCCTACCTCACCCAGACGACGCTGTCGGTCGATGACACCGCCGAAGTGATCGAGGCGCTTACGGAGCGCTATCCCCAGATCGTCGGACCCAAGGCCGAGGACATCTGCTATGCGACCTCCAATCGGCAGGCAGCGGTAAAGCGGATCGCGCCGGCGAGTGACCTGGTGCTGGTGATCGGCGCGCCCAATTCCTCCAACTCGCTCCGCCTCGTTGAAGTGGCCGAGCGCATGGGCACCAGTGCCAAGCTGATCCAGCGCGCATCAGACATCGATCCCAGCTGGCTCGACGGCGTCGGCACCATCGGCCTCACCGCCGGTGCATCGGCACCCGAAATGCTCGTGCGCGAGGTCGTTGCGCGGCTCAACGAATGGCGCGACGTTGAGGAAAGAACCCTCGTCGCGGCCGAAGAGAAGATGGTGTTCAAGCTGCCGCGCCAGCTTGTCGACTAAGGCGGGCGCTGGGCGTGGCTGTCTATACCCATCTCGGCGCAGAAGATCTGGCGCAGCTGATCGCGCATTACGAGGTTGGCAGCCTCATTTCGGCCAAGGGGATTGCCGAAGGCGTCTCGAACTCCAATTGGCTGGTGGAGACCAGTGGCCCCGATGGAAAGGGCGCACGCTATATTCTGACGATGTACGAACGGCGCATCGAAACGAGCGACCTACCCTTCTTCCTCGGCCTGCTCGACCACCTGGCGGCGAAGGGCTGCCCCGTCCCGCGCACGATCCACGACCGCAGCGGCGCCTATTACCGCATGATCGGGGACAAGGCAGTTGCGCTGATCGAATTCCTCCCAGGCGTTTCGGTCGACAGACCAACCGTCGGGCAGGCACGTGCGGTCGGCCGCGCCCTGGCGCAAATGCATCTGGCTTCCCAGGACTTCGCCATGAGCCGCGCCAACGGCCTCGATATTTCGATGTCGCACCGCACCCTCGAGCATTGCGGCGAAGCTGCGCTGTCGGGGATTGACTCCGAACTGCCGACCTACATCGATCGCGCCGCGCAATTGCGCGATCTTTGGCCGGTGGACCTGCCCAGGGCGATCTGTCACACCGACCTGTTCCCCGACAACGTGCTAATGCTCGGCGACCGCGTCAGCGCCCTGATCGACTTCTATTTCGCCGCCGAGGATTCGATGGCCTACGATCTGGCCGTGACCCACGCGTCGTGGTGCTTCGAGGACGGCGGCCATCGCTACTTGCCGGATGTCGGGCAAGCGCTGGTCGCGGGATATGAGGAGACTCGCCCGCTCGAGCCTTCGGAGCGCGAGCAATTGCCGCTGCTGGCGCAGGGCGCCTGCCTGCGCTTCGTTGCCAGCCGGGCCGAAGATTGGCTCAATACACCCGCCGATGCCCTGGTGACGCGCAAGGATCCGATGGACTTCGCGCGGCGCCTGCAATTCTATGCCGATGCCGGATCGGGCGCTTTCGAGAGGCCGCGATGATCGGGCAACTGCGTGCGATGAAGCAGGTCGAGATTTTCACCGATGGGGCCTGCAAGGGCAATCCCGGCCCCGGCGGGTGGGGGGTGCTCCTGCGCATGGGGCGCCATGAAAAGGAAATGTCGGGTAGCGAGGTCGACACCACCAACAACCGGATGGAGATGACGGCTGTCATCCGCGGGCTCAACGCCCTGATCGAGCCATGCTCGGTCGATCTCTATTCTGACAGCAAATACGTGATCGACGGCATCACCAAGTGGGTCGAAGGCTGGAAGAAGCGTGGCTGGGTCAACGCCAGCAAGAAGCCGGTCAAGAATGCCGATCTATGGCACGAATTGATCGACGCCGTGGGACGTCACGACGTCACCTGGCACTGGGTCAGGGGACACAATGGCCATCCCGAAAACGAGCGGGTCGACCAACTTGCTAGTGAGGCAGCGGAGAGGATCGGCGCGGCGAAGTAGCCGCAGCGCCGATCCTTCACTCGACTTTACTCTTCGACCGTTTCGGCGCCCGGGCCGTTTTTCTGGACGGAGGCAATGGCGTTCTTGGCGCTGGCCTTGGACTTGTAGCCCTCGGTCCAGAAGATCGGTTCCTTGTTGTACATGAAGTAAGCGACGTATTCGCCCTTCTTGTTCTGCTTGATCTTGAAGTGGTGCGCCATTCAGTCCTCCCTTTGTGGTGGCCTCTTGAGTTTGGATTTCGCCGGGCCAACCTAACCGGCAAAAGTCAAAAATCTAGCGGAACCGACCGGGCGCGTATTTTTGCGCGTCGATTTTACATGTCATCGCGTCGCGATCCCGCTCCAGCAGGAGCTGCGCGGCGAGCCGTGCAGCCGCGGGAGCGGTCTGGATTCCGTACCCGCCCTGGCCGGCGAACCAGAAGAACCCCGGTTCGTCTGGATCGCGCCCATACACCGGCAACCGATCGGGCGCGAAGCTGCGCAGCCCTGCCCATTTCCGTTCTACCGCCTGGACCTGCCAGCCGGCCACGCCCTCCAGCCGATCGATCGCGATCGCAATATCGAGCTCTTCCGGGGCCGCATCGACCGGATCGGTCGGCGTTTCGTCGTGCGGGCTGAGCCACAGCCTGCCGCTCTCCGGCTTGAAATAGAAGGTGCCCGAGATGTCGAGGCATAGAGGCAGGTCGTCGCTGGTTGCCGGATCCACCCTCAACTGAGCCACGGTCCGGCGGTAGGGCTGTATGCCGATCGGCACCACGCCTGCCATGGTGGCGATGGTATCGGCCCAGGCCCCCGCTGCATTGACCATGGTCCCCGCGCGCACTTCGCGACCGTCCGCCAGGCGCAACGCCCAGTCGCCTCCCGGCTCGATTGCCGCGACCCGTGCACGGCAAACCAGCTCCGCGCCGCCTCTCTTGGCCAGCGACAGGTAATGCGCATGAAGCGCAGCAACATCGATATCGGCGCAGCCCGGTTCCCAGATCGCGCGGTCCCAGGCCGGGAGCAAGCCGGGTACGATCTGTTCCAGCCGATCGCGGCCGATCCGTTCGAAGTGCGCGCCCGTGCCTGCAAACCGTCGCTCGAAGTCCGCGAGGAGGCTATCGTCCACCTCGCGCCCGAGATAAAGGGCGCCGCGCTGCGACAGGAAACCTTGCTCGCGCAGGTAGTCGCCGGAGGCCAGCGTCAGCGGAACCAGATCGGGCCCGCCATAGCATTCTTCCCAGAAGGCGGCGGAGCGACCGGTGGAATGGTAACCCGGTACGTCTTCGGCTTCGAGCACGACCACGCTCGCCGCATCGCCGATTTCGGCAGCGATGCTTGCGCCGGCAATCCCGGCACCAATTACGGCAATATCGTAGCGAGGATTCACTGGGGCGGCGCCACCCGGCCCAGGAATTCGGAAATCGCATCCATTGCGCGGTCTCGCACCGCATCGATCTCGCGCAGTATCTCGTGGTGGGCTTCTTCGCCGAAGCCGACAAGTTCGGCATTCGGCAGCCGCGCCGCCGCCTGTTCGGTTGCGGGATACGACACCAGCTTGTCATTCGATGTCGCCACCAGCAGCACGGGCGTGGTCACGCTTTCGAGCCTGCCGGGCGCAAACAGCCCCCGCATCGAGGCATAGGCCTGCTCGACCCACCCCCAACTGCCCGGACCCATGACCAGTTCTGGGCGGTGTTCGCGCCACCACAATTCGTCCTGATAGCGATCATCGTCATGCGTGAGGAGAGACTGGCGCGACGCCGGAATGGCGCCCGGCTTCTCGCTCCATTTCCACGCCGGACGCATCGGATCGCCGATCTTGTTCATAAGCTTGGCGGCCGTGTGGCCGACAGCAGCTGGGAGCGGTCCGACGAAGCCCAGCATCGGAGCGGACAGGACCAGCGCATCGGGATCGGTCACGCCGTCGGCCACGGTCCGCAACACCAGATGACCGCCCATCGAGTGTCCGGCTAGGATATAGGGCCCGGGCCGCTCGCTCTTCCATTTCGACCAGAAGGCACCGAGATCCTCGACCCACAGCGCGAAATCGTCAACGTGGCCGGTCACGGGATCCTTGCCCAATCGGCCCGAGCCTGCCTGCCCGCGCCAGTCGGCCGCCGTGACCTGCCATCCCGCGCGATGCCATTGCTCGAGCGTTTCGAGATATTTCTCGTAATTGTCGCCGCGACCGGGAAGGAACAGGATCGAGCCCCGCGCAATCGGCTCGCCGTCCGCATCGCGGGCACCCGGCCAGTCGATCCGGCGCAGTTCATGCCCGTCACCGGCCTGCCAGATCGACTCTCTTGCAGCGGGCGGGATTGCCCGGCGATCGATATGGTAAGCTGGACCTTTGCTGCTATCGCTAATGGCAAGCCTCCGACACTGGTTACTTTTTGGTAAGTGATAACCTGTAGCACCGGCACCCATAGGGGAATTTGGGGGCCGAATGTTCAGCGCATATCTTCACTACGGATTGCTCGTAGGCTTGGCAATCGCCCTGCTGGTTGCCGCCTTTACCGACATCCGCAGCCGCCAGATATCCAATTGGCTGAACGCCGGTATCGCGCTTGCGGCCCCGCTGTTCTGGTGGTCGAGCGGACTCGATCTCTACCCCGGCGTCGTCCTGCAGATCGGTGTTGCGATTGGCGCCTTCGCCATTCTTGCCGCGCTCTTCGCAATGAAGATGATGGGCGGCGGCGACGTCAAACTGCTTACCGCGCTCGCGCTCTGGATCGAGCCGACGTGGTTCCTGAAACTGCTCATCGTCATGGCGCTGGTAGGCGGCGTGCTGACCGTCGTGGTCGGCGCCTGGCACATCATGCGCCGCGAGCGCGACCGGATCGCCGTACCATATGGCGTCGCCATCGCGATCGGCGGGCTGTGGGTACTGAGCGCACATTACTTTCCGCAAGCCGGCAAGGCCGCCGGTTTGGGATGAACCCGATTTTAACCAGTCTGGACTTAGGGACTTAAACCATACCTGCCCAAGTTTGATCAGGGCCGACACGAGGGGGCTAGATTAGCCATGGATAAGAAGAAGCTGGTATTGCTGCTCGGCGCGCTGGTGATTGCCATCGGCACCGCACTCGCAGCTCGTAGCATGTTTGCCGGCGCTGGTGCGCCCGAGGCCGAAGCTGCCCCGGTTCCCAAGGGTCCGAAAGTGCTTGTTGCACAACGCGCCCTGCCGATCGGCACGATCATCACTCCGGACGCGCTGAATTTCCAGCAGTGGCCGGAAGAGCTCGTGCAGGACGCCTACTTCATCGACGGCGAGTCCGATGTCAGCCAGCTGGTCGGCACCGTTGTCCGTCACCAGATCACGGCCGGTGAGCCGGTTACGCAGGGCTCGCTCGTCAAGCCCGGCGACCGCGGCTTCCTAGCTGCGGCGCTTGGCCCGGGCATGCGTGCCGTCACCGTTCCGGTGTCGGTCAAGACCGGTGTTGCCGGCTTCGTCTTCCCGGGTGACCGCGTCGACCTCGTTCTGACGCAGACCATCAAGGGCGGCGGCGAAGGCACTCCGCTGAAGGCTGCCGAAACCATCTTCCGCAACCTTCGCGTCCTCGCCACCGACCAGCGCGTCGAAGGCAAGACCAACAAGAAGGGCCAGAGCGTCGCCAAGACTTCGCGGACCGTCACGCTCGAAGTGACGCCGAAGCTCGCCGAACGCGTGCTCGTCGCCCAGACGCTGGGACAGATCAGCCTCGTGCTGCGCTCGATCGCCGACAACCAGGCCGAACTCGAGAAGGCCATCGCGACGGGTGACGTCGTGATCCCGTCCGATGCGACCCCGGAAGAAGAAGAGGCGCTGCTGCGTGCGGCAATGAATCGTCCGATCGAGACGACCACCACCTTCTCGACCGGCGGCGACGTCTCGCGCTTCGAGCGTTCGACGGTTCCGCCGCGCGCTCCGACGCGTGCCGATTTCAACCCGGGCGACATGTTCCGCCCGACCGGCCCGGCGCGGACCGGCCCCGTCATCAACGTGACGCGTGGCAACAGCACCAAGTCGGTTCCGATCGGCGCCAATGGCCAGGTCGTGAAAGGCAAGGAAAGCCAGCCGTCGATGTTCGAACAGATGATCGGCGCAGCCATGCAGGCACAGTCGCAGGGCATGTCGAACACCGGATCCACCATCGGATCCATCACCGGCACGGAAGGACAATAAGTCATGCTGAGTGTCGGAAACCAGGCTTTCCATCAGGGAAACAAAGTGAGGGGCAAGATCATGAAACGCCGCCTTTTGAAAACAGCGCTGATTGCGGCTTGCGCCGTGGCGCCGCTGGCTAGCATGCCGGTCGAAACCGCGGTCGCCCAGTCGGTCCGCAATCCTTCGAGCGAGATCGTGATCTCGATCGGTAGCGGCGAGCTCGTGACCGTGCCCGGCGCAATGGCCGACGTCTTCATCGCCAACGACTCGATTGCCGATGTTCAGATCAAGTCGCAGCGCCAGCTCTACGTTTTCGGCAAGTCCGGCGGCCTGACCACGATCTATGCCAGCAATGCCGCGGGCGACATCATCTGGTCGGCCAATGTTCGCGTCGGTTCCAACCTCGACAGCATCGACCAGATGCTGGCGCTGGCGATGCCCGAAGCGAAGATCGGCGTCGCGACCATGGGTTCGAACACCGTTCTCTTGACCGGCACTGTCGCCGCTCCCGAAGATGCGGCCGAGGCCGAGCGCCTCGTCCAGGCCTTCGTCGGCGACAACACCAATGTCATCAGCCGCCTCAAGATGGCGACGCCGCTGCAAGTCAACCTGCAGGTCCGCTTCGCCGAGGTCAGCCGCTCGCTCGTACGCGAAATCAACGGCAACCTTACGACGTCGGATTTCGGCCAAGGCTTCCGCTTCGGCATCGGCAATGGCCGCGCACTTGGTACTGGATCCTTCGATCCGGCTGGCCCGGTGGCCGTGGGACGCGGAGTGCAGAACCCCAGCATTACCTTCCCCGATGGGTCTAGGCTCACTGGTCCGGGCATCGGTACCACGGGTACCGGCTCGACGATCGCTGGCCTCGGCCGTCTGTTCGGGCTCGATGTCATCAGCGCCTTCGATCTTGCCGAACGTATCGGCCTGATCAGCACGCTTTCGCAGCCCAACCTGACGGCACTTTCGGGCGAAACCGCCGAATTCCTTGCAGGCGGCGAGTTCCCGATTCCGATCAGCCAGGGCCTCGGCACGACGTCGATCGACTATCGCAAGTTCGGTGTCAGCCTGTCGTACACTCCGACTGTTCTCGCCAACGGACGCATTTCGCTCCGTGTGCGGCCTGAAGTGTCGGAACTGTCGAGCCAGGGCGCTGTAACCGTCAACGGTTTCCAGATCCCGGCACTGACAATCCGCCGCGCGGAGACCTCGATCGAGCTCGGCTCCGGCCAGAGCTTCATGATCGCCGGCCTGATGAGCAACAATGCCCAGAATTCGATCGACAAGACCCCGGGTCTTGGCGACGTGCCGATCCTTGGCAACCTGTTCCGCTCGCGCAGCTTCCGTAAGGGCGAGACCGAACTGGTCATCGTTGTGACGCCTTACCTGGTCGAACCGGTCAACGCAGCCGACATCAAGCTGCCGACCGATGGCTACCAGGCATCGGACGAGCTCCAGCAACTGCTCGGCTTCCAGTACCATGACGGCGTTTCGGGTGGCAGCAGGCCGACCCCACGCGCGGTCAACGAGGACGCCCCGCCGCCTGCGGTCAGCGAAGTCGATCCGGCCGCGATCGTGCCCACGAGCCAGTCGAGCACAGAGCGTCAGGCTGAAGGCAAGAAACGCAAGAAGGAGCGTCGCGCAGATTCTGCGGCGCCCGGCTTCAGCCTCTAATCGGGAAAGGTGAGACCAATGCCTATTGCAAAACACAGCAAGATCGCCGGTGCCCTTGCCCTTTCGCTTGGCCTCGCGCTGGGCGGCTGCGGCGGCATGCCGACCAACAAGACCGTGTACAGCGTCAATCAACCGGTCGTCGAGCGGACCAACTACTCCCTCGACGTCCAGACCGGACAGGGTGGGCTGACCATCCCGGAACAGCAGCGTGTCGCTGGCTGGTTCGAAGCGATGGATCTCGGCTACGGCGACCGGGTCTCGATCGAAGACCCGATGGCCAGCGACGCGACCCGCGAAGCGGTGGCCAAGCTTGCCGGTCGTCACGGTATTCTGGTCGATGAAACGGCGCCCGTCACTTCGGGTTTTGTCCAGCCGGGCCAGGCCCGGATCGTGCTGACGCGTAGCAAGGCAACGGTTCCGAACTGCCCGAACTGGTCGGCCAAGTCCGACATGAATTATCGCAACGCGACCTCGCCCGGCTACGGCTGCGCCACCAATGGCAACCTGGCTGCGATGGTCGCCAATCCCGAGGATTTGATCGAAGGTCAGAAGGGGACGGGTGAAACCGTCATCATGAATTCGAACAAAGCTATCGACGCATACCGCTCGCGCAAGCCGGGCAGTGGCAACTAATGAAGGCGGAGGGAACTAAGTCATGAACGCGCCCTGGAAATCCGGAATGCCCGGCAATCGCGATCCGTTCGCCGCCTATATTTGCGACGATGCCGCACTCGACGTGCTGCGCCCGGTCGTCATCGAATTGGGTTGGCAGCCGGAAAAGTGCAACAAAGGCGGCCTGCGCAACGCGATCCAGTCGCTGAGCGTCAGCGCCAGTCCCAACATCCTGCTCGTCGACCTGTCGGAAAGCGGCGATCCGCTTAACGACATCAACGCCCTCGCCGAGGTTTGCGAACCCGGCACGGTGGTGATCGCGATCGGCCAGGTGAACGACGTGCGCCTCTATCGCGACCTGCTCGCGAGCGGCATCCACGACTATCTGCTCAAGCCGCTTTCCGCCGGATCGCTGCGCGATGCGCTGAACCAGGCCCAGGCCGTGTTCACCGCACCGCGCAACGCCGATGGCGAAGCGGTCAAGCGTCACATCTCGACGGCTGTGGTCGGCGCACGCGGCGGTGTGGGTGCATCCACCCTCGCCACCTCGCTCGCCTGGCAGTTCAGCGAGGAGCACAAGTCGCCAACCGCCTTGTTCGACCTCGATGTCCACTTCGGCACGGGCGCGCTGGCGCTCGACCTCGAGCCGGGCCGCGGCCTGACCGATGCCATCGACAATCCGAGCCGCATCGACGGACTGTTCATCGAACGCGCGATGATCCGCGCCAACGACAATCTGTCGATCCTGTCGGCAGAGGCACCGATCAGCCAGCCGTTGATGACCGACGGCGCAGCCTTCGTCCAGCTGGAGGAAGAGTTCCGCCAGGCGTTCGAAATGACGGTGATCGACCTGCCGCGCAACATGCTGATCAACTTCCCGCATGTGCTGGCCGACGTGAACCTGATCCTGCTGACGACCGAGATGACGCTCGCTTCGGCGCGCGACACCATCCGGATCCTCAGCTGGCTCAAGACCAATGCAGCGCATGCGCACACGATGATTGTCGCCAACAAGATACAATCGGGTGTGGCCGAGATCAGCAAGGCCGATTTCGAAGCCTCGATCGAACGCAAGATCGACTTCTCGATCCCTTACGACGTCAAGGCGGCGGCCAATGCCGCCAAGCTTGGCCAGACCTTTGTCGCGGCCAACAAGTCGAGCAAGGCTTCGAACGTGATCAAGCAGGTGGCCGAGCGCGTCATGGGCGCGAGCGAAGAAGATCTCGATAGCGCCGGACCCGAGAAGAAGTCGCTTCTCGGCGGCTTCGACCTGAAATCGCTGCTTGCGAAGAAGGAAAAGAAAGAGTCGGCGGTAGAGCCGGCCGAGTAATCGCCACGGGCGGGTCGCCGGAATTCCTTCCGGCCCCGCGCGAGGCTCGTGTTCCCGGGTCCAGGCCCGGTAGTGGAAAGGCGGGACAGTTCGCATGAGCATTTTGCAGCTTCTCCTCATCGTAGGCGTCGTGATGAGCGTGCTGGCCGGCGGATATATGCTGGTGGCCGGCCCCAATGCCGCGAAGGAAAGCCAGCGCCGCCTCCAGGCTGTGCGGTATCGCCATTCCGAAAGCACCGACACCAAGGTCGAATCCCAGCTCAAGAAGGCCATCGCGGCGCGCAAGCCGAAGCAGTTCAAGCAGGCCGGTTCCGGTTCGCGAGCCGAGGCCCTTGCCATGCGGCTCGACCGCACCGGCAAGAAATGGACGATCTCGCAGTATCTCTACGCCTCGCTCGGCGTCGCGATCGTCGTCACCCTGATCGTGTTCCTGCGGACCGGCGCATTCCTGATGTCGGCAGGTGTCGGCATGCTGGTTGGCGCGGGCATCCCGCACATGGTGGTCGGCTTTCTCATCAAGAAGCGCACCAACGACTTCAACACCAAGTTTCCCGATGCGATCGAACTGCTCGTTCGCGGCCTTCGCTCGGGCCTTCCGGTGACCGAAACGCTCGGCGTCGTCGCGCAGGAAGTTCCTGGCTCGGTTGGCGAGGAATTCAAGGGCGTGGTCGAACGCATCAAGATCGGCCGCACGATGGAAGAGTCGCTGCAGGAAACCGCAGATCGCCTCGGCATCCCCGAGTTCAACTTCTTCTGCATTACGCTCGCGATCCAGCGCGAAACCGGTGGTAACCTGGCCGAGACCTTGTCCAACCTTGCGGACGTGCTGCGCAAGCGCGCCCAGATGAAGCTCAAGATCAAGGCGATGAGCTCGGAGTCCAAGGCCTCGGCCTACATCGTCGGCTCGCTGCCCTTCATCGTGTTCACGCTGATCTGGTGGATCAACCCGTCCTACATCGGCGGCTTCTTCACCGACGATCGCCTGATCGTCGCCGGTCTCGGCGGCATGGTGTGGATGTCGATCGGCGGCTTCATCATGGCCAAGATGGTCAACTTCGAGATCTGAGTGAGGACTGACAAGCCATGTTGAACCAGCCTGCCGGACCTACCCTACTCGGTTTCGACGTTATCCTCGTCGGCACGCTGCTTGCCGGCCTGGCCGCCTTTGCCGTGCTGTTCGCGATCTATACCGCGGTCACCATCAAGGACCCGATGGCGAAACGCGTCAAGTCGCTCAACGAGCGGCGCGAAGAGCTTAAGGCCGGGATCGTGACCTCGAGCGCGAAGAAGCGCGTCAGCCTGGTTCGCAAGACCGAAGGCACCGACAAGATCAAGCAGCAGCTGGCGGACATGAAGGTCCTCCAGCAGAGCCAGATCGAAGACATCCAGCAGAAGCTGGCGCATGCCGGCATTCGCAACAAGGAGCTGGCGGTCTACGTCATCGCGCTGCGCATGGTCCTGCCGATCATCCTCGGCCTGGTCGGCGTGCTGATGATCTATGTCGTCGACTATTTCCCGGACTGGGGTTCGATGAAGCGCATTGGCGCCATGGGCCTGCTGCTCTACGCCGGCTACAAGGGTCCGGAGACGTTCCTCAAGAACAAGGCGGACAAGCGCACCAACGAAATCCGCAAGGGCCTGCCCGACGCGCTCGACCTGCTCGTGATCTGCGCCGAGGCCGGTCTGACCGTCGACTCCGCCTTCAACCGCGTCGCCAAGGAACTGGGCCGCGCCTATCCCGAACTGGGTGACGAATTCGCGTTGACCGCAATCGAGCTCTCGTTCCTCAACGAGCGCAAGAAAGCCTTCGACAACCTCGCCTATCGCGTCGATCTCGAGGCGGTCCGCGGCGTCGTCACCACGATGATCCAGACCGAACGCTACGGTACGCCGCTCGCCTCTGCGCTGCGCGTCCTGTCGGCCGAGTTCCGCAACGAGCGCATGATGCGCGCCGAGGAAAAGGCCGCGCGCCTGCCGGCGATCATGACGGTGCCGCTGATCATGTTCATCCTGCCGGTGCTGTTCATCGTCATTCTCGGCCCGGCGGCCTGCTCGATCGCCGACGCCTTCTCGAAAAATCCCGGCCGCTAGGCCCGGACGACCATCGAACGAGACCCGCTTCGCGCCTAGCCGCGCGAGGCGGGTTCCGTATTCTCGGCCTGGTCGAAAATGCGGCGCAGCATCGCGCGGAACTTCTCGCGCTCGTCAGGTTCGAGCGCCGAGAAGATCTCGCGTTCGATCTCGAGCGCCAGCGGCATGATCTCGCCGTGGATCGCCCTGCCCTCGCCGGTCAGCACGAGATGGTGCGAGCGACCGTCCGCGCTGTTGGGCTGACGGGCCACCAGGCCGCGCTCCTCGAGCATCTTGCACGCTCGGTTGACCGCGACCTTGTCCATCAGCGTCGCCTCGGTCAGCTCGCGCTGGGTCGCCTCGCCCGCATCGCCCAGGATCGCCATGACCCGCCATTCGGTGATCTTGAGACCGAATCGCGCGCGGTAGCGCTGGGCAATCAGGCTGCTGACCGCGTTCGATGTCACCGATAGCTGGTAGGGCAGAAAATCGGCCAATCGGCCGCGTCCATTGGTGTTTCCCCGGGCAGTCATGCGATGGTTTCTAATGCAACCATGCCCCTTGGCAAGGGCACCGGCGATTTACCTAGCGATAGTCGGGCTCGTGCCACCACGGATAGAAGTCGGGCATGTTGTCGCTGACCTTGTCGGGATATTGCGGCGCCCGCTTCTCGAGGAAACTGGCGACGCCTTCCCTGGCATCGGCACTACGGCTGAGGCGATAGATCGCGCGGCTGTCGACCCGGTGCGCCATCATCGGATGTTCGGTGGCGGACAGCCGCCACAGCATCGCGCGGGTCATCGCCACCGACACGGCCGAGGTGTTGTCGGCGATCTCGCGCGCCAGCCCCAGCGCGACATCCATCAACTCGCCCTGCGGGTGGACCGAGCGCACCAGCCCGGCATCGAGCGCTTCTGCCGCATCGAAGATCCGTCCGGTCATGCACCATTCGAGGGCCTTCTGCATGCCGACGAGGCGCGGGAGGAACCAGCTCGACGCCGCCTCGGGCGTGATCCCGCGCCGCGCAAAGACGAAGCCGAAGCGCGCATTGTCGCTGGCGAGACGGATGTCGAAGGGCAGTTGCATCGTCGCCCCGACGCCGACCGCGACCCCGTTGCACGCCCCGATCAGCGGCTTCTGCGAATTGAACAGGCGCAGCGTCAGCCGCCCGCCCCCGTCGCGGACCCGTGTGTCCGACAGGTCGTCTACCGGATTGGGATCCGAGAACACATGCCCCCCGCCCTCAGGCGTCAGGTCGGCCCCGGCGCAGAAAGCCCGGTCCCCATGCCCCGTCACGATCACCGCGCGCACGCTGTCGTCTGCATCGGTGTCGTCCACCGCCGCGATCAGCTCGTCCATCATCGTGCGCGTGAAGGCGTTCATCTTCTCGGGGCGATGAAGCGTGATCGTCGCAATTCCATCTGCCTTGTCGAGCTTGATCTGGGTGAATTCGGGCACTTTTCATCTCCTCAAACGCCGGCGGCTGCCTCCGCAGCCTTGGCTTTCCTTGCTCACGCGACCTGAAGGTCGCTTCGCTGCGGGCGGGCAGTCGCCCTTGCGACGCCTTCGGCGCCGAGAATCCCTCCTTGGCAATCCTACTGGATGGAACACATGGAACACGGAACGCGCAATTGAAAAGTGTGACGTTCCAGGAAAACCGCTGATTCTCAGATATTTGCTTCGAGAGCACGATTGCGAATTGTGACTTTCCATAAATCGAACCAGGTTCCGAACACCTGCATCATGCGATCATACCGTGAGGTGCGACCGGTAGGAAAGGCGCGCGGACTGCCGAGCGCGCCGAGGATCGTTCAGCCCTTGATCGACTCCAGCACAAGCCGAATTGCCGCTTCCACCTCGCGTTTCGGCATGCGTCCTGACTGATGGAGCAGCTGGTTGGATGTCAGTCCCTCCACCAGCGCCATGACCGTGAGCGTATGTTCCCCTGACCCCGGGGCCATTTGTTCAAGCCATTCGCGCGAACGCGCCGCAAAGGTTCGGCGCACCGCGGCCAACTTCTCCGCGACTGCCGGATCGCGATGCGCGATCAGGAACAGTTCCAGGCGCGCGGCTGTGAGCACCGCCTCGGTGTTCGTCCAGCGCTGGATAATTTCCACCAGGCGTTTGGCAGCTGCATCGGGCGTCAACTCGCCATCGCCCCGGAACCTCTGCGACGCCTGATAGAGTGCCCGGAGGTCGTGCTCGGTCAGATATTGGCAAATCGCCAACACCAGCGCCCCACGGGTGCGGAAGTGATTGCTGGTCGATCCTTCTGGCAGTCCGGCGTGGCGATCGACCGCGCGGTGGGTCAGGCCCGCCGCGCCCTTTTCACCCAGCACTTCGACCGCTGCGCGCACGGCCTGTTCGGCGCGACTGGAGGGTGTTTCGCTGCTCATGCTGCCTCGTTACTACAAATGTAGTTGACTGCGCAAGGCGAATCGCATATCTCACTACATCTGTAGTAGTTCCGGATGCGCGACTGTCGCGCATGCAACGAATGGGAGGCTTTCATGGCGCAAATGCCAAGCTTGAAATCGACGCGCGAATTCCTTTCGCACAGGGGGCTGCTGGCTCTGTTCGGCGGCATCTATCTTGTCTCGCAGGTGATCATCGCCGTCACGCTCCACCCGCTGGTGACCGAGCGGATGATTGGCTTGCAGGTGACCGGCTTTAGCCCCGCCGATTACCTCGCGACCTTTTCCGCGTGGGAAGCCGAAGGCGTGATGGGCTTCTACCACGGGCATCTGATCTTCGACGATATCCACTGGGTCTGGTACACGATCTTCCTCAGCGTTGCGCTCGCGATGACCCTGGATGCTGCGCGGCTTTCCGACCGCTGGAACACCGTGCTCACATTCCCGCTCATCGCCGGAATCTGCGACTGGTTCGAGAACGGACTGCAGCACATGTTCCTGAGCGGCGAGGATTATCAGATGGTGATGCAGCCGCTCACCGCGATCAGCACCACAGCCTCGATCATCAAATGGCTATTCGCCTTCGCTGCGATCTTCCTGATCGTCGGCATCCAGCTCTCGCGCCTCGGCTCCAAAGGCTGATCCGCATGCGGCGGGATATCACCTTCCTTTCTGGCGCTGAGCGTTGCGCGGCATGGCTCTACACTAGCGAGGCCGCGCCATCCGCCACCTGCATCGTGATGGCGCACGGCTTTGGCGGCACGCGGCATTATGGGCTCGATGCCTATGCCAGCGCGTTTCAGGCAGCGGGCCATGACGTGCTGTTGTTCGACTATCGCCATTTCGGCGAGAGCGAGGGGAACCCGCGCGGGCTGCTCAAGGTCAGCTTGCAGCATGCGGACTGGCGCGCCGCCATCGCACACGCCCGCTCGCTCGGATACAGGCAGATCGTGCTGTGGGGCTCCTCATTCGCGGGCGGGCATGTGCTGCACATCGCCGCGGAATATGATGACCTTGCAGGGGTGATTGCACAGGTCCCGCATATCAGCGCGCTGGCCACTTCCTTGGCGGTTCCGTTGGGCAAATTGCCGCGCGTTGCTGGGGCAATAGTCGCAGATGCTTTACTCAGCCTGTTCGGCAAGCGTCACATGATCAAGGCATTCGCTCCGCCTGGCGAATTCGGTGCCATGTCGACTCCTGGCGCTTACGACGCGCTGGTGGCGATGCTGCCGGGGTCGGAGTGGCGCGACTATTTCGATGAGCACAACCGTGTCACTGCGCTGAGCCTTCTCGAAACGCTGCGCTACTCGCCTGGCAAGCGCGCCGCGGAGATCACTTGTCCGGTGCTGCTGCAAGCCGGACGGCGGGATCGCACCACGCCTTTCGAGCCCGCCCGGCGGGCCGCCGCGCGCATGCCTGACTGCGAGTTCCGCGCGCATGATTGCGACCATTTCGACGTCTATCTTGGCGAGTGCTTTGCAGCTGTCGTGGCCGAGCAACTCGACTTCCTTCACCGCCGCATTCCGGAGAGCACGCAATGAGCTACACCATCCGCACCCAAATCGAGATCGCCGCGCCGGTAGAACGCATCTGGGAAATCCTGGTCGATCTCGACCGCTATCACGAGTGGAACCCGTTCATCGCCAATGCCACGGGCCGGATCGCGCCCGGGGCGACTTTCGAAGTGCGCCCGCGCACCGATAGCGGCAAGCGGCATGTCTTCGTGCCGCAGGTGACCGACTATCAGGAGCACCGCGAGTTTACCTGGACCGGCGCATTTTATTTCCGCTGGATCGGGCTGGGCGATCACACTTTTCAGCTCACCGAACTTGGGGGCGGGCGCGTTCGGCTCGATCATGACGAGCGGATTTACGGCCTGGCGGCGCCATTGCTGTATCTGTTTGCAAAAGAGCAGATCAGGACCGGCTTCAATGCGATGAATGCGGCACTGAAGCAGCGCGCGGAGAATGCCAGATAACCGTCCGCCAGTTCGATCCGCCAAGCGGAATAGCGGGGGAGCCAAAGCTCCCCCGGTAGGGACTCAGCGCGGCGCCATTCGGATCGCGCCGTCGAGGCGCACGTCCTCGCCGTTGAAATAGCCGGTCTCGATCATGCACATGGCGAGCTTGGCATATTCCTCCGGATTGCCGAGGCGCTGCGGGAACGGCACGCTGGCGGCCAGCGCTTCCTTCACCTGCGGCGGCGCAGCGTTCATCAGCGGAGTGTTGAAGATGCCCGGCAGAATGGTGTTCACGCGGATGCCTTCGCGCATCAGGTCGCGCGCGATGGGGAGCGTCATGCCCACGACGCCTCCCTTCGACGCCGAGTAGGCCGCCTGGCCCATCTGGCCGTCCTCGGCCGCAACCGAAGCAGTGTTGACGATCGCGCCGCGCGCGCCGTCGTCATTGATCGGATCGAGCGTCATCATGCCGGCGGCGGACTTGGCGATGCAGCGGAAGGTGCCGATCAGGTTCACCTGGATCACGAAATCGAAGGCGCTGATCGGGAAGTGCTTGATCTCGCCGGTCTGCTTGTCGCGGCTGGCGGTCTTGATCGCATTCCCGATACCGGCGCAGTTGACGAGGATGCGTTCCTGCCCGTGGGCTTCGCGCGCCTTGGCAAATCCGGCGTCAACCTCATCGTCGCTGGTCACATTGACCTTGCAGAACACGCCGCCGATCTCGGCTGCTAGCGCCTCGCCCTTCTCCTCGTTCATGTCGAAGATCGCGACCTTCGCGCCCTTGGCGGCGAGTGCGCGCGCGGTCGCGGCACCCAGGCCCGATGCGCCGCCGGTCACGACTGCGGGGGTATTGGCAGAAACTTCCATTATTTCATTTCCTCTCAATCAGATATGGGATCAGACCGCCTCGATGATCGTGACGTTGGCGACGCCGCCGCCTTCGCACATCGTCTGCAGGCCATATTTCTTGCCATGGCGGTGAAGCGCATGGACCAGCGTCGCCATCAGCTTGGTGCCGGACGCGCCGAGCGGGTGGCCGAGCGCGATCGCACCGCCGTGGACGTTCAGTCGTTCGGGGTCGGCACCGGTGTGCCTGAGCCAGGCCAACGGCACCGGCGCGAAGGCCTCGTTGACTTCGAACAGGTCGATATCGCCGATCTTCATACCCGCACGTTCGAGCGCGCGGTCGGTGGCGAATAGCGGTTCCTCCAGCATGATCACCGGGTCGCCCGCGGTTACCGTCAGATTGTGGATGCGCGCCAGCGGAGTCAGGCCGTGGGTCTTGAGCGTTTCCTCGTTGACGACCAGCACTGCCGAGGAACCATCGCAAATCTGGCTGCTGCTCGCGGCGGTAATCGTGCCTTCGGGGCTGAGCAGCTTGACGCCCGCGATTCCTTCGAGCGTCGCATCGAACCGAATACCCTCGTCCACCGTGTGCATTTCGGTGCCCTCGGGAGTCTCGATCTCGACCGGCACGATTTCATTGTCGAAGGCGCCGGCCTTGGTCGCGGCAATCGCCTTCTCATGGCTCGAGAGCGCGAAACGGTCGAGGTCGTCCTTGCTGAAGCCATGCTTCCGAACGATCATTTCGGCGCCCATGAACTGCGACCACTGGATGCCCGGATACTTTTCCTCGAGGCCAGGCGATTTGTAGTTCCCGAGGCCTTCCTTCATGTGGAACATGGCGGTCGAACCCATCGGCACGCGGCTCATGCTTTCAACGCCCGCGGCGATCACCGCGTCCTGCGTTCCGCTCATCACCGCTTGCGCGGCAAACTGGATCGCTTGCTGCGAAGACCCGCACTGGCGATCGATCGTGACGGCCGGCGTGCCCTCGCCGAGATGCTTGGTCGCAAGGACCGCGTTGCGGCCGACCTGCATCGCCTGCTCGCCGCCCTGGCTGACGCAACCCATCACCACGTCGTCGATCGCCTTGGGATCGATACCGCTACGCTCGATGATCGCGTCGAGCGACTTGGCCGCAAGATCAACCGGATGAACCCCCGCAAGTCGTCCGCCGCGACGCCCCCCGGCAGTACGAACGGCTTCGACGATATAGGCAGTGGACATGGCGGGACTCCGGATATGGTTGCAAATCGCCACCGGCCTAGGCCGACCTTACGTTAACGTCAACCGCGTTTCTGATCGTCGTCCTTCTATCGATACACCGCAAGCGCGCTGTATCGGGCAGCACAACGTCAGATGCGCCGACACCCTTGGAGAGGGGTTCCCAATCGGTCCGCTACTCCGGTGGCGCGCGCCTAGTCGACGCGCCTGACGCGGAACGGACGGCGCTTACCGATCTTCGCCATGTAGCTGCCGAGTGCTGCACTTTCGATGGTGACCTCGTCCCCTTCTTTCGGCTCTCCCAGAACAGGGACGTTGTCGGTCTGAATCCAGCGCGCACCGCCCGCCACTGTAAAGGTCAGGCGGCCGTTGGAAGCTCGACCGACCCTGGCGAGCTGGGAAGATATCTCCTTGATCTCGTCCTCCTTGTCATCGCCTCCACCGAACAGACCGATCTTGGGAAGAGAGAATCCGAACAGGCCCTTGCGGGTTTCTCTCATCTGCTCGCGATCGGCGATCACAAGATCCTTGGATTCTTTCGCCTGGTAGACTTCGGCCACCTGCCGGTCGAAGCAGGCCAGCCGATCAGTTGGGTCCTCGATCGTTCGGCACTGAAACAGCTTCTCGACCACGTCGGGTGACGCCACCTCGGGCAGATCTCTTTCTTCCGCCGCTACCGGCAGCGCAATCTGGACGGCGCCGAGAACCAGAATACCTCGAAGGACTGCTTTCATTATTGGAATTTCCTCGTGTGCTTCGCCCAACACAAATTGTGCAAGCCGGATGTTGCGATGGTTTCCAAGAATGGCCGAATCGCGCCGATCCTGCAAGATTCACGGTGTTGCAACAGAGCTACACCATGTGTGCGAATTTTACTTGATCCACCCGGGCCGCTTCACTTGCAGCCCCTGTTCATACAGAGCCGCACTCAGGGACTGGCTAATCGACGTTTGTTGAATCCATTTGTGATGAAACTTGGCGTCGTTTGCTTCGCCCGATGAACTTGGCAAGACGTTCCAGCACTTCAAACAGGGGGGCTGGTGGTGTCATTGCCGGCAACGCGTTTTCTCGCATTTGTCGAGTGACGCAAATTCATAAGGGTATGAAACCAAATGAAGACATCCACCAAACTTCGACTGAGCGCTGGTTCGTTTGCGGTCGGACTTGTCCTGGCTTCGACTCCGTCGTTCGCCCAGGATGAGGCTGTTGACGAAACTGAAGCTGAAGAAGTCGGCGATCTGATTATCGTCACCGGTTCGCGCATTGCGTCGCCGACCGTCGAGTCGCCCGCTCCACTCCAGATCCTTGACGACGCCGCTATCGACGATGCCGGCGTTACCAACGTCCAGGAACTGCTGCTCGAAAACCCCGTGTTCGGTACTCCGGCCCTCAGCCGCACCAACTCGGCGTTTCTTACCTCGGGCACCGGTACTGCAACCGTCGACCTTCGCGACATCGGTTCGGCTCGTACGCTGGTCCTGATCAACGGTCGTCGCGTGGTGGGTTCGGTCGCTAACTCGCCGATCGTCGACCTTAACGTCATCCCGACCCAGTTCGTCGAGCGCATCGACATCCTGACCGGCGGCGCTTCGTCGCTTTACGGTTCGGACGCTGTCGCCGGCGTTGTGAACTTCGTTTACAAGCGCGACTTCGAAGGCATCGAAGCCAATGGTCAGTACGGCATTACCGAACACGGAGACGATGCTCGCTACCAGCTGAACACCACGATCGGCACCAACTTCGCCGATGGCGATGGCAACATCATGGTCCACTTCGGCTATTCGAACGAAGAAGGCCTGCTTTCGCGCAAGCGCGCGAACACCGCGGTCGACGATTTCGATCTGTTCCGCCTGACCGGCAATCGGGATGATTTCGGTACCGAATCTATCCCGTTCTTCTCGAGCTTCCCTCCCCAGGGCCGCTTCATCACGCCGACCCGTACCTTCACGTACGATCCGAACGGAAACCTGCAGAACTGCTTCACCACCAACGGTCCAACGTGTGCTGCAACCATCGGTTCTGGCACCGGCCCGAATGGCTTTAACCGGCAGAACTTCCGTACCATCGCTGTTCCTGTCGAGCGTTACCTGTTCGCCGCTTCGGGCGAGTATGCCCTGAACGACGACATCAACTTCTTCTTCGAAGGTACGTTCAACAAAACTTCGTCGGCTCGTGAGATCGAACCGTTCGCACTGTCGTCCTCGGGCACGACCGGGATCTATCCGGGTTCGGGCCAGATGCCGATCGAAAACTACCTTCCGGGTACCAACACGATCGTTGCCAACCCGTATGTGCCTGCGGCAATTGCGGCAGCGGCTACCGATACCGATGGTGACGGTCTCCGTGATATCGGTTTCGTCCGCCGTCTGGTTGAGTTCGGATCGCGCCTCGGCTCGACCGAGCGCGACTTCTACCGCATGGTTGTCGGCTTCGACGGCACCCTGGCAGATGATCGTTTCCGTTGGGATGTGAGCTACAACTACGGCCAGGTCAGCGAGAACCAGATCTCGACCGGTCAGGTCAATGTTGTAAACTTCCGCGACGCTCTCGCAGCGATCGTGGACGTGAACGACCTCGACGGTGACGGCCTTACCACTGACGTAATCTGTCTCGACGCCGAGGCACGCGCCAATGGCTGTGCCCCCGCCAACATTTTCGGTGCGGGCAACATTTCGCAGGCGGCGGTTGGTTACATCCAGGCGCAAGGCACGTTCCAGACTGGCCTCAAGCAGCATGTCGTACAGGGCAACATCTCTGGCTCGCTGTTCGACCTGCCGGCCGGACCTCTGGGTGTTGCAGCAGGCGTCGAGTATCGTCGTGAATCGTCCTTCTCGGACAACGATGCGCTCACCAACCAGGGCCTCAACGCCGGTAACGTCTTGCCAGACACTTCGGGCAAGTTCGACGTCGTCGAAGGCTTTGTCGAAGTCCGCGTGCCGATCCTCGCTAACACCCCTGGCTTCGAACTGCTCGAAGTCGGCGGTGCTGTCCGGGTGGCCGATTACTCGACTGTTGGAACCGTCTACAGCTGGAACGTCACTGGTACGTGGCAGCCGATCGACGACATCCGCATTCGCGGTACCTGGGCACGTGCGGTTCGCGCTCCGAACATCGGCGAACTCTTCGCCGGTCTTTCGCAGACCTTCCCGGCTGGCCTGAGCGATCCGTGCGCTGGCATTGGTGCAACCGGCGGTGGCGCAACGGGCGACAACTGTCGTGCCGACGCTGGTGTCGCAGCGAATATCGCGGCGAACGGAACGTTCACGCTTAACCAGGCTGACCTTCAGGGCATCAGTGGCTTCAACGGTGGTAACCCCAACCTGTTCGAAGAAACTGCCGACTCCTGGACGGTTGGTGCGGTCATCGCCCCGCGTTCGCTGGGCGGTGTTTTCGAGCGCCTGACGCTTACTGCCGACTACTACAACATCGAGATCGAAGACGTTATCTCGGGCTTCCCCCGGGCGGACACTCTCGATCAGTGCTATAACCAGGGCAACCAGACCTTCTGCGGCCTGATTACCCGTCGTCCGGCGGCAACCGCCGTGAATAGCGCTGGTTCGCTGCAGTTCATCAATGCGCTTCAGGTCAACGCGGCAGTCACCAAGACTTCCGGCGTCGACGTGACGGCGAACTGGTGGGCTCCGCTCGGCGTGACCGAGAATGATCGTCTCTCCATGCGTGTGGCTTACACCCACGTCATCGAGAACGACTTCTTCTCGCTTCCGACGGAAGATCCGGATCCCTCGGCTGGAGAAATTGGCACGGCTAAGGATCGCTTCACCGCGAACCTGAACTATCAGACCGATCTCTTCAAACTCGGCTTCACCGGTACCTACATCGGCAAGTCGTCTGAAGATGACGGCTTCTGCGCCGCGTTTGCAGCCCTTGATCCGGCACGTGGTGGCTCTTGCCCGACCGTACCGGCGATCTTCTACCTCGACATGAACGCTTCGTTCTATGTCACGGATCAGGCTGAGTTCTACTTCGGCGTCGACAACCTGCTCGACACGGATGCACCCAACCTTCTGTCGGGTACGTCCTTCAACGTGACGGGTACGGATACCGCAGCGGACGTCTACGATCCGTTCGGTCGCCGCTACTACGCAGGTGTACGTTTCCGCTTCTAATTCGAAGCAGAACCACAAATTTGAGGGCCTCGGGGAAACCCGGGGCCCTTTGCTTTTGGGCATCTGGTCGTTTTTCGGCGACATCGAGACCCTGCCAACCGGCCTCCCATTCTCATCCTGATGAAAGTTTGGCTTATATCTTAGACTCTTACGGAGCGTGCGAGGCTTCCGGCACGCCCCCGAGACCGGTTTCAAGTGTAACCGCCGCGCCACAGGTGCCCCGTCCTCGTCTTATGTGAAGGCTCTCACTGCTTTACAGCCATAGGACGGTGAAATAGCCCAAAGGCCCTCTAGGTGCCGTGTGAGTAACAATTGCGGGATTTTCCGTTGGGCGCAAAGTTACTTGGTCTTGTTTCTGGCACCTGAGAAGTTGAACTTTTAGAGAGGGAAATCCAAGGATGAAAAAGTCATTCCTTAATGGCCTCTGCGTGACGACTGCCATGGTGGCAGTATCAGCGCTGAGTGCACCAGCATTCGCCCAGGATGGCGAGCTCGATAGCGCGACAAGTACTGAAGGAGACGAAGCGCCCATCATCGTCACCGGCTCGCGTATCGCACGCCCCGACATCGAATCCCCATCACCTGTGACGGTGGTCGGCAGCGAAGATATCAAGCTCGAAGGCACCACCCGCATTGAGGACATCCTCAACTCCCTGCCTTCGGTCGCTGCCAGTCAGGATTCGTCCTATGCCAACGGTGCTAGCGGCACCGCCACGGTCGACCTTCGCGCACTTGGCACAAGCCGTACGCTCGCGCTGATCAACGGTCGCCGAATTGTCCCTGGTGACCCCCAGCCGGGCAGCGGTTCCGCAGCCGACATCAACATCATCCCGGCAGCTCTGCTCAAGCGCGTTGAAGTGCTTACGGGCGGCGCCTCGTCGGTCTATGGTGCAGATGCTGTGGCCGGCGTCGTCAACTTCATCATGGATGACGATTTCGAAGGCTTCCGGGTCGATGCCAACTATGGCTTCTACCAGCACAACAACAACAACAAGTTCGTTCGCCCGTTCCTTGACGCGCGCGGCTTCCCTTTTCCCGACGGCAATACGACCGACGGCGGTACTTTCGATGCGACCGTAGCCTTCGGGTCAAACTTCGCTGACGACCGCGGCCACTTCATGATGTATGGTGGCTATCGCAAGATCCAGCCGGTCACTCAGTCGCGGCGCGACTTTAGCTCCTGCGTGATCCAGAACACGAGCAGCGGTGCCAATCAGTGCGGCGGTTCGGCGACAACCCCGAACGGTAACGCGTTGGTGTTCGATGACGACGTAACGGTCGGCACCTCGACGTTCTACACCTTCGCTCCGAACCGCGGATTCGTGAACGGCCTCGACCGCTTCAACTTCGCACCGTTCAACTTCTTCCAGCGCAACGACGAACGCTTCACTGCGGGCGCCTTTGTCGATTACGAAGTGAGCGATGTTTTCCGTCCGTACATGGAATTCCAGTTCATGGATGACCAGACGACCGCGCAGATCGCGCCGTCGGGCGACTTCGGCAACACTCTGACTGTCAACTGTGACAACCCGCTGCTTGGTGCAGACCAGCTTGCGGTGATCTGTAGCCCGGAAAACCTGATCAACGGCTTCCTCGGGACCTTCCCGCTTGCTGTTGGTGCCAGCTACAACCCGAATCCCGGCGCACCCGTGATCGACTTTGCCGATGGCCAGGGCGGTACCTACAACCAGGGTTACCTCCTGCTCCTTCGTCGTAACATCGAAGGTGGTCCGCGTCGCGCTCAGCTCGGCCACACGACCTATCGCGGCGTGCTTGGTGCAACCGGCGACCTCGGACCAGCATGGTCGTACGATGCCTACTACCAGTACGGCCGGGTCGACTTCTCACAGGTCTACGAGAACGAATTCTCGATCGCACGCCTTAACAACGCGCTCGATGCTGTGGTCGATAATCGTGCAGGCAGCGCCACCAACGGCCAGATTGTCTGCCGCTCGGTGATCACTGGTGCCGATCCGAACTGCGTACCTTATGACGTGTTTGCAGGTGCTGGCGGCGCAAGCGCAGCAGCTCTTGCATATCTCGACGCGGCTGGCTTCCAGTCCGGCGAAACCATCGAGCAGGTCGCCAACATTTCGTTCACCGGCGACCTTGGTCAATATGGCGCGGTCCTGCCTTGGGCCGATGATGGTATCGTGATCAACGTCGGTGCCGAATGGCGCAAGGAACAGCTCGAACTGCGGGTCGACCAGGCATTTGCCACCGGCGACCTGACCGGTCAGGGCGGTGCTACGCTGCCGATCGCGGGCGAATTCAAGGTGCTCGAGTTCTTCGCCGAAGGTTCGATCCCCGTGATTCAGGACAGCTTCATTGATCTGTTCGCGATCAGCGCTGGCTATCGTCGTTCCGACTACGACACCAGCGCAGGCAAGAGCTACGGTACGAATACCTACAAGCTGGGTGCCGAAATCGCCCCGATCGAAGACGTCCGTTTCCGCGTGATGTACAACCGCGCGGTACGGGCTCCGAACATCGAAGAGCTGTTCCGGACCGCGGCCGTCGGCCTCAACGGTTCGAACGACCCGTGCGCAGGCATCACCATCACGGCGACTGACTTCGGGTGTCTCGCTCAGGGCCTCAGCGTTGGACAGGGCGTGACCGGTAACCCGGCTGGCCAGTACAATGCGCTGCTCGGCGGCAATCCCGATCTGCAGCCGGAAAAGGCTTCGACCTGGACCGCAGGTGTGGTGTTCGATCCGGTATTCCTGCCGGGCTTCACCGCAACTCTGGACTATTTCAACATCGAGATCGACGACGCCATCCGGCAGTTCGGCCCCGATGCGATCCTCCAGAACTGCGTCGACAACGCTTCGGCTACGTTCACGCCGGCCTCTTGCGGGCTGGTCAACCGTGATGCTGCCGGCTCGCTGTGGCTGACCCCGGGCGGCTTCACCGAAGACCTTCCGAACAATGTCGGACGCGTCCAGACTGCCGGCTTCGAAGGCACGATGAACTATACCCGCTCGACGGGCATCGGAAGAATCGGTCTCTCGTTCACGGGTACGTACCTGGACAAGTATGAAGTCCAGAACGGCCTGACCAACGCAGACGGTAGCCCGGTTATCTACGACTGCGCGGGCTTCTACGGTCCGACCTGTAGCCTTGGCGGTGGTACCGATGCCGGTGCTCCGCTGCCCAAATGGCGGCACAAGCTCCGCGCAAGCCTGGGCCTCGATTCGGGTCTCAGCTTCTCGGTGCTGTGGCGCCACGTGGGTAAGGTGCGGGCTGAAACGCTTTCGTCGGACGATGCGCTCTCTTCGGCCAACACCTTCGATCCCGGCCTTCGCATCGGCGCGTTCAACTACATCGATACGGTTGTGTCGTTCGACATCGGCGACCGCTACAACTTCCGCATCGGCGTAAACAACCTGTTCGATAAGGAACCGCCGCTGGTCACTTCGGGCAGCTCCGCCCGTGCCGGCACAAACCTGTGCCCGACCGGTCCGTGTAACGGCAACACTTACCCGGCAACCTGGGACGCACTTGGGCGTTACATCTTCGCCGGTGTTACGCTCGACTTCTAAAGCCGAGTCTGCCTAATAAAGACGGAGGGTCTCCGATGGAGACCCTCCGTTTTTTATGTGCCAATTCGCTTGGCCAGATTGCTGTGATACGACGAGCGCCGATGGATACCCCTATTCAATCCGATCCCAAATCCTTGCTCGGCGAGGCTATCAGGGCCGCGCAAGGCGGGAACTTCGACGGCGCGCGCGCTATTGCAGAAGATGCGATTGCCAATCATCCGGACGAAGCGGCACCGTTCCACGCCTTTCTTGGCATGGTCGAAGCACGCCGCGGCGATTTGGCTGCTGCCGCCGGTCAACTCCGCCAGGCCCACGAAGCTCGTCCCGGCGACGTTACCATCGCCTGCAACTTGATTACCGTCCTGATGGACCTTGGCGAAGACAGTGAAGGGCTGGCCGTCGCCTCGGAAGAATTGATGCGCGACGACGCAAGCTTGCGAGTCGCCAGATTGCGCGCCTTCCTGGCGCAGAAGCTGGAGGCTTTTCCGGAAGCGGTGGAAGCCTACGAATACATTCTGGCGAGTGAACCCAACGATTTCGAGTGCCTGAACAATCTTGGCAATGCGCTGGCCGGTTGCGATCAACACGAACGCGCATTGGAAGTGCTTCGCCGCGCGATCGCCCTCGAGCCAGCCGCCGCCCCCACCCGCATGAACCTCATAGCGGCGCTCATCGCGCTCGGTCGGGAGGAAGAAGCGGAGCGTGAACTAACCGCAGCGAGCGACGAATTCCCCGCCGATTCCCGGGCACCCTACCAGCTATACGTACTGTACAAGTCGCAGCAAAAGCAGGACGAGGCAGTTGCCGCCATCGAAGAGGCCGCAGCGCGAAATCCCGACGCGGCTGATATTCAGCTGAAGCTTGGCATCGAGTATGGCGTGTTGCGCCGGACAGAGGATTCCGAACGGGCGTACCGCCGCAGCATCGCCCTCAACCCGCTGGAGCTCGATGCGTACCTGGGTCTGGCCGTTCAGTACGAGCATACCAATCGAGAGGAGATGTTCGCCCCGCTGATCGAGGAAGCGAGGGCGAACGGCATCGCCCAGGATGCGCTCGCCTTCATCGAGGCCCTGGAATTTCGACGACTCAAGCAATTTGAAGAAGCCCTGTCGAAGGTAGAGGATGTCGATCCTGAGGTCGAACCGATCCGCACCGCCCACATTCGGGCGACATTGCTAGACCGCCTGGGCCGGACCGACGAGGCGTTTGCCGCCTACCTCCATGCCAATCGGCTAATGGAGGAATCGCCTAGCGAGCCGCTCGAGCGTGCCGCAGAACTGCGACAGAAGCTCGAAGACGATCTTGCACTACTAACGCCGGAATGGCGCGAGAGTTGGCAACCGGTCTCCATAGAGGATGCGCGCCCCGATCCAGTGTTCCTGATGGGTTTCCCGCGTTCGGGCACCACTTTGCTCGACACGATCGTCATGGGGCATCGCGACACCGTGGTGATGGAAGAGCAGCCGCCGCTCAACATCGTGGAGGGATTGATCGGCGGGTCGGCCGCGTTAGGGCAGATGGGCGACCGGGAAATCGAACAGGCACGCAATCGATACTACGAAGAGGTTGGGAAAGTTGCCGAGTTCGCGCCGGGCAAGATGCTCGTCGATAAGTCGCCGCTGTTTCTCTACCGTTTACCCCTCATCAGGCGCCTCTTCCCGAACTCAAAGATCATCCTCGCACTTCGACATCCCTGCGATGTCGTGCTGAGTTGCTTCATGAGCAATTTCCGCCTCAATCCCGCGATGTCGAACTTCCTGCGGCTCGAGGATGCAGCCCGGTTCTACGATCTCTGTTTCACGCACTGGAAGACCTCCCGCGCCTTGTTCGGTGCCGAGGTCCACAGCATCTGCTATGAGCGGCTAGTCGACGATGTCGAGAGGGAGGTTCGTCCGCTGATCGACTGGCTGGGACTGGAGTGGGACGATAGCCTACTCGATCACACTGCTACGGCGAGGTCGAGAGGCCTCATCACAACCGCCAGCTATTCTCAGGTCACTGAGCCGATCTACAAACGGGCGTCTGGTCGTTGGCTGCGGTATCGCGAGCACCTCGATCCCATACTCGACCAACTCGCGCCATGGTGCGAGGAATTCGGTTATGAAGATCCGCGCCAATCAGGTCGCGCAAGCTCGGGCGACTAATCAGCAAGGAAGTCACGCGAATCCTGCAGCATTGTTGCTGAACTTTGAAATGCAAAGTTGCGTTAGACGTTGATTTTACAAGATAGAACTTGTGGCAACTCCATGATGTTGCATCCGTGCTACACAGCGCGGCCCAAAGCTCCGCGTTCACGGCGCGAGGGTTGCCCCCGGGTTACGAGATTTGCATTGAAGCCTGATGCATCTGCGGGGGCGTAGATTGCAGTTATTTACGGACTGAAGGCTGACTGGACAGCCTAAAGGGGACTTTTGATCATGAAAATTTCGAGTCGCATGGCCAATTCTGGCCGCATGAAGCTGTATACCAGCGTGGGCATCGCCGCCGTCATGGCAAATGCGCCCGCCATCGCACAGGACGACGTTCTGTCGGAAGCGGAAGCGCCGCAGACTGAAACCGCCATCGTCGTTACGGGTACTCGTCTCGCGACGAACCCCGAAGTTGCCGGGCCCAATCCGGTCGTCACCGTCGACGCTGCCAACATCGAGCAGTCGGGCGAAGTGAACCTGACCGAGCTTCTGAGCCAGACGCCCGCACTGTTCAATTCGGAAGACAACTTCGACGCAGCCGGTTCGCAGGCCCGCTTCGGCGGTACCGGTGTCAACCTGCTCGATCTTCGGAACCTCGGTCCGCAACGCACCTTGGTTCTCGTCGACGGTCGCCGACACATCGCTGGCATCTCGGGTGAAGCCGCGGTCGACGTCAATACGATCCCGACCGCTCTGGTCGAACGGATCGACGTGCTTACCGGTGGTGTATCGTCGGTTTACGGGGCGGACGGCGTGTCCGGCGTGGTCAACTTCGTCATGAAGAAGGACTTCGAAGGCCTCGACATGCGCCTTCAGCGCGGTTTCTCCGAATATGGCGACGCCGACAGCTACTTCGGCTCGATTGCCGCCGGGACCAACTTCGCCGACGGTCGTGGCAATATCACGGCCGCTTACGAATACCGCAAGGACGGCCGCGTCGCATATGGCGACCGTCCGAATGGCCGTTTCGATGCACCGCTGCTCGTCCGCAACCCGGACGACATTCCGGACGATCCCAACGTGTTCGATTTTATCCCGCTGCCCTTCATCGGCTGGGCCGATAGTGCACCGGGCGGCGCCTTGGTTCTCGACAACAGCTTCGTGGCGACCTTCCGCGGTGACGGTCAGCCCTACAACGCCGGGGTCTTCCTCCCGAACTCGGGCTTCCGCTCGGCCGGTACTGCTGACACCGACGACACGCCAGTCGCCAGCTACCAGGGCGACCTCCAGGCACGTACCGAACACCACTCGGTCAACCTGTTCGCGAACTACGAAATTTCGCCTTCGTTGAACTTCTTCGCCGAAGGGAAGTATGTGAACTCCGAGAACTTCTCGGTATCGCAGCCCTCCTTCGACTTCTTCACCTATGTCGGCGGTGAGAACCCGTTCATCCCGCAGAACATTCGCGACATCATCGCGAACACCGGCGGATTCTTCGACGGTCTGCTGTTCAACCGCGACAACTTCGACCTCGGCACCCGCAACGAGATCCTCAAGCGTGATCTTTATCGCGGCGTCATCGGCTTCGATGGTGACATTTCGGACAATGCCCGCTTCGAAGTGAGCTATGTCTATGGTCGCAACGAAACGCGCTACATCTCCGAAAACTACCGTATCGAAGACCGCTACTTCGCGGCGCTCGATGCCGTGGACGAGGGAGCGTTCCTGACCGGCACGCCGAATGGCAACGTGGTTTGCCGCGTTTCGGTGGACGGCAGCGGCCTAGTTGACTCGTTCAACTTCAACTACGGCGAAGCACCGCAAACCTTCAGCCCGAACGAGTGCGTTCCGCTCAACGTGTTTGGTGAAGGCGTTGCCAGCCAGGCCGCACTGGACTTCATCAATGCCGACTTGCAGAACAAGTTCACGCTAACGCAGAACGTCGTGAGCGGCTTCGTTTCAGGTGACTTCGGCGCGCTGTTCGAATTGCCGGGCGGCCCGATCGGCTTCGTGGTCGGCGGCGAGTACCGCAAGGAGAAAAGCATTTCGCGTGTCGATCCGTTGGCCAAGCAGGTGACGGATTTCGATCCTGACCGCGGCGTCCTGGCCGACCTCGCTCTGCTTGATGACGAAACCGGTTCGTTCGACGTGATCGAAGGCTTCGCCGAGCTCGCGCTCCCGCTGCTTGCCGACATGCCGTTCGCCGACCTGCTCGAATTGCGTGCGGCTGTCCGCCTGTCCGACTATTCGACCTCGGGCTACACGGACAGCTGGTCGGTCTCGGGCGTCTGGGCGCCGGTAACCGACGTCCGCTTCCGCGGCAGCTACTCCAAATCGACTCGCGCACCGAACATCACCGAGTTGTTCGCGCCAGGCACGGGTACCTTCTCGTTTATCGCGGATCCTTGCGATCCAGCCAACGTGACGAGCGGTGCCCCGGTTCGCGCTGCCAACTGCCGGACCCTGATCGAAGGTCTGGGTGCTGACTTCGACACCTACGACTACGGTTCGGACATTGCCTCGAGCGCCAGTATCCCTGGTTTCGTGTCGGGCAACCCGAACCTCGAACCTGAAGAAGCAACGACCTGGACCGCCGGTGTCGTCGTGCAGCCGCGCTTCCTGCCCGGCTTCGCATTCAGCGCCGACTGGTTCGACATTGACCTTTCGCAGGCGATCAACACCACGACCCTGACGGAACTCGCGGAATTCTGCGTCGATTCGCCGACTCTGGACAACCAGTTCTGCGACCTCGTCGACCGCGCTCCCGGCACCGGCTTCGTCAACGGCTTCCGTCTGGCCCCGGTCAACGTTGCGTTCTTCGAAACTGCGGGCCTGGACGTCACGATGAGCTACCAGTTCGATCTGGGCGATTCGAGCCAGATCCAGCTGCGCGGTACTGTCGGTTACCTCGACAAGCTCAACTTCCTGCCGTCGAACGGCGGTACGGTTGACGACGACCGTGGTGAAGCCGGTGCTCCGAAGTGGAACGGCAGTGCCGACGTGACCTTCACGCGTGGCAACTTCAGCCTCAACTACGGCGTTCAGTATATTGGTGAACAGCTCCGCTACGAGAAGGACGTCCTTGCGGCCAACCCCGACCGTGCGGCGCCTGAGTTCATCACAATCGGTTCGCGCTTCATGCACGACATCCGTGGCGAGATGGACATCGCCGATACGGGTGCGTCGATCTACTTCGGCATCAACAACTTCACCAACGAACAGCCGGTGCTTGGCCTCGTCGACACGCCAACAGGTTGGCGCGGTCGTTACTACTTCGCCGGTCTTCGCGTGAAGCTTGCGGGTCTCCCCGGCTTCTAAGCGAACGCCCAAGGGCAAACGAAAAGGGCGGCCAATCGGCCGCCCTTTTTTTGTGAAGGGTTGGCGCTGGCGCTTATGCCACTTCGATCTGGAGTGCGCCGTCGCCTTCGTCGATCCTGACGGTCGAACCATCGGGCACTTCGCCCTGAAGGAGCTTCTCCGCCAGCGGATCCTGCAGATAGCGCTGCACCGCCCGCTTGAGCGGCCGCGCGCCATAGACAGGGTCGTAACCGACCCGCCCGAGCCAGCGCAGCGCCGCGTCGGTTAGGTCGAGTACGATCTTGCGATCCTTGAGCAGTTTCTGCACGCGCTTGACCTGGATTTCGACGATCGGCGCCATGTGTTCTTGCCCGAGCCGGTGGAACAGGATGATCTCGTCCAGTCGGTTGAGGAACTCTGGGCGGAAGTGACCGCGCACCACGTCCATCACCTGCGGCTCGACATCCTCGACCTTCTGCTCGTCGCTCATCTGGCTGAGGAACTGGCTACCGAGGTTCGAAGTGAGGATGATCAGCGTGTTCGAGAAATCGACCACCCTGCCCTGCCCGTCTGTCAGGCGGCCATCGTCGAGCACCTGCAGCAACACGTTGAAGACGTCGTTATGCGCCTTCTCCACCTCGTCGAACAGCACGACCTGGTAGGGCCTGCGCCGCACGGCTTCGGTCAGCACCCCGCCTTCCTCATATCCGACATAGCCCGGAGGCGCGCCGATCAGCCGGGCGACCGCGTGCTTCTCCATGAACTCGGACATGTCGATGCGCACCATCGCGGTGTCATCATCGAACAGGAATTCGGCGAGCGCCTTGGTCAGCTCGGTCTTGCCGACCCCCGTTGGGCCGAGGAAGAGGAAGCTGCCGAGCGGACGGTTCGGGTCCTGCAGCCCGGCGCGCGCACGGCGTACGGCCTTGCTGACCGCTTCGATCGCCTGTGCCTGGCCGATGACGCGCTTGCCAAGCAGTTGCTCCATCTGGAGCAGCTTGTCGCGCTCGCCCTCCATCATCTTGTCGATCGGGATACCGGTCCAGCGGCTGACGACCGAGGCAATATCCTCCTCGGTCACTTCCTCGCGCAGCAGCGCGTTCTCGGAGGCGCCGCGCGCTTCCTCGAGCTTCTTCTCGAGTTCGGGGATCTTGCCATAGGAAAGCTCGCCAGCCTTGGCGAGGTCGCCCTCGCGCTGGGCTTGCTCGAGCTCTATCCGCGCGGAGTCGAGCTCTTCCTTGATCTTGCTTTCGGCATGGATCTTGTCGCGCTCGTTCTGCCAGCGCGTGGTGAGCTCTGACGATTCCTGCTCGAGATTGGCAAGTTCCTCGCGCAGCGCCTTGAGCCGATCCTTGGAAGCATCGTCGCTCTCCTTGGACAGCGCCTGTTCCTCGATCTTGAGCTGGATGATCCGGCGATCGAGCTTCTCGATCTCCTCGGGCTTCGATTCCACTTCCATGCGGATGCGCGAGGCCGCCTCGTCCATCAGATCGATCGCCTTGTCGGGCAGGAAGCGATTGGAAATATAGCGATTGCTGAGCTGCGCGGCCGCGACCAGCGCCGCATCGGTAATGTTCACCCCGTGGTGCAGCTCGTATTTTTCCTTGAGCCCGCGCAGGATCGAAATCGTGTCCTCGACGCTCGGCTCCTCGATATAGACCGGCTGGAACCGCCGCTGGAGCGCGGGGTCCTTCTCGACGTACTTCTGATACTCGTCGAGCGTGGTCGCACCGATGCAGTGCAGTTCGCCGCGCGACAATGCAGGCTTGAGCAGGTTCGAGGCATCCATGCTACCTTCGGACGCGCCGGCGCCGATCAGCGTGTGCATCTCGTCGATGAACAGGATGATCTGCCCATCCGAACCCTTCACCTCGTCGAGCACGGTCTTCAGCCGTTCCTCGAACTCGCCGCGATACTTCGCCCCGGCAATCAGCGCGCCCATGTCGAGCGACATCAGCGTGCGACCCTTGAGGCTATCGGGCACGTCGCCATTGGCGATGCGCAGCGCGAGGCCTTCGGCGATGGCGGTCTTGCCGGTACCGGGTTCGCCGATCAGCGCCGGGTTGTTCTTGGTGCGGCGAGCGAGGATCTGGATCGTCCGGCGGATTTCCTCATCGCGGCCGATGACCGGGTCGAGTTTGCCCGCACGCGCCGCCTCGGTCAGGTCGCGGGCAAACTTCTTCATCGCTTCATAGGCGCTTTCGGCATTGGCGCTGTCGGCGGTCTTGCCCTTGCGGAGCTCGCCGATCGCCGCTTCGAGCGATTGCGGAGTGATGCTGGCCGCCGCCAGCGCCTCGCCCGCCTTGGTCTTGGAGATCGCGAGCGCGCCAAGCAGGCGTTCGACGGTAACGTAAGAATCGCCCGACTTCTCCGCCATCTGTTCGGCCTGGTCGAGCACGCGCACGGCGTCGTTGTCGAGGCCCGGCGTTGCTTGCGCGCCGCCGCCAGAAACCGCCGGAATCTTGGCGAGATCGGCGTCGACCGCACTGACTGCGAGACCGGGCTGGCCGCCGGCACGCTGGATCAGGCCGGCCGCCATCCCTTCATTGTCCTCGAGCAAGGCCTTGAGCAGATGCGTCGGCGTGATCCGTTGATGGTTCATGCGGATCGCGACGGTCTGCGCGCTCTGCAGGAAACCCTTGGCGCGATCGGTGAATTTTTCGAGATTCATCTAGGACTATCCCTCATTGAATTGCCGCCTCGATATGGTGTTGCATATTGGCAACACAAGCCCTGCCCCGAGAATTTTCCGAGGTGTGTTACTCGCATATAGGGGTGCCCTCATAACTTGCGAGGGCTCCAAGGTAAATTATTCGGCTGGTTCGCCTGCCAGTCCGGGGACGAGCACGGTTCGCGTTCCGCCGAAATCCTCGCGCACGACGATCAGCCCCTGTCGCTCGAGATGGTCGAGCAGGCGCCGAATGCGTCCGGGAGAAGCGGTGCCATAGGCCCGCGCCAAGGCGTCCTCATCGACCTGCGTCTCGCCCGCGTGCGCGGCCTTGGCGATCACGAGGAAGGGGGCGAGAAGGTCTTCCTCGACCCCCTCTGACAATTGCATGATCTGATCCTGTATATTCTCGGCCAGACCATCCAGCCCCGCACCCGCGACCGCAAAGCGGCGTTTGAACGCCTGCATGTCGGGCATGGGACCGATCAGCCGCTCGCGGCGACAACGCGTGAGAAACGTCTGGTACTGCGCGCTCGCCGACTGGAAGGCGATCCCATCTACTTGCGCGAGATCGCCGATAATCGCCTCGATCTGCTCGCCCACCGCGCTGGTGCCGATGGAGGCGCCCGGTTGCGGCGCATGGCGTTCCTCGGCCGCAGCAATGCTTTCCTCCACCTCTTCGATGCGAGGTGCGGGCGGCGGCGGCGGAGGTGGAGCAGCCTTGGCTGCTTCCGACGCAAGTCCGGTTGTCAGCAAGGCCGCCATATCGGCCGGCGCAGTTTCCGGCAGCGCCATTAAACCTTCGGCACGAGCTTTCATGCCCGAGCGCACCGGCCCGATCTTCACCGCCAGCGGCAGGCGCGTGATTGCCGGGCCGAGCGCGAGGAAATGCCCACGTTCGAGCTCGCGGATGCGCTCGGCCTGGCGCCGCTCCATGCCGAGCAAGTCGGCTGCGCGGACCATGTCGATATCGAGGAAGGTGCGCCCCATCAGGAAGTTCGAGGCTTCCGCCGCGACATTCTTGGCCAGCTTGGCCAGCCGCTGGGTCGCGACGATCCCGGCAAGGCCGCGCTTGCGCCCGCGGCACATCAGATTGGTCATCGCCGAGAGCGTCATCCGGCGCGTATCCTCGGCAATCTCGCCCGCGACAGCGGGCGCGAACATCTGCGCCTCGTCGACCACCACCAGCGCGGGATACCAGTGCTCGCGCGGGGCATCGAACAGCGCGGTAAGAAACTGCGCGGCGCAGCGGATCTGCTGTTCGACCTCGAGCCCGTCGAGGTCGAGCACCACGCTCGCGCGATGCTCGCGGATGCGGCGGGCAAGCGCCTCGATCTCTGCCGGAGCATAGGCCGCACCATCGATCACGACATGACCGAATTCCTTGGCCAGCGAAGGGAAGTCGCCTTCCGGGTCGATCACGACCTGCTGGACCATGCCCGCGCTCTCTTCGAGCAAGCGGCGCAGCAGGTGCGACTTTCCGCTACCCGAATTGCCCTGCACGAGAAGGCGCGTCGCGAGCAGTTCCTCGACGTCGAACTCGACCGGCTTGCCGGATGCCTCGTGGCCGATGGTAATGCGCGTCTTCACAACCGCTTGGGTAGCCAGACGAATCCGGCAAGCGAAACCCCTGCCGGTGACTTATCCCGAGCCAACTAGGTGCCGCGCTCTTGCGCCGCGTATCAGGCTATTGCGGCCGCCAGTTCCGTACCAGTTCGTCGAGCAGCATCACGCCGAACCCCCTCGATCCAGCCGGAACGAGCGGCAGGTTGGTCGCCGCCCGGTCGACCGAAGCCATGTCGATGTGAACCCAGGGGAGGTCTTCCGGGACGAAATACTCGATGAAGTGCGCCCCGGCGCTCGCTCCTGGTGCAGGGCTGGCATCGCTGTTCTTCACATCCGCAATGTCGGACTTCACGGCGTCGCGGTAGTTGGGATGCAGCGGCAGCGCCCACAGGTGCTCGCCCGTCGCGCGCCCGGCAGCGATGGCCCTGTTCGCATACTCGTCCTTGCGCGCAAACACCCCGGCGAATTCCGGCCCGAGGGCGACGCCGACCGATCCGGTCAGCGTGGCGATGTCGACGAGCGCGAAAGGCTTCTTCTGCTGGACCGCATATTCGATGGCGTCCGACAGAACGAGGCGCCCCTCGGCGTCGGTCGAGCGGATCTCGATTGTCTTGCCCGATAGGGTACGGACCACGTCGCCGGGACGCTGCGCATTTCCACCCGGCATATTTTCGGCCAGCGCCACAGCCGCAACGACATGGACCGGCGCCTTCGACTTGGCGAGCGAAAGCATCGCGCCCGTCACTGCGGCCGCACCCGACATGTCGCCCTTCATTTCCCACATATTGGTGTTGGGCTTGATTGAGATCCCGCCGCTGTCGAAGGTGATGCCCTTGCCGGCTAGCGCCAGTGGTGGACCGCCTGCGCCGCGGTAGGTGATCATCATCAGCCGCGCGCCGCGAGGGCTGCCCTGCCCGACCCCGGCAATCGCCCCCATGCCCAGCCGCCGCATGTCGGCCTGATCCAGCACCTCGATCGAGATGCGGTCGACCCCGGCCAGCTTCTCGCGCGCCCGCGCAATAAAGCTCTCCGGATAGACGACATTGGCAGGTTCGTTCACGAGGTCGCGGGCGAAAGCGACACCCTCGGCGAGCGGCTGATGGCGCGATTGCCACAGCGCGCTCGCGGCGGCAGCCTGCCCGCCAACGATCGTGACCGGGCCGGCCTCGGTCGGCTTCGCGTCGCTCTTGTAGCGGTCGAAGCGATATTGCCCGAGCGTCACGCCGAAGGCCATATCCGCCATCGCCGCGACATCGGGAGCACCCACCAGCGCGATGGCAGCCTTGCTGGACGAGAGCGCCTGGATCGCGCTCCCGGCGGCACTGCGCCAGTCGGGGGCCTGGCCCTCGTCGCGCGCCGCGCCGACGATCAGCAGATGCTCGATATCGCCTACCGCATAGACATTGACCGATTGGCCCAGCTTGCCCTCGAACTTCGCATCGCTCACCGCCTTCGCCACGCGTTCGCGCGCACTTGAATCGAGCGTCAGATCCGTTGGCAGATCAGTCCCGGAGACAACCGCTACCACGACGCCTGCCTGGGCCATCTCTTCCGAGAAGCCGAGCGAACGGGCGGAGCTGTTCTCGCGCGTCCCGGGCGCGATACCCGAGCCGGGTACGTCCTGCGCAGCCAAGCCAACCGGCTGGCCGCAAGCGAATGCAACCAGCGCAACGCCGGCGGCAAGTTTGAGATGGTGTTTGATGGCTATGCCCCCGTTATTTCGTGTTTTGTGCGGTTGACCTTGGCCCAGCCACACCGCAATCTTCAAGCGTCCAATCGACAAGAGGCGCCCTGTGTTCCGCAAATGGCTTTCGCGCATCGGTTTTGCGCTCCTGATCCTGTTTATTGCGGCTTTCGTCGCCCTCGCGACGTGGGAACCGTTCCTGGCTCGCCAAAGCGCGCCGCCACCCGAACGTGAATACCAGGCCGAGATCATCCGCGACTCATATGGCGTGCCGCACATCTATGGCGAGACCGATGCCGATGTCGCCTTCGGGGTCGCTATCGCCCATTCGGAGGACGATTTTTCGACTCTGCAGGACGTCATCGCGATGGCGAAAGGTCGCTACGGCGCAATTGCGGGACAAGACGGCGCAGCGATCGACTTCGTCTATCACTTGCTCGACGCGCGGGGGACCGCCGAAAGGCACTACCCCAACCTGCCGGCGGACACGCAGGCCCTGTTCGATGCCTATGCCAGCGGGCTCAACCAATATGCCGAGGATCATCCGGGGGAACTGAAACTCGCCAACCTCTTCCCGGTCAATGGGCCAGATGTCGCCGCGGGATTTGCGCTCCGGCAACCCTTCTTCTTCGGCCTCAACGGCGTGATCCAGCCGCTCGTTACAGGCGAACCGATGCGGCGCGAATTCGGGCCCGACATTCCCGGTTATCCGCGCAACGAGGCGGGCGAAGTGGTCGAGGTGCAAGCGGAGGCGGACGACGATCTCGCTTATTCGCCCTTCGGTGCTGATGGCGCGCTGTCGGGTTCGAACGCCTTTGCCGTCGCACCCGAGAAATCTGGCGGCCCGACCGTGCTCATCTCCAACTCGCACCAGCCGCTGCGCGGCGGCGTGGCATGGTACGAGCTCGTCGTCGAGAGCGGGGAAGGCTGGCACTATGCCGGGGCCAATTTCCCCGGATCGCCCTATCCCTTCCTCGGGCACAACGAGAATCTCGGCTGGACCAACACGGTCAATCGGCCCGACCTGACCGACGTCTATCGGCTCGAGATGGACGAAAGCGGGACGAAGTATCGGCTCGACGGCGAATGGCGCGCGCTTGAGAGCACTACCGTGACGCTGCCGGTAAAGCTCGGCCCGATCACGCTTCCGATCCGCCGCACCGTTCACCGCAGCGTGCATGGGCCGGTTATCTTCAACCACACCGGCGTCTATGCGATCCGATATGGCGGGATCGACAATATCGACCAGCTCGATGCCTACTACCGGCTCAACAAGGCGAAGAACCTCGACGAATGGCAGGCGCAACTCGCGCGTCTCGACGTCCCTTCCACCAACTTCATCTACGCCGACAAGGCCGGCAACATCGCCTATGTCTACAATGCCGCGATCCCCGACCGACCCGAGGGCTACAACTGGCGCGGCGTCCTGCCCGGCGATGACAGCAAGGCGATCTGGCGGGAGACGGTGGACTATGCCGCCCTGCCCAAGCTGATCAATCCGGCGTCGGGCTGGCTCTACAACTCAAACAACGAACCTTACACCGCCGCCGGTCCGGGCAGCGATCTCGACCCCGATGACTTCGCACCGATCCTGGGCATCGAGGAGAAGCAGACCAACCGCTCGCGTCGGGCGTGGAAGCTGCTGAGCGAGGCGAGCCTGCTCAACCGCGAGACGCTGCGACGGATCAAGTACGACACCGCCTATGAACGCGAGGGCTATGTCGGCGACCTGTGGGACGCTCTCGAACGGCTCGATCTGCCAAACGGTAGCGAGCTCGCCAAGGCCCGCGATCTTCTGCTGCAGTGGGATTTCACCGCCGACAGCAGGGGCGGCGCGGACGCTCTTGCCCTGCTCATGATCAAGGATTTCATGTCGGCCGAGTACCAGAACAAGCCGCTGCCCGATGTGCGCGACAAGCTGGAATGGGCCGTAGGACATCTCGAAGATCACTTCGGCCGGATCGACCCGCCCATGTCCGAGCTCTTGCGGCTACGGCAGGGCGACGTCGACCTGCCGCTCGATGGTGGCTCGGACACCCTGCGCGCTTCCACGACCTGGCGCATCGACGAAGACGGCCGCCTCGGCCTGGTCCATGGCGACAGCTTCATCCAGTGGGTCGAATGGGCCGAGGGCGAGCGGGTCTTGTCGCGCTCGATCCAGCCGTTCGGTTCGGCCAGCACCCGGCCCGACAGCCCGCACTACACCGACCAGATGCAGCTCTTTGTCGAGCACAAGTTGAAACCGGTCCATTTCTGGCGTGACGACGTACTTGCCAATGCGGCGCGGAGATATACGGTCCGCAACCGCTAGACTTCCGCTTCCTTCAAGACAGACATCTCGCAGCCCCCAAGGAGAACCCATGCGAAATCTGATGCTTACCTCTGCCCTTGCGTTGGCTCTCGCCGGATGTGCAACCGTACCTGCCGCCGAAAGTGCAACCGATACGGCCGCGACGAATAGCGCCGAAGTAGCCGTCGCTCCGCTCGGGGAGATGATCGAGGACGTCAAGCTCGACTACGAGACCTTCACCCTCGACAACGGGCTGGAAGTTGTGGTCCACACCGACCGCAAGGCGCCGATCGTGGGCGTCACAACCTATTATCGTGTCGGTTCGAAGCACGAGCCGCGCGGGCGCACTGGTTTTGCCCACCTGTTCGAACACATCATGTTCACCGGGTCGGAGAACGTCGACAATTTCGACATTCCGCTCGAGGCCGCAGGCTCGACCAGCACGAACGGCAGCACCAATTTCGATCGCACCAATTACGTCGAAACCGTTCCGACCGGGGCACTCGATCTTGCGCTGATGATGGAAAGCGACCGCATGGGCTACCTGCTTGGCGCGGTCGACCAGGCCAAGCTCGACAAACAGCGGGGCGTTGTCCAGAACGAGAAGCGTCAGGGCGACAACCAGCCCTATGGCCTCACCTTCTATGCCCTGCTCGAAGGCCTGTTCCCTGTCGGCCACCCCTATCGCCATTCGGTGATCGGTTCGATGGCGGATCTCGACGCGGCCTCGCTCGGCGACGTCCACCAGTGGTTCAAGGACAACTACGGCCCCAACAATGTAGTGCTGGTGCTGACCGGTGATATCGATGCCGCGACCGCGCGCCCCAAGGTCGAACGCTGGTTCGGCAGCATCCCGGCCGGACCCGAAGTCCGCAAGGTCGAAGGTGGTCCGGTAACCCTGGCGGCCGACAAGTCGCGCGAGATCGCCGACCAGGTTCCCCTGCCGCGGGTCTACCGCGCCTGGTCAGGGCCGGCGCAAGATCATCCGGACGCAATCCCGCTGGCGCTTGGCTTCGAATTGCTCGGCAGCCTCAATAGCTCGCGGCTCGACAAGGCCCTCGTTCGCGAGGAACAGCTGGCCGTTTCCGTCGGCGCATTCAACCTGCTGGCCGAGGACGTGTCGATCATGGTCGCGCAGATGGACGTCAAGCCGGGCGTCGACCGCGCTACGGCTGAAGCGCGCCTCGATGCTCTGATTGCCGAACTCGTGGAGTCGGGACCAGAAGAGGAGGAACTCAAGCGCGCCGCCACCTCGTTGATCGCGCAAGCGGTGAACCAGCTGGAGGCGGTTGGCGATTTCGGCGGCAAGGGAATCGTATTTGCCGAAGGCGCGCTGTTCAACGATGATCCCGGCCATTATCTCGATGATCTGCGGGAAACGGCTGCCACGACCCCCGGCCAGGTGCGCGAAGCGCTGCAGCGGTGGCTGACGCGCCCCGTATTCAAGCTGGCCATCGTCCCGGGCGAACGGACCGAAGATGGGGCGACCATGGGGGGCTGGGGTGACGAAGCCACCGTTCCGCCCGAGCCTTCGACCAATGCCGGTGTCGTCCAAACGGCCTCGGGAGAAGCGCGCGAGATGCCTCCGGTCGAGCCGGTAGGGGCGCTCACCTTCCCCACTACGCAGAGCGCCAGGCTCTCCAACGGTGTTGAGGTCACGCTCGCAAGGCGCACCGCAGTTCCGAAGGTCCTCATGTCGATCGAATTCGATGCCGGCCTTGCTGCAGACGGTGCGGCCAGGGCAGGCACGCAGTCGCTGATGATGGAAATGCTCGAACAGGGCACCACCACGCGCAGCGTCGATGACATCGCAGAAGAACAGGAACTGCTGGGCGCATCGATCTCGACCGGCACCTCGGTCGATCGCAGCACGGTGACGCTCGACACGCTGTCGGCCAATCTGGCCCCATCGCTGGAGCTCGTCGCCGACATCGTGCGCAACCCCGCCTTCAACGAAACCGATGTTGCTCGCGTTCGCGACCAGCGCCTGGCTGCGATCGCACAGCAGATCGCTTCGCCGATCGGCCTCGCGCAGCGCGTGTTCGGCCCGATCGTCTACGGCCGCGATCATCCCTACGGCTCGGTCGGCGCATCAGGAGAGCGCGATGTCGTATCCTCCGTCACCACTGCGAGCTTGGCGGATGCGCACCGCACCTGGCTGCGCCCGGATAACATGCGGGTGACGGTCGTGGGCGATGTCGAGATGGCCAATCTGCTCCCAGCGCTCGAGGCCGCCTTCGGCGACTGGCAGGCTCCTGCGGGCGCTCCCCCGGCAAAGCAGCTCGATGCCCCTGTCGCGCAGACGGGTCCGGCGATCTACGTTCTCGACCGGCCCAACTCGCCGCAATCGGTGCTGCTGTTTGGCAGGGCGCTGCCCCTCACCGGGCGCGACCAGGGCCTGGAGGCGCTCGAACTTGCCAACGAAGTCATCGGCAATGGCTTCCTGTCGCGCATCAACATGAACCTGCGCGAAGAAAAAGGCTGGTCCTATGGCGCTCGCAGCAACATCAGCGATCCGCTTGGGCCGCGCGCCCTGACCGTGTTTACCCGGGTTCAGTCCGACCGGACCGGGGATTCGATCCAACTGATCCTCGACGAAATGCGCGCTTTCCCGTCGACACGCGGGGTCGATGCGGTCGAACTCCAGCGGGTGACCGATGGCAATATCCGCAACCTGCCGAACCGGTATCAGACCAATGCGCAGGTCTTGGGCGCATTGCTCGATAACCAACGGCTGGGACGCCCCGCCGACTACCAGTCGAAACTGCCCGACCTCTATCGTGCGATCGACGCTGCCTCGCTCGAACAGGCCGCGACCCGCTATCTCCGACCCGACCAGATGGCCATCATCGTCGTCGGCGACCGCGGGCAGATCGACAGCCAGATTGCCGGGCTCGGCCTACCGGTCACCTACCTCGATCCGGAAACCGGAGAAGTAGTTGACTCTGATGTCAGTAGCGCGGATTAAACCACCCGTCTTTCAATCCCCAAAGAGAGGAAATTTGCATGTCTGTTGCCGGAACCTACGATACCGTCGTCAAAAGCCCGATGGGCGATCAGAAGGGCACCTTCACCGTCGTCCCCGGTGACGACGGCAACAGCTTCACCGGCTCGATGGCCGGCGGCATGGGCTCGATGGACGTGGCCGATGGCACCATCGACGGCAACACGCTGAGCTGGAAGATGAACATGACCGTGCCGATGCCGATGACGCTCAACTGCACCGCCACCGTAGACGGCGACCAGCTGACCGGCACCGTCAACGCCGGCGCATTCGGCGACATGGCTCTGACAGGCCAGCGCCAGGGCTGAACCAGCACCTTACAGAATCGAAAGGGCCGTCGGAGCGATCCGGCGGCCCTTTTGCTTTCTGCAAGGTCGGCTAACCTCGGCTCAGCCACCCACCGAGAAGTCGAAAATCCGCGAAGTTGTCGCGCCGACGCCGGAAATGCCTGGGCCCCCACCTGCTGCGGTCGAGTAGATGAATCCGTACTCCCCGCGCTCGAGCTCGACTTGCGGGCGCACCTTGAAGACGCCGGGCGCCACCCGCTCGTAATCGAACGGGATCTGGTCCTTTTCCATTACTCCCGCCTTGGCGCCGCCAAGATTGAACTTGCCCACCTTGGCTTCGCGGCGTCCGCTCCTGACCTTGAAGCGCACGAGGCTGAATTCGGCCGGCGAGGTGACTGCACCTGCGTCCCAGAAGCTGGCCCCGCCGCGGTTCGAAAGCGAACTGCTCGCCTGGTCGAAGTAGAAATAGAAGGTCGGGCGCGCGGCCTTAGCCGCGATACGCGCCGAGCTGTTAGGGACCACCGTCTTGAAGCTCATCGAAGCAATGCCGCCGGTGAGCGCGTAGCCCAGGAACCCGCCGGTCTTGGTCTGGTTGCTGGTCGTCGCATCGATGAGGTGCATTCTCGGCTCGTCCGACCAGTCGGCGAGCAGGTAGACGCCGGGCGGGTGCGGCACAAGCGGGTCAGGGCTGTCGATCGACGCCGCTGCCGACATCGAGGCGCCGGTCGAATTGGATGCCTCGATCATCGCCGCGATCACGACAGATGAAACACCCTTCTGCTTGAGCGCAATCAGCGCGTCCGTCGTGACGTCGTAGCTGCCCGGAGTTTGCTGGATCTTGGCGACGATGGCTTCCTCGCCGAGGCCGACCTCCGTCAGCATGACAACGGTTTCATTGTCGAGCGTTTCTGCGCTGGCAGGCGCAGCGAAGGCCAATGCCCCCGCGCCCAGGATAACCTTCCAATTCATGATCGACCCCTGCTTGTTTTCGCACCCCCGACCCGTGCAGGCCAGATGGAAGTGTCTGTAAACGCAGTTGTCCTAACAGCCTAGAAGGCTGGGCAGTTATTTCATCGCTTTATTTGCGCGCTGTCCATCAGCACACGGACGCCCGAGATATAGCGGTCGAAATAATAGAGTTTCGGCGCGTCGAAACTGATCAGGTAGAGGCGCTCGTCGATGATGGCGGCGCGCACTTCTCCGAGCCGTTCGACATTGTCGCCGCCCGTGTAGGAGAAGGCGAAGTGGACGCCGTCATAGCCTGCGAACTTGGCGGGTCGGACCTCGGTAATCTCGAACAGCGAGCCGCCCAGAACGACATTGGCAGTGTCCTCGTACCATTCGACGATGTCGGTCGGGAGCATGTCGGAATCGAATTCCGGCATGGGATTGCGCTTTTCCTGGCGGCGCTTGAACAGCGCCTCGCCATCCTTGATGCCCATATAGAAGCCGAGATCGGTCAGCTGCATGCCCTCGCGGGTCCACAGCTCGGCGCGCTTGGTAGGCCGCTGGGTCGAGCGGTTCCAGTCCTCGGTCGGCGTCACGATCACATTCGATCGGGCGACTTCACGCGGTTCGTCCTTCTTGACGAGCCGCCACCCGGCCTGCGCGGGTGCGGCGACCATGCCGGCGGCCAATACTGCGGCGATCAGGGCGATGCGAAACTTCATTGGATTTCCTCCCCGGCCATGGAGGCGAGCAATGCGGCATCCGGCGCATCCGGCGCCAGTTCGAGATACTGGCGGAGCGCAGCCTTGCCTTCGGTTGCCTGCCCATCGCGCAACAGCGACAGGCCCAGCCCGCGCCAGCTTTCACTCGGGGCATTGCCGGCCGCGATCGCCTGACGGAAGAATTCAGCCGCCTGGGCGAAATCACCCGCTTCACCGCGCGCGCGGTAGAGTTCACCGCGGGCATAGAGCAGATCGCCGGTCCAGCCGAGCGGGTCGGTGCCGGCCAGGGTCGCGAGCAGATATTCGGTTCCGCCAAAATCCTTCAGCGCAATCTGGTCTTCGATCAGGCGCGGCCACCAATTAGCCAATGCCGCGCGATATTCCGCTGCGTTATCAATGCCTTTTCCCTCTACCTGCGCTTCTTGCGCCAGCTTTGCGAGCGTCCCCATCCGCTCCGTCGAGCGCGGGTGCGTGGCGAACAGCCCGCCGTTGCGGTTCTTGTCGCTGCGATGACCGCGTTCCTTGGCGGTAGCGTCCATCTCGGCGCCGAGCTGCGACCATATCGCCGAGGCTGCGCGCGGATCGTAACCGGCGCGCGCAAGCTCGGTTACCGAGCCTGCATCGGCTTCGCGCTCCATGTCGCGCCCGAACGAGAAGAGGCTGCCCATGATCGCCATCTGCGTACCGACGGCCGCGGCATAGGGCACGCGGACAGGCACGACATAAAGCCAGCTGAGCAGGTCGGTCTTCGAGCGCATGTTGCGGAACAGACGGAGCGAGTGCTGCTTCTCGAAATGGGTGAATTCGTGTCCCAGCACCGCCGCCAGTTGCGCTTCGCTGCGCATGCGCAGCAATAGCCCGCTGTAGACGAGCATAACGCCATTGGGTGCCATGCTCGCGTTGAAGTAGGGCGTGCGCACGATGTAGAGGCGCGTCGCGGCACACCGATCGTCACCGACCGTGCGGCACAGCACGCCGCGCACATAATCGTTGAGCTCGGGGTCCTCGATCAGGAATTTCGATTGCTTCAGCCACCGCTCGGCTTCGTCCATCTCGTACCAGAGCCCGCGTTCGAGATCGTCCTGCGGCTCGTAGTTGTGTGCGCTTGGCAAAGGCTTGCTTGCACCGTCCGCGTCTTGCGCAGCGAGCGGGGAGCAGAGCAGCGTACCGGCCAGCAAAGCGGTGAGGATGCTCTTCACTGGTCGACCTCCGGGCTCTCTTCGGGCGTTTCCGCGGCCTCGGCCGAATTTTCCATTTCCGGATCGGGAGGCAGTGCGGGTTCGAAGAAGATCGTGCCCTCGGGCGCCGCGACACCCTCTGCCTTGACCGGGAAGTCCTCCATCAGCTGCTTCACCCGCTTCTCGGCGCCATCGACGGTGCGCGGATCGCCGCCCATCGAAGTGTCGACGTTGAGCCACACGAGATCGCCCGTGTCGAGGTCGACCAGGCCCGCGTAACCGATGTGGACGCCGCTCGGGACGAACCCTCCGCCAAGCAGCAGCGCCAGCCCCTGGATGACCTTGCGCCCGGTCGAGCCGTAGCTGTCATAGGTGTAGAAGAAGAGCCCATAGTCGCCGCCCAGCGGCTTGAGGCGGGCAGCGCCGTCACCCAGCGTCCAGTCGAACTTGTCGCGCTTCGTCGGGAGCCGGTTGCTGGGCACCATCTTGTGATTGAGGACGGCATTGGCGACGGTCGTGAACAGTGCGGTGTAATCTTCGACCAGCTCGGTATTCTCCCCGTCCTGGTCGCCCACCATTACCAGCTGCGTGCCGCGCAACTGGTGCTCTTTCTCGAGCGCGGCCATCAGATTGGCCTTGGCCTGCTCGGTCCATTCGGCATTGGGTTCGTGCATGCCGCCGGTCGTCTGCGCGCCCACGCGCACGTCCGGCCGAAAGACGAGGATCCTGACCTCGCCCGGCTTGAGCTGGTAACCTTCCTTGACTTCGGTGCGCTCCAGCCCGCCGAGTTGCGCCTGGGCTGCGCCAACCGGCACGACCAGCAGCGCAGCGGCAGCCAGGGCGCCTAGCACGCGTCTCATGGGTCAAGACCCCCTATGTATGGAAGTCCCTGATATTGCATCATTTGCATGAACCGTCCGTGAAACGGTTTTGTTCCACGCATTCAGCTTGCCGGACCCAGGGCCTCCGACCTGGCCCGACCGGGCTTCAGGGTTTAGGGAGGTGCGACCTCAACGCCTGATAGGCCGCCGCGGCGACGGTGTTGGCGAGATTGAGCGAGCGAACCTTGTCCGAGCGCATCGGCAGGCTGACCAGTTGGTCTCGGTGCGCGGCGACAATTTCCGCCGGAATGCCCTTGGTTTCGCGCCCGAACACCAGATAGGCATCTTCGGGATAGTCGGGCTCGTAGAAGCTGCGGTTGGCATACTCCTCGAACAGGTAGAGCTGGTCGTCACGCGGCGTGCGTTCGGCGAGGAAAGCCTCCCAGCTGGCAAACTCGACCAGCCTGATGTGGGACCAGTAGTCGAGGCCGGAACGCTTGACCCGCTTGTCCGAGATATCGAAGCCGAGCGGGTGGATCAGCACCAGTTCCATGTCGAGCGCGACGCAGGTGCGCCCCACCGCGCCGGTGTTGCCGGGAATCTCGGGCTGGACAAGGACGATGGAGGTCATCGGCCCGCGTCAGCTAGCCCAGCTTGTCCTTCAGGATCTGGTTTACCACTGCCGGGTTCGCCTTGCCCTGCATCGCCTTCATCGTCTGGCCGACGAAGAAGCCGAACAATTTGTCCTTGCCGCCGCGGTACTCCTCGACCTTGTCGCCATTGTTCGCGATGATGTCGTCGATCGCGGCCTCGATGGCGCCCGTGTCGCTGACCTGCTTCAAGCCCTCGCTATCGGCGATCTCGTCAGGCGCGCGGCCGGTTTTGAGCACGATCTCGAAGATCTCCTTCGCCTGCCCGCCCGAAATCTCGCCCTTGTCCTGCATCGCGAGGATTGCTGCCTGCGCTTCGGCGGTCGCGTTGGCCGGATCGGCTTCGTCACCCAGCGACTTGATGACGCCCGGGGCGACCGAGAGCGACCAGTTGGCGACCTGCGTGGCCACCGCCTTCTCGTCCTTGCCGATCGCCTTGGCGGTGGCGCCGAGCAGGGTTTCGAACCGCGCGAAGGTCTCGACTTCGGCGGTCAGTTCGCGCGCGTTGTAGGGCGTGAGGCCCAGCTCATTCTCGTACCGCGCGCGCTTGGCATCGGGCAGTTCGGGCAGGCTCGCACGGCAATCCTCGAGGAAGCTGTCTTCCAGTTCGAGCGGCAGCAGGTCCGGATCGGGGAAGTAGCGATAGTCATGCGCGTCTTCCTTGGAGCGCATCGAGCGTGTCGTGCCGGTGTTCGGGTCGAACAGTCGCGTTTCCTGCACCACCGTGCCGCCGCCTTCGATCAAATCGACCTGGCGGTTCGCTTCATGCTCGATCGTCTGCATGACGAAGCGCACCGAGTTGACGTTCTTCGTCTCGGTCCGCGTGCCGAATTCCTCGCCCGGACGGCGGACGCTGACATTGACGTCGGCACGCATCGAGCCTTCTTCCATATTGCCATCGCACGATCCGACATAGCGCAGGATCGAGCGCAGCTTGCGGACATAGGCCCCGGCCTCGGCAGGCGAGCGCATGTCAGGCTTGGAGACGATCTCCATCAGCGCGACCCCGCACCGGTTGAGGTCGACATAGGACATGGTCGGATGCTGGTCGTGCATCAGCTTGCCTGCGTCCTGCTCGACGTGGATCCGCTCGATGCCGATGACCTTGTCTTCGGCGATCCCGGCCTTCTCGTCGGCGTCGATGGTGAGCGAGCCCTCACCCACGATCGGGTGGTAGAGCTGGCTGATCTGGTAGCCCTGCGGCAGGTCGGCGTAGAAGTAGTTCTTGCGGTCGAACCGCGAGTACTTATTGATCTGCGCCTCGATCGCCATGCCGGTGCGCACCGCCTGGCGGATGCATTCGCGATTGGGCACCGGCAGCATGCCGGGCATCGCCGCGTCGACCAGCGAAACGTTGCAATTGGGCTCGGCTCCGAACTCGGTCGAAGCGCCCGAAAACAGCTTGGCATTGGAAGTGACCTGCGCGTGCACTTCGAGGCCGATGACGACCTCCCACTCGCCGGTGGCGCCCTGGATACGGTAGTTGCTCATGGCGGTGCGATAGGGTGGCGCGGCGCGCCTGAAAAGTGGCTTTTTTGCCTTGTGAGGCCAAACCATGCCTGCCATTCGCTGGTGCGGGACGCACGCACTGCTCTCGGCAGCCTGGTGGAATCGTTGCAAGGCAGGACACTATCTTCGCTCGCCGGTGAGAAGAACGGCTTCGACACGATCCGACTTCTCGCCGCCTGCGCGGTGATCTTCAGCCATTCCTTCCCGCTGACTGGCCGCCACGAACCGCTCATGGCGTTGACGGGGCAAGCGACACTGGGCGACCTGGCGGTAGCCGCCTTCTTCCTGATCAGCGGACTGCTGGTATCGGCCAGCTTCGACCGGGGAAGCCTCGCCCGTTATGCCGATCGCAGGTTGCGACGCATCATGCCCGGGCTGGTCGTTTCCGTAGCAATCTCGGCGTTTGTGTTCGGTTCGATTTTTTCGAGCCTGCCGCTGGGTGAATTCTTGGTACATCCCGAGACGCTCCGCTTCCTCGGCAATGCGCTGTTTCTACCGGTGGGATACGATTTGCCGGGCGTGTTTCTCGACCATCCGATGCGCGCGGTGAATGGCAGCCTGTGGAGCCTCAAATATGAGATGGCCTGCTATGTCTTCGTGCCGATCGCGCTGGCAGCAGCGCGCTGGCGCAAACCCGCGGTTATCGCCGCATGGCTGGCGAGTTTCGCTGTCGCCTGGGCCATTCCCGATGGTGCCCGAGGGGCAGCCTATGTGTTAGACCTTGGGGCAGGATTGTTTCGCTTCTACGGCACCGGAATGCTGCTCTACCTGTTCGCCGACCGGGTCGTGATCCGCCGGGATTGGGCATGGTACGCTCTGGCACTGATGATCGCTGCGGCCTTCACTCCGCTGTTCGAGGAAGTCGCGGCGACAGCCGGAGCCTACGCCATGGTGAGTTTCGCCTATCTGTGCGGCAAGCGATTCCGCAAGCTCACCGCGAAAGGCGACATCTCCTACGGCGTCTATGTCTACGCCTTTCCGATCCAGCAGATGTTCGTGCCCCTGTCGTTGACATTTGCCCTGCCCTGGCTCGGCAACGCGCTGCTGGCCCTGCCCCTTGCCGCATTCGCGGGCCTCTTGTCATGGCTGGTGGTCGAACGGCCCGCCCTCAAGTACGGACGCAAGCCATCGCCACGATAGAGGCCTATCACGACCGCGTTCGCGCCGACGTCTTCCCGCTGGTCGACCGCCCGGCAGGGCGCGTGCTCGATTTCGGCGGGGGCATTGGAGCCACCGCAGCGGCGCTGAGGGCATGGGATGGCACAACCGCCACGGTGCTGTTCGACCGGGTGGCAGGAGATGCCGCGGCGGGGATCGACATCGCGGAGCAGGCCGATCTCGAGGATTTCGATACCATCGCCGCCTTGCTGGAGCAGCTGGGGCCGTTCGATACGATCCTCTGCCTCGACATACTCGAGCACCTGCGCGATCCGTGGCGCACGGTGCAATTGCTTACCGGAGCGCTCGAACCGGGCGGTGCCATGATCATTAGCCTGCCCAATGCCAACTACATCGGTCTGGTCGGCCCGCTGGTGATGCGCGGCCGGTTCGATTACGTCGACGCGGGGGTGCTCGACCGCACCCACCTGCGCTGGTTCACCCGGCACTCGATGATCGAACTGGTCAGCTTGCCGGGCATGCGGGTCGAAGCTGTGGAGGCCCATGTTCCCGGGCGGCTGAAGACAGCGATCAACCTCGTGACCTTCGGCCTGTTCGAGCGCTTCCTTGCCTCGCAATATCGCCTGCGGGTGCGCAAGACGGCGCAATAGCGCCGCCCCGGATCGCCGCCGCTAGGCTACCACCACTTCTCCGGCTGCGCGGTGAAGTTGGCGCTCTGCTGGATCGCGAGGCCCGCATCGAGCACGCCCTGCTCGTCGAACGCCTTGCCCACCAGCTGAAGGCCGAGCGGCAAGCCATCTTCGGTCATGGTCGCGGGAACGCTCATCGCAGGGAGTCCCGCAAGCGAGGCTGGAACCGCGAACACGTCGTTGAGATACATCGTCAGCGGATCGTCATTGAGCGAACCGAGCGGGAAGCTGGCGGTCGGCGTCGTCGGCGCGAGGATCACGTCGCACTCCGACCAGGCCCGTTCGAAATCGCGCGCGACCAGCGCCCGGATCTTCTGCGCCTGGTTGTAATAGGCGTCGTAGAAGCCCGCCGAGAGCACATAGGTGCCGATCAGAATGCGGCGCTTGACCTCGTCGCCGAACCCGGCAGCGCGGGTCGCGGCATACATGTCCTGCAGGCCGGCCCCATCGGGCAGCTCGCGCAGGCCGTAACGCACACCGTCGTAGCGCGCGAGGTTGGACGAAGCTTCTGCCGGGGCGATGATGTAATAGGCGGGCAGCGCATACTTGGTGTGCGGCAGCGAGATATCGACGATCTCGGCGCCCGCATCGCGCAGCCATTCCTTGCCCTGCTCCCAGCTCTTCAGGATCGCCTCGTCGGTGCCCTCCATCCGGTATTCGCGCGGAATACCGACCTTCTTGCCCTTGAGGTCGGCGTTTAGCCCAGCCTCCCATTCGGGCACCGGCATGTCGAGCGAGGTCGAATCCTTCGGGTCGAAGCCCGCCATCGCCTCGAGCATGATCGCGCAATCTTCCACGCTGCGCGCCATCGGACCGGCCTGGTCGAGGCTGCTGGCGAAGGCGACGACGCCCCAGCGGCTGCAACGGCCATAGGTCGGCTTGATCCCGCAGATGCCGGTGAAGGCGGCGGGCTGGCGAATCGAGCCCCCCGTGTCGGTGCCGGTAGCGGCGGGCGCGATGCGCGCGGCCACGGCGGAGGATGAACCGCCCGACGATCCGCCCGGGCTCATCGCGGCATTGCTGCCCGCCTTGCGCCACGGCGACGATACGTTGCCGAAGTAAGAGGTTTCGTTGGACGAACCCATCGCGAACTGGTCGAGGTTGAGCTTGCCGAGCATGCCTGCGCCCGCATCCCACAGGTTCTGCGACACGGTGCTTTCGTACTCGGGCTTGAACCCTTCAAGGATGTGGCTCGCGGCGGTGGTCTGCACGCCCCTGGTCGCGAACAAGTCCTTCATGCCGATGGGAACGCCGCCCATCTTGCCCAGCGTTTCGCCCTTGGCCCGCTTGGCATCCACGGTCTCGGCCGCGGCAAGCGCCTGTTCTGGCGTGGCGACGATGAAGGCGTTGAGGCTGGTCGCCTCGGCCACGGCGGTGTTGAAGGCTTCGGCCACTTCGCGCGCAGTGAAGCTCCCGCCGGCAACGCCGTCGCGAATGGCCTTGACGCCAAGCTGAGTGAGATCGCTCATTATTCGATCACCTTGGGCACGCCGAAGAAGCCATGTTCGGCAGCGGGGGCATTCGCCAGCACGTCTTCGCGCCGGTCGCCGCCGGTCTTGGCGTCGGCATTCACCACGTCGTCGCGCAGGCGCAGCTTGTTGGGGATGACGGCGGTCATCGGCTCGATCGAGGAGGTGTCGACCTCGCCCAATTGCTCGACCCAATCGAGGATATTGTTGAGCTCGGGCACCATGCGCTCCAGCTCTTCGTCGTTCATCTTGATGCGTGCCAGCGCAGCGATCTTCGCCACGGTAGCCTTGTCAACGGACATGCCGATTGCCCTTCGTCATAGGGGTTCGATTTGCAATGGCGCGCTAGCAGCGCCGCGAGCGCGCTTCAAGCGAGCGCGTAGGCTATTGCCCCTCCGGCTGCGGTTGCTGGCCCTGTTGTTGCATCGCCGCGCCTTCCTGCTGCATCATCTGCTGCAGCACGCCGATACGGCGCTGGAAATCCTCGCGGCTCATGAAGTCGACCAGCTCGACTTCGAACAGCAGGTCGGAATTGGGCGGGATCGGGGCGCCCTGCGGCGGCGTCGCTCCATAGCCGAGCTCGGCCGGAATGAAGAGCTCGTACTTGCCGCCCTTCTGCATCTGCATCGCGCCGTCGCGGAAACCCGGGACCATGCCGTCGAGCGGCAGCGGATTGCCTTCGGGGAAGATCCCCGGAACCGGCAGCGGGACATCCTGCGAGCGATCGAACTCGGTCCCGTCGGCAAGCTTGCCGACATATTTGACGAACACCACGTCCTCGGGACCGGGGTTCGGGCCGGTACCCTCGGCGATGACATCGACGGTCACACCCTTGGGCACTGCCGCCCAGGCAATGCCGGCGCCGACGAGGATGGCGAGGACGATGCCCAGCCACAGCTTGGTAAGCGAGCCCTTCTCGATCGGCTGGAGCGGTACGCGGGTAACTTCGGCCATAAAGCGGTCCTGAAATGATTGGCTGGCGCCCAAGCAAAAGGGCGCGGATTTGGTCCGCGCCCTGATGGCTTATCGTGAGAGTGCGTTCAAGCGCGAAAGCGCTCGATAGACGACTTACTTGACGCCGTCGCGTTCCATCCGCTTGCGCTCGAGCTTGCGCGCGCGGCGAACGGCAGCAGCCTTTTCACGAGCGCGCTTTTCGCTCGGCTTTTCGTAGTGGCGACGCAGCTTCATTTCGCGATACACCCCTTCCCGCTGCAGCTTCTTCTTGAGCGCGCGGAGAGCCTGGTCGACATTGTTATCGCGAACGATGATCTGCATAAAATCCAACACCTCACTACAAAAGCGTAGAGCCCGCATGCAGCGCGGGGATGCGCCTTGATAAGTCAAAGAAAATTGCGCCGAATCCCTTTCGGATCGGCTCGAACTGGGGCGCACATAGTCAAACGAGCGCGGATTGGCAAGCGAAAGCAGGGATTTCTCGCACGCCATCCCGGGCCGACGATCCCGCCTAGGAATATCGCTCCGCGGCAGCTAAGAGGCGCGCAATGTCCGTCACCTCCCCCTTCGTCGCCTCGATGCACGTCGCCATCGGGGGCGCGCTCGGCGCGCTCGCCCGGTATCAGGTCGGGCGCGGCATGACTGCATGGCTCGGACCGGCGACGATCGGCCAGTTTCCGTGGGCGACGCTGGCTGTCAACGTGATCGGGAGCCTGGCGATGGGGATTATTGCCGGCTGGCTCGCCCGCCACGGCGACATGGGCAGCGACCAGTTGCGCCTGTTCATCGGGGTCGGCCTGCTAGGCGGCTTTACCACCTTCAGCGCCTTCAGCCTCGAACTGATGGTGCTGATCGAGCGCGGCGATGCGGCGCTCGCCCTGGGCTACGCGCTGGTTTCTGTGCTGGCCGGCCTGACTGCGCTCTATGTCGGCCTGATCGTGATGCGGATCGCGGCATGACCAGTGAAGCCTCCATGGAAGTGCGCCAGTTTACCGTCGCAGAAGACGACAACGGCATTCGGCTCGACCGCTGGTTCAAGCGCAACCTGCCCCAGATCGGCTTTGCGACAGTCTCGAAATGGGCGCGAACCGGGCAGATTCGGGTCGATGGGAAGCGGGTGAAGCCGGAGGATCGGCTGGAAGCCGGCCAGTTGCTCCGCGTGCCCCCAGGCGGCGAGCAGAAGGACCGCAAGCCGCCCAAGCGCCGCGAGCTGAGCGATGAAGAGATCGCCGAAGCGCAGGCGATGGTCATCGCCCAGACCAAGTCCGCCATCGTCCTCAACAAGCCGCCCGGGCTCGCCACGCAGGGCGGCAGCAAAACGTTCAAGCATGTCGACGGCCTGCTCGACGCCTTTCATTCGGATGATGAACCGCGTCCGCGCCTCGTCCACCGGCTCGACAAGGATACTTCGGGTGTCCTGCTGATCGCGCGCACTCCGGGCAGCGCAGCGAGCTATTCCAAGCGTTTCTCGGGCCGCAGCGCGCGCAAGGTCTACTGGGCGCTGGTGGTCGGCGTTCCCGACATCCACGAAGGCACGATTGATGCCCCGCTGGCCAAGCAACCGGGCACCGGCGGCGAGAAGATGCATGTCGACGAGGAGAACGGCCAGCGCGCCGTCACGCGCTACCGCGTGGTCGACAAGGCCGGGAATCGCGCCGCCTGGGTCGAGCTTGAGCCGCTGACCGGTCGCACCCACCAGTTGCGCGTCCATCTGGCGGCGATCGGTCATCCGATCGTCGGCGACGGCAAATACGGCGGGCAGGATGCCTTCCTCACCGGAGCGATCAGCCGCAAGATGCACCTCCACGCACGGCGGCTGGTGATTGGCGAGCCTTCCGCCAACAGCAAGAGCGGCGGCAAACTCGACGTCACGGCCGAACTGCCCGAGCATTTTGCCGCGACGATGGAGGCGCTCGGCTTCGATCAGGCGCTGAGCAATGCCGAGCCGCTTAAGGGCGATGAGGCGCCCGAGCGCACCAAGGCGGAGAAGAAGCAGGCCGCGCGCGCCCATGCGAAGCAATATCGCAAGTCGCGCCGCGGGGAGCGCCGCTCGCGCAGCACGGCCCCCACCAAGAAGGGCAAACCCAAGGGGCCGGCCAAGGGCAGGAAGCGCTGATGCATCCTAACCAGCATTTTCGCCATGAAGATCAATCGTTTCATAAGTCCTTGATCGATAGGATCGGTTTCGGGATGGTATTCTGCGAAACCCCCGACGGCCCACGCGTGGCGCACACGCCCATGCTTCAGACTGAAACCGGCAAGATCCGCTTCCACCTGGCGCGTGGCAACGCGTTGACGAAGCACCTTGCCGATTGCCGGGCGCTGATCATCGTCAACGGTCCCGACGCCTATATCTCCGCGCGATGGTACGAGGACCCGAACCAGGTGCCGACTTGGAACTACCTCGCTGTCGAGGCAGAAGGGACTGTCGAGCGGATCGACCGCGAGGGGCTCGTCGAATTGCTCGCAGCATTGAGCGCGCGCCACGAGGCGCGCATCCTGGACGGAACGCCGTGGACGATGGACAAGCTGTCCGACAAACATCGCGAAGGATTGCTCAACGCCATCGTCGGCTTCGAGATGACCGTCGAAAACTGGCGTGAGACCGCCAAGCTGTCGCAGAACAAGCCGGCCGAAGTTCGCGCGCCCGTGATCGCGGGCCTTGAACGGCAGGGCGATGCGGCGATGGCAGGGCTGATGCGGGACTTGCCAGCATGACTCGCCTGGCCGTCTTCGATTGCGACGGAACCCTGGTCGATGGGCAGGCTGACGTCTGCGCGGCGATGGTGGATGCCTTCGTGCTCGCGGGCGAGCAGGCACCCGACATGAACGAGGTACGGCGCATGGTCGGGCTGAGCCTGCCGGTGGCGATGCGCCGATTGGTGCCCGACCTCCCGGAGAACCGACAGGCGGAGCTGGTCCAGAACTACAAGGACGCGTTCTATGCGCGGCGCCAGTCGGGGCGGCTGCACGAGCCACTCTACGATGGGATGCGCGAATTGCTGACCGGCCTGCACGCCGCGGGCTGGCAATTGGCCGTCGCAACCGGCAAATCGGATCGTGGGCTCACCGCCTGCCTCGAAACGCATGGTATCATTGACCTGTTCGTCTCGCTGCAGACTGCCGACCGCCATCCTTCGAAGCCGCATCCCGCAATGCTCGAGGCGGCACTGTTCGAAGCAGGCGTCACGCCTGCCGACGCGGTGATGATCGGCGACACGACCTTCGACGTGGTCATGGCCTGTGACGCCAACGTGCGCGCGATCGGAGTCGCGTGGGGATACCACGCCCCCGACGAATTGTTGCAGGCGGGCGCCACGGCAGTGGCCAGCGATATCGAGGCATTGGAGAAACTTCTGTGATCGACGAAGCCGAAGCGGTGGCGCGCCGCCGGTTCATGGTGCTCAACCTCGTGCGCCTCATCTCCCTCGGCTGTGTTCTTTTCGGCATTGCCGCCTCGCAGGGCGCAGTCGACTTCCCGAGAATGCCCGGTATCGCGCTGGCGATCATCGGCCTGTTCGGATTCTTCTTCGGCCCCAACCTGCTCGCCCGGCGCTGGAGGAGCGACGACCAGTGAAGCGGTTCTATCGCGAAGCGACGGTCGGCGAAGCTGCTGGCGGCTGGCAAGTCATGCTCGACGGGCGCGGCATCAAGACGCAGGGCGGCCGCCCGCAGGTGGTGCCGTCGCGCGACCTGGCAGAAGAACTCGCTGCCGAATGGGCAGCTCAAGGTGAAGAGATCGACCCCAAGAGCTTCCGCCTGCGCGACCAGACCGACTACGCGATCGACCATGTTGCCTCCGATCCCTCCGAAACGATCGACAAGCTGGTTGGCTTCGCCGAGACCGACACGCTGTGCTACCGGGCCGATCCCGAGGACGCGTTGTTCAAGCGCCAGCAGGAGGAATGGGAGCCGGTGATCGGCGCCCTTGAGAGCCGCCACGCAATCCGCCTCCACCGGATCAGTGGGATCATGCATCGCGCCCAGCCGGAAGCGAGCATGGCAGTGCTGCGTCGGCATCTCGAGACGCTCGACCCCTTTACCCTCGCCGGCCTCTTCACGCTCGCCTCTTTGGCCGCCTCGCTGTGCATCGCGCTCGAAGCCGCCGAGCCCGATGCCGATGTCGAGAAGCTGTGGGCCGCCGCCAGCCTGGAAGAGGAATGGCAGGCTGATCTATGGGGGCGCGATGCCCAGGCCGAAGAACGCCGAGCCCGGCGCGCGCAAGATTTCCTCGCCGCGGTCGAATGGTTGCGGCTGGCGAGAGCCTGAGCCCCCGGCCCTAGCTGCCGGAAACCCAGTCTGCCACTTCTTCAGCGACCCTGTTTGCGGCGCGATTGAGCGCATCTCCGACGGGCGCGGCTTCCGCCAAGACGCCCTGCTCGACCGCTTCGAACCGCCGGGTTTCGACCCTTCCGCCATCGCCCTGACGGATCGCATCGAACTGGACGACGACGCTGGAATTCGACGCATCATAGCCGAAGGCGCGGAGCGTCCCGCGCAGGTTCTCCCCGCCCGAGAAGGCAGGATCGTCACCGTCGAGCACCACGCGCCCGGTCTTCGCCCGCATGGTTTCGGCCAGCAGGCGGCGGAACAGCCGCGAAGGTTTTTCGACCCATAGCGCGTCTTTGAGGTAGGCGATTTCGGTCGAGTTGACCTGGACGGGTACGCGGGTGACGTCGAGCGACGCGGGAACTCCGGGCTCGTGAATGATGATCGTTTCGGACCGCTGCGCGCTCTGGGCCGTACCGGCCGAAGTGGTCGCCTGCGAGGTCAAGGTCAGCAGGCGGTCGGGCGGATCCTCGCCCAGGCTGATGCAACCCGCCAGCATGACGAGCGGTGCCAGATATGCCAGCCGGGCGGTCCTTGCTGCGTATGTCACGTCGATCGTCCTCATGGTTCGTAGTCGGGCAAGGTCTGGCCCTTGAGCAAGCTGCCGGCCCCCTGGTTCTCGAGCTTCTCGGTCACGTTGCGCAGCGCCTTGCTGGTCGCGCGCAGGTCCTGCAGCGCCGCCTCGGCCGCTGGAAGCGTGCTATCGGACAATTGGCGCGCCGCCGGACGGGTATCCTCAAGCGTCAGGGAGAGCGATTTGGCGGCCGAGTTCGCGGACTTGAGCGTCTCGCGCAGTTGGTCCGCCAGGTTGGCGCCTTCCTTGTTGAGCATCTTGTCGGTCGACAGGGTAACCTTTTCGAACGCGTCCAGCGCCTCGCTCGCCTCGCGCAGCGTGACTTGCAGCTCCGCCATGGTCCGCTCGAGTTGTGGCGAAGCTTCGGCGAGGCTTGCCGTCATCTTGTCGGTGTTGCGCAAGATACCCGCGATCGACGCCTGGTTCTCGTCGGACAGGAGTTCGGTCAGCCGTTCCGTCAGGGTTGCGAGGCGCTCAAGCAACAGCGGCGCGTCGGACAGCAGGGCGTTGAGGCCGCCGTCCTTGGGCGGGATGACCGGCATTCCCTCAGGGCAGGCAGTGGTTTCACAGGTGATCGGCGGAGCTCCGGCTCGCGCGCCATCGAGGAGGATAGTCGACACGCCGGTGAACGACCCCTGGATGGTGGCGGTGGTTCCGACCAGGATCGGGACCTCTTCCTTGACCGCGATGCGAACGCGGACGAACTCCGGATCGCGTTCGTACAGGCGGATTTCACGCACCTGGCCGACCGGGACACCGGCGAAGGAAACTTCCGAACCGTTGGCCAGACCAGACACCGACTGCTGGAACAGGATGTCGTATTCCTTCTGCTCCCCCTGGCCCAATCGGGCGAGCCAGACGATGAAGCCGGCAAGGAGGGCGAGCAGGACCAGCGTGACTGCCCCGACCCAGAGATGATTGGCCCGTGTTTCCATGCGCTTGCCCCTATGCCCCGTCCTGCGCGCGCTTGTCCATGTATTTGGCGCGCTCTTTGCTCGCCTGCGCGGCGCGACCGCGCGGACCGTTGAAATATTCGTCGATCCACGGGTGGTCGGTTTCGAGCAGTTCGGGGATCGTGCCGACGGCGATGACCTTCTGGTCGGCCAGCACGGCGACCCGGTCGCAAATCTCGTAGAGCGTGTCGAGATCGTGCGTGATGAGGAACACCGTCAGCCCCAGCGTTTCCTTCAACTCCCTGGTCAACTGGTCGAACTTGGCGGCACCGATCGGGTCGAGACCTGCGGTCGGTTCGTCGAGGAACAGCAGTTCGGGATCGAGCGCGAGTGCGCGGGCCAGCCCGGCGCGCTTCTTCATCCCGCCCGAAAGCTCCGAGGGATACTTGCTCGCCGCGTCTTCCGGCAATCCCGACAGGATCACCTTGTAACGCGCGATCTCGCGGCGCAATTCGTCGTCAATGTCCGGGTAGAATTGCTTGAGCGGCACCTCGACATTCTCACCCACGGTCAAGGTCGAGAAGAGCGCGCCGCCCTGGAACAGGACCCCCCAGCGGCTCCGGACGCCAATCTGTTCGTCCGGCTCGGCCCTGGTGATCGAGCGCCCGAACACCTCGATCTCGCCCTCTGTCGGGGTCTGCAGGCCGATAATGGCGCGCATCAGCACCGACTTGCCAGTCCCCGATCCGCCGACCACGCCGATGATTTCACCGCGATTTACCGTCAACGACAGATCTTCGTGGACGACATGCTCGCCGAACTGGGTCTTCAGCCCCTTGACCACGATCGGGTGATCGCCGCGAAACCGCTCGTGCCGGTCCGGTGTCGGTTGTTCGAGATCGCTCATCCCCAACCGATCTCCGTGAAGAACACGGCAAAGAAGGCATCGAGCACGATTACCGCAAAGATTGCCGAGACCACCGCCATCGTTGTCCTGAGGCCGACTTCCTCCGAATTGCCGCGGACCTGCATGCCGTTGTAGCAACCCGCCAGGGCCACGATCAGGCCGAATACCGGCGCCTTGATCAGCCCGACCCACAGGTCATAGGTCGGGACGACATCCTTGATTCGCTCGAGGAAGGTCCAGAAGGGGATGCCGAGCATCACGTCGCCCACCACCGCGCCGCCGATGATGGCAACGACCGAGCTATAGAAGCCCAGCAGGATCATCATGAAGGTGCAGGCGATGAGGCGCGGGATCACCAGCGCCTCGATCGGCGAAATGCCGATGGTGCGCATGGCGTCGACTTCTTCGGTGAGCCTCATCGTGCCGAGCTGCGCGGCGAAGGCTGAACCGGACCGGCCGGCAACCATGATCGCGGTCATCAGCACGCCCAGTTCGCGCAGGGTGATCCGGCCGACGAGATTTACGGTCAGCGTTTCGGCCCCGAACTGGGCCAGCTGAACCGCGCCCTGCTGCGCAATAACGATGCCGATGAGGAAACTCATCAAGCCGATGATCGGCAGCGCGTCGACCCCGACGAGCTCGAGTTGTCGCACAAGCGCCTTGACCCGAAAGCGCGAGGGATGGCGGATCAGGCTACCGCAGGCGATCAGCACCTGGCCGAGGAAGCCGACCACCCCGATCACGCCGTTGCGCCCGTTGAAGACCATCTTGCCCAGTTGCTCGGGCACACGTTCCCACACCCAGGCACGTTCCGGCGTCAGCTGAACGCCCTCGCCGGTGCCCCTGATCGCGCGGATCAGGCGCTCGGCCCGATCGTTGGCGCCCACTATCTCGGCACCGTGGTGCGATGACAGGCGGCAGGCGATCCAAGCGCCGACCGTGTCGATCTCGGTCACGCCCGATAGATCGATCCGCGTAAAGGGTTCGGCAATCGAATCGAGCGCGTTATCGATCGCACCGATCGATGAAACGAGGTAGGGTCCGGAAAGCGCGAGAACCTGCTCGCCGCCTTCCCCCTGCTCGATCGAAAATTGCGCCCCTTCGCTCATAAGCCCAAGGCTATGCGGGCAAAATCCTGCCAGAACAAGCTGTCAGTTCGCCGCTGCCGGGCGTGAGGGGCGGTTCAACGTTGCTTCGCAGTCGCAGCACTGGCAAAGGCGCTGGCTACCAATTTATCGGCACCAGCCCGAGCGTAAGCGAACAAAACAATACGATGAACAGCAATCTAGACACCACTTTCGACCCGGCCCAGATCGAGGCGCGCTGGTACGCGCATTGGGAGGAGAACGGCCTGTTCAGGCCCGAGCGCCCCGATGCCGAGCCCTTCACCATCGTCAACCCGCCGCCGAACGTGACGGGCAGCCTCCACATCGGCCACGCGCTCGACAATACGCTGCAGGACATCGTGATCCGCTACGAGCGGCTGAGGGGCAAGGACGCGCTGTGGGTCGTCGGGACGGACCATGCGGGTATCGCGACGCAGATGGTGGTCGAGCGCCAGCTCGAGGAGAAGCAGGACAAGCGCACCAATTACTCGCGCGAGGACTTCATCGAGAAGGTCTGGCAGTGGAAGGAAGAAAGCGGCGGCACGATTACCCGCCAACTCCGCCGCCTCGGCTGTTCGATGGACTGGTCGCGCGAGCAGTTCACCATGGACGAGCACTTCACCACGGCAGTGCTCAAGGTCTTCGTCGATCTCTACAACGACGGGCTGATCTATCGCGACAAGCGGCTGGTGAACTGGGACCCCAAGCTCAAGACCGCGATTTCCGACCTCGAGGTCGAGCAGCAGACCATCCCGGGCGGCTTCTGGCACCTCAAGTACCCGCTCGCCGATGGAGTAACGCTCGATAGCGGCGCGGATTTCATCGAAGTTGCAACCACCCGTCCCGAGACCATGCTGGCCGACATGGCGGTGGCGGTGCATCCCGACGACGAGCGCTACAGGAGCGTCGTCGGCAAGCATGTCGTGCTGCCGCTCACCGGTCGGCGCGTGCCGATTGTCGCCGATGAGCACGCCGATCCCGAGCTTGGTTCGGGCGCGGTGAAGATCACGCCAGGGCATGATTTCAACGACTTCGAGGTCGGCAAGCGTGCAGGCATTGCCCCGTCCGAGATGCTCAACATGCTCGATGCGGAAGCGAACGTCTGCCAGACCGCGGATGGACTGGTGCCGGACGAGTACCTCGGCCTCCACCGCTTCAAGCGGGATGGCGTGGACGGTGCGCGCGAGCTGGTGGTCAAGCGGCTCAAGGAACAGGGATTCCTTATCCCGCACGTCACCACCAACAAGAATGGCGAGGAAGTCGAGAACGACGCCGAGCCGCGCCAGATCGCGACCCCCTTCGGCGATCGCGGCGGCGTGGTGATCGAACCCTGGCTGACCGACCAATGGTACGTGAATGCCGAGGAACTGGCGAAGAAACCGATCGCGGCGGTCAAGTCGGGCGAGATCGAGATCGTCCCCAAGAGCTGGGAAAAGACCTTCTTCAACTGGATGGAGAACATCCAGCCGTGGTGCGTTAGCCGACAGCTATGGTGGGGGCACCGGATACCGGCTTGGTACACGCAGGATGGCCAGGTTTTCGTCGCAATGACCGAGGAGGAAGCGCACGCCCAGGCTGGCGTTGGCGTTGCGCTCACCCGCGACGAGGACGTCCTCGACACATGGTTCTCGTCAGCGCTGTGGCCCTTCGCCACACTCGGCTGGCCAGAGCAGACCGACCTGCTCAAGAAGCACTATCCCAATGACCTGCTGATCAGCGGCTTCGACATCCTGTTTTTCTGGGACGCACGGATGATGATGGCGGGCTATTTCAACATGCAAGAAAGGCCCTGGAACAAGCTTTACCTCCACGGCCTCGTCCGCGCGGCGGACGGCGCCAAGATGTCCAAGTCCAAGGGCAATGTTGTCGACCCGCTCGGCCTTATCGACCAGTACGGCGCCGACGCGCTGCGCTTCTTCATGGCGGCGATGGAAAGCCAGGGCCGCGACATCAAGATGGACGAGAAGCGGGTCGAGGGCTATCGCAATTTTGCGACAAAGCTCTGGAATGCCACGCGTTTCTGTCAATCGAACGGCATCGGCGCGTCCTCGACGACAAAGGCGCCAGAGGCGCGCCTCGCCGCCAACCAGTGGATCATCGGCGAGGTCCAGCAGACCGTCGAGGCGCTCGACAAGGCGATGGCGGAACTGCGTTTCGACGCTGCCGCCAACACGATCTATCACTTCACCTGGGACAGGTTCTGCGACTGGTATCTCGAACTGATCAAGCCCGTGTTCGCCGGTGATGCGGATAGCCCGGCAGCGATGGAAACGCGCGAAGTCGCCGGCTGGGCGCTCGACCAGATCCTGGTCATGCTCCACCCCTTCATGCCCTTCATCACCGAAGAGCTGTGGTCGAAGCAGGGCGATCGCGCCAGCTATCCCCTGATCACCGCCAAATGGCCCGACCCGCGTGCGAGCGTGAGCAAGGAAGCGACCGATGCGATCGACTGGGTGATCGAGCTCACCAGCAACGTCCGTAGCGCCAAGAACGAGCTCGGCATCGCGCCGGGCGCGAAACTGGCGGCCTTCCTGCCCCAGCCGTCGGAAGTCGCGGAACGCACGATCGAGCGCAGCGCAGCGGCAATCGAACGGCTCGCTCGCCTGACGCCGGTGACGGTTGGCGAAGCTCCTTCCGGCCCTGCAATGCAGGTCACCGCGGGTTCGGACGTCTTCATCGTTCCGCTTGCGGGCGTGATCGATATCGACGCCGAGAAAGCGCGTCTGCAAAAGGCACTCGAAGCTTCGAGCAAGGAAGCAAAATCGCTCGAAGGGCGGCTTTCCAATGCCAATTTCGTCGAACGCGCCAAGCCCGAAGCGGTCGAGAAGGCCCGCGCCGACCTTGCACATCATGCTGCAGAGATAGAGCGGCTCACAGCGGCGCTGGCGCGGCTGGGGTAGGGCCCCGATTTCCTACCTCCGCGCGACATGCAATAAGGAGCGGATGTTGCAGGTTTCCGCCCCTTCCACTTGCGCTTTGGACAAGCTGATCCGCGAGCTTTTTTCCAGCTCATGGACCGTGTTCCATGTGTTCCATCGGTTCAGGCTAGGTTTGAAAAGGATGAACGGATGGCTGCGCTAGTCCTCGCCACGGACGACATCGGGGGGCCGGAAATCTTCGCTTCGCTGCAGGGTGAGGGTCCGAGCGTGGGCATGCCGGTCGCCTTCGTCCGCCTGTCGCGCTGCAACCTCGCCTGCACCTGGTGCGACACTGCCTACACCTGGCATTTCGAAGGCGACAATCGCCCGCACCGCGATGGCAGAGCCTTTGATCGCAAGGCCAACCAGGTGACGCTGGAGGTGGCCGAAGTCGCCGCGCTTATCCTCGCGCTGGGGCAAAAACGGCTCGTCATCACCGGGGGCGAGCCATTGATGCAGGGCAATGCGCTGGCTGAACTGGCCGAAGCGCTGCCGGACATGTCGATCGAAATCGAAACCAACGGGACGACCAAGGCGCCCGTGCGGCTCGATATCCGGGTAGACCAGTACAACGTCAGCCCCAAGCTGGCGCATTCGGGCAACGAGGCGGAGCTAGCGTTGATCCCCGAACGGCTCGATACCTATGCGACCGATCCGCGCGCTTTCTTCAAATTTGTCGTGGCGTCACCTGAAGATGTCAACGAGGTGCTCGCACTCCAGCGCCGCTATCGCTTCAAGCCGGGCCACGTTTTCCTGATGCCTGAAGGGACCGACAGCGCGACGCTGCGCCAGCGTGAAGCCTGGCTGGCGCCGCTATGCCTCGAACACGGATTTCGGATGAGCGACCGCCTGCATATCCACCTGTACGGCGATACGCGCGGGACCTGATCAGCCCTGCGAGCGCCAGCGCTGGACGACACGCTCGACGGTCTCTTCCTCGCCGCCGCTGGTGTTCCAGGCTTCGACAAAGCTCGGGTCTTCCGAGGCCGGGCGCTTGTTTTCCTCGAGCGTATCGAAGGCCACACGTACCGGGATCGCGACACCCTCGCCGCAGACGATGCACTCGCGGTTGCGGAGCGCCGGGATCGAATCAAGGAAGCCGCGCGCGCCCTCGGGCATGGCTGCCCGCACGAAGGCCTGGTCGCGGTCGTTGTTCAATCGCATCGAGATGATCGTGCCGCACTGCGAAAGTACGCCTTCGGCGAGGTCGGACGGACGCTGTGTGATCAGGCCGAGCGAGATCCCGTACTTACGACCTTCCTTCGCGATCCGGCTGAGGATCCGGCCGACCGAGGAATCATCGGCGAATTTCTCGCTCGGGACGTATCGGTGCGCCTCTTCGCACACGAGCAGGATCGGACGCGTCTGGTCCTCGCGCCCCCAGATCGCAAAGTCGAACACCAGGCGGCTGAGCACCGCGACCACGGTCGAGGTGATGTCCGACGGCACGCCCGACACGTCGATGATCGAAATCGGCTTGCCGCCCGATGGCATGCGGAACACCTTGCCGATGAAGTCGGTCATGGTGTCGCCCACCAGCATGCCCGAGAACATGAACTGATAGCGCGGGTCGGCCTTGATCTCTTCAAGCTTGTTCTTGATCCGCATGTAGGGCGCTGAAGACGTCGCCTTGTCGAGCTTGCCCATCTCGTCCTGGATCGCGTTCGACAGGTCCGACAACAGGTAGGGAACCGGCGAGTCCACGGTGATCTTGCCCATGGTTTCGGCAAGACGGTTCTTCTGGCGCGAACGCAGCAGGCACTTGGCGAGAATGTCGGCATCGACCTGGCGTTCGTTGCCATCGCTGGTGAGCAGCACTTCGCAGTGCTCCTCGAAGTTCATCAGCCAGTACGGCATCTGCAGGTTCGAAACGTCGAGGATCATGCCGGTCTGGCGGAATGCTGCGGAATACTCGCCGTGCGGGTCGACCATCACGATGTGCCCTTCGGGCGCGGCCTGACAGATACGGTGCAGGATCAGCGCGGCGCTGGTCGATTTACCGGTACCGGTCGAACCGAGCAGAGCGAAGTGCTTGCCAAGCATGGCGTCAATATAGAGGCCGGCGCGAATGTCCTTGGTCGGATAGACCGTGCCGATCTCGACATTGGCGCGCCCATCGCTGGCATAGACCTGCTTGAGGTCGGCGGTGGTCGCCGGATAGATCAGCGCACCCGGGATTGGATAGCGCGTGACACCGCGGCGGAAACCGTGGAGGCGGCCGGTCAGCTTTTCTTCGACGCCTTCGCCGAGGAAGTCGATATTGGCGAGAATCCCGCCGTTGGCACGGCGATCCTTGCGCTGGTTGCGCACGCTGGCGAGCAGCCAGCTATTGCCGACCCGGATCTTGATCTGACTGCCGACCTGCCCGGCAAGCGCGATCGAAGGGTCCTCATCTTCCATGCATTCGTTGAGGCGTTCCAGATCGAGCGCGATCTGCGAGCCCGAGCCGGCGATTTCGAGCACGACGCCAATCGGCAGGCGGGCGTTGTCTGCATCGGCGGATTTCGCGGCAGCGGCGGGTTGCGGCGCAGACTGGGCGGCCTGCGCTGCAGGCTGCGGAGAAGCCTCGGCGGGCCGCTCGGGCACGTCGACAGGCTTAGCATCCTGGAACTGATCGAAATTCTGATTGCCCATATCGGTCATGGAATGCCCCAAACCCTCGTTAAATGTCGGGGTTCGGCTTGGCAGATCGGGGTTAAAATCGCGTCAACGCTGATGGGCCTGAGAGGCGTCGGGCGCGACCTAGAGGCGGGCGAACAGTCGCCCGGCGAAGAAGCCCATGCCGATCGACAGCGCCACGGCCACGAGACCATAAACCAGCGACCAGTTCTGGGCCGCAATCTCCACAAACCGTTCGAATCCCACCTTTTTCACTTCGACATCGGCGATAGCCGAGGCAATCACGCGGCCGTTGGTAATGGCGAAGGTTTCGGCGGTGTACCGACCGGTCACGACGTTCGACGGTAGCTTGATCCTCGCCTTGTAGAGCACGCCTTCAGTGATCTGGACGCCCTTCATGTTCTGCTTGTAGAGGCCCTTGCGTTCGCGCTGCTCGACCAGCCCTGCGGCGAACCGTGCCTGCTTGACCGGATCGATCTGCCCCGAGGGCGAGAGCTGGATGAAGCGCGTGCCAAGCTCGTAGATCGCCGCGGTTCGCTCGTCGACGATCTCCTCCACCGGTCGCGAAGCCGCCACCGCGAAGAAGGATGGCGCAGAACGGAAATCGGACGATTCCGCATTCATCCAGATGCCGAGAATACGCTCTTTCTCGCGCATGCGGATCGGCTGGGTCGGTCCCTTGAGGACCACCACGATGTCGTACTCTGCTCCGGCCCGGCGACCTGCCGGATCGAGGATGGCGCCATAGAGCAGCAATTCGGTACCGGTGAATCCCTGTCGGACCTGCACCTCGTTCTGCGAGACCTCCGGCACCAGGATCGCGTCGCGCTGGGCCGAGAGAAACAGCGCCGCGAGCAGCAGGAAGCCGGCTTGCAGCGCGCGCGTCATAGCGGGGCGACCGTGTAGATCTCGTCGGGCTGGTAGCCGAGGCCCACGGCCATTCTCAGCGCCACCAGGAGTACAATGGAGGCGAGCACCAGCCGCAGGATTTCGGGCCGCGCCTTGAGCGCGATCTGTGTGCCGAATTGCGCGCCCATCACCGAGCCGAGCAACAGCAGCCCCGCCAGGACCACGTCGACTGCCTTGGTCGTCAGGGCGTGCGTCATCGTGGTCGCCATGGTCACGAACAAGATCTGGAACAGCGAGGTGCCGACCACGACATTGCCGCTCATACCCAGGATGTAGAGCATCGCCGGAACCAGCATGAAGCCGCCGCCAACGCCCATCAGCATGGTGAGGACGCCAACCAGCGCGCCCAGGATCAGCGGCGCAAGGGGCGAGATGTAGAGGCCCGAGCGATAGAATCTCGTCCGCCAGGGTAGGCCGGCAACGATGGGATGGTGGCGGCGCTTGCGCGGCTGGTTCGACTTCTTCCCGCTAGGCCGGATCACCTCGAGCGCTTCGCGCAGCATCAGCGTGCCGATAGTTCCAAGCATGATCACGTAGAGGATGCTGATGACGACGTCGATCTGGCCGAGCGCCTGCAATAATCGGAATAGCAGCGCGCCGATCATCGCCCCGAATATGCCGCCGGCAACCATCACCATGCCCATGCGGTAATCGACGCCATCGCGGCGCCCATGCGCGAGGACGCCCGAAACGCTGGCGCCGGTCACCTGCGTCGCGGCGGATGCGGCCGCGACCGTCGGCGGGATGCCGTAGAAGATCAGCAGCGGCGTCGTCAGGAAGCCACCGCCAACGCCGAACAGCCCCGACAGCACGCCGGTAAGCGCGCCCAGCGCTACGATCAGCAGGCCGTTCACCGACAGATTCGCGATGGGCAGGTAGACGTCCATTCCCTGCGACTAGCTTAGCCGGGCAAGGGTTTAAAGGCGGCTGGCGCCCTGTGCGCAAATATTGCTGCTAGAAACGCGTCGAAAGCGTCAAGGCAACACCCGAATCCGGCATGGCGTCACCCGCGATCCGCTCACGCCAATCGAGCGAGAAACGCGCCGGAGCTTCGCCAATCGTGAGATCCAGTCGCAACGAGGGGCCGACGTCGAGCCGCTCCGTCCCGTCCTGCGCGCCGCCCCAGGCCGCCGCCCCCAGGCTGAACCGTGCCGTTTCGGATTCTACGACGTCGCCGATGACATGCACCTGGCCATCGGCGAAGGGGGTCGAATTCCTGCCCCCTACAAATCCGCCCTGCAAATAGGTCTCGGCGCGGAGCGAACGCGTCAAAACGACGGGAGCCAGCTCGGTTGTCGCGAAAGCCGCAGGGCGCGCTTCCCAATCACGATCGAACCTGGTCGCTCGAACTTCGGCATGGGCCCGCACCGGTATCGCGCCGATCGGACGAGCCGACAGGCCCAGCGCCAATTCCCCCTCGCCGCCTTCAACCAGGGCGCGATAGGCGCGGAAATAGCCCCGCGGATCATGCTTGCTGGCGGGCGCCAGGCGATAGCGCAGCACGCCTGCCGTCTGGCTCGCGCCGTAGCTTGGGATACGTCCCGCACTCGCGAGGGCAGCCTTCGAACCTTCGCGCCAGAAAACCCAGGCGTCGAGCGACCACCGATCGGCGCGTGGGCGTGGCTCCAGTTTCGCAGGCTGCGCTTGTGGACCAGTTGGAGTAATAGGACCTTGCCCGAGGAACTTGGGCACCGGGAGGTTCGACATCGCAGCAAGGTAGAGAAGCTGGTGAGCCGCTGCGGTGCGCGGGTTCCTCGATGGCAATGGCGCCAAGGGTAACGGAGGCCGCGCCAATGGAAGCGCTTTGCCCTCGCCCCATGCCAATGGCGCCGCTGGAGGAAGGATCTGTCGGGCAGCGCCTAAAGCCCCAATTGGTCGCGCAGGTAGAGCAGCATTGCCACCTTCGCCGTATACTCTGGGCGTGCCTGCAGCGGGGCCATTCCTTGAACCGTCGGGCGCAATGGCCATGGCCAAGCCTTCATTCTGCAGCGAACCGTTGTCGTGGGATGTCGCGAACGGCGGCTCCCACAGAATGGCTCGCATGCCGACCCAGGAAAAAGCGAGTGCGGCCAGCATCATCAATGGTCGTCCACGCCGATGGCCGAGTGAAGCGCGTCGCTCCATACCCGCGCTCATATCACTTCTGCCTTTTCCTGCGGACCGCGCGCCGGATGCGAAAAGTGCGGCGTCTTGTCCCACACGATCCGCTCTCCGGCGAGTGTACGCGCATAGGCAAACAGCGCGCGGCGACCGGCCATGATCGCGATGACATTCGTGAGGGGGATGCGAAGGACTGCCCGCAATCCCTCGATCGCGCCGAATTCGCGCGCGGTAAAGCCGAACCGGAGCGCTGCGCGCCAGACGAAAAAGAAGAAATTCAATGCCAGCAGGACCTTGACCGGCCGGGAAAGTTCCATGCCCGCGCCATACCCCAGCATCTCCGCGCCCCAGCCGAGCGTCGACAATGCCAGGAGGAGATAACCCGCGAGCAGGACAAGCGCGGTCAGCGGACCGCGTCGGTCGCGCAGCCGCATCCAGATTTCGACCGGACGCATCGACCACCCCAGCCGGTCCCAACCTTGCAGGGCGATCCCGTGCACCCAGCGCGTCTTCTGCCGCACGACATGGTCGAGCTGCGCGGGGAAATAGGCCCGCGTCGCCACCAGTTCGCCATCGGGGTGTCGCGCCCGAACGAAACGGCAACGTCCCCCGCTATTGGCGATGCCGATGCCCAGCTCGTAGTCCTCGGTAAGCGAGTCCGCGGCGAAGGGAGCAACCCCGCCATGCCGGGTTGCCAGGCGAGCGAGCGCCGTCCGCTCGACGGCACAACCCACGCCCGCCGCCGGTATGGCCGCGCCCAATGCATCGCGCACGACCATCGCCTTGGCATGGGCCTCGGCGAACTCTTCGCAATAGTGGCTGCCGACCCAGCGGCTGTGAACTTGCGGCAAGGGCAGAACGGGAAGCTGGACGAATTCGGCTGCTTCGATCGCCTCGTCTAGCAGGGCAAGCGCGGCCGGATCGACCATATCCTCGGCATCGTGGAACACCACCATACGGGCCTTCTCGCCCCACCGCATCTCGTCATCGCAAAGCGCCCGGTAGAGCCGGTTGAGGCAATCCGCCTTGGTACTCGGCCCCGCCCGGTCGTGGATCACCAGTCGAAGCCGGCCATCGCCCCGCGCCGCCGCCATCGCCGCGGCGATCGTGTCAGGATCATTGCGGTAGCAGCCGACGTAGAGCCTCAGCTCCTCCTGCGGCCAGGCGTTGAGCAGATAGGCGATGGTATCGCCGATCACTTCATGTTCGTTCCAGGTCGGGATGAAGATCGCGGCCTGCCCCTTCAACGGGCGAGTAGCGAGCGACCGGGTATCAAGGCGCGGCGTACGTATTCGCCCCGTCATCCGCAGCCACAACCAGGTCGCATCTACTGCGAGATCGTCCAGCGCACCGACAAGAAAAAAAACTCCCGCGAACAGCAGGAGCTCGTGCTGCAACAGCGCCAGCCATTGCCAGGCACCCCAGTCCCAAATTTCCAAGCGACCCCCGTTTGGTTTTGTGAAATAACACTAAGGCCAACGATCACCCCTTGCAACCGATGTAACTTTTCGAAAAAGGGGGCGCACACATGTCAGATAGCAATAGACCACTTCGCAACGTTTTCGCCCCAGTCCGCGCGCTCTTTGTTAGCGACGCCTCTGCCGGTATCCTGCTCATCTTCGTCGCCATCGCTGCCATGCTGGCAGCCAATTCGCCGTTGGCACACGAGTACCACCAGCTTTTCCACGGCAGTTTGTTCGACAGTTCGCTGTTCAAACTCAATACGTTGCACCTGTGGATCAACGATGGCCTGATGGCGATTTTCTTCTTTGTCGTCGGGCTGGAAGTGAAGCGCGAATGGATCGAGGGTCAGTTATCATCGGCCGACCAGCGGCGCCTGCCGGTGCTGGCGGCGATCGCGGGCATGGCGATTCCCGCGCTCGTCTACCTCTTCTTCGTCAATGCCGAAGGGACCGCCGATCTGACGCGCGGCTGGGCCATTCCCGCGGCGACCGACATTGCCTTCGCAATGGGCGTTCTCGGCCTGCTCGGCAGCAGGGTTCCGGCCTCGCTCCGCCTGTTCCTGCTTACCGTGGCAATCGTCGACGACATCGGGGCAGTGATGGTCATCGCGCTGTTCTATACTGCCAACATCAAGCTCGCGTGGCTGGTCGCTGCGATCGTTGTGACCGGGCTGATGCTGATGTTGAACCGGATGCGCGTCGCCGCCTACTGGCCGTTCATCCTGCTGGCGTTGGTGCTGTGGTTCTGCGTTCTCAATTCGGGGGTTCACGCGACCATCGCCGGCGTCGTTGCCGCGCTGACGATCCCTATGCGGGGGAAAGACGATGATACGATGCTCGAACATCTCGAGCACAATCTGGCGCCATGGAGCGCCTATCTGATTGTGCCGGTGTTCGGCTTTGCCAACGCAGGGGTCGAGCTAGCCGATCTCGGCATGGAAGGGGTGCTGGCACCGCTGCCGCTGGCAATCGCCGCCGGTCTGTTCATCGGCAAGCAGGTTGGCATTTTCGCCGCGATCTTTGCAGCCGACAAGGTCGGTTTCGCCAACCGTCCCGAAGGGGCGAGCTGGACGGAGATCTGGGGCGTATCGATCCTGTGCGGGATCGGCTTCACCATGTCGCTCTTTATCAGCAGCCTGGCTTTCGAAGGAAACAACCTCCTCATCGAGGAAGCCAAGATCGGCATCTTGATGGGATCGCTGATTTCTGCCGTTATCGGCTATTCGCTGCTGCGAATGACGACGGACCACCCCGACGACGAGAAATCGCCCTACGCAGCCTAGGGGGCGGACCTACCAGCTGCCGCTGTTTTCCATGCTTGCCCATGGCTCCTGCGGCGGCAGGTTGCCCTGCTGGAGCAGCTCGACCGATATCCCGTCAGGCGACTTGACGAAGGCCATGTGACCGTCGCGCGGCGGACGGTGGATCGTGTGGCCCGCATCCATCAGGCGCTGGCAGGTCTCGTAAATGTCATCGACCCGGTAGGCGAGATGGCCAAAGTTGCGCCCGCCATCATATTCTTCCGGCGCGCTGCCATCCGCTGGCGGCCAATTGTAGGTCAGCTCGACCTCGGCCACGCCCTCCTGCCCCGGAGCCGCAAGGAAGATCAGCGTGAAGCGGCCCGCCTCGACATCGAAACGCCGCACCTCTTCCAGACCGATGAGCTTGAAGAAGGCGACGGTCGCTTCGGGATCGGTCACTCGGATCATGCTGTGGAGATATTTGGTCACAGGGTAGCGCCTCATTCAAAAACGGTTCATCGACAGGAATGCACAACTCGTCGCACACCCGGTTCAGGAAGGATGATGCGATGAACGACCATGCAGTGCAAGCGGCAGACCACGATGAGCGCGGATTTCCGCGTGATACGAAAACGGCGAGGTGGTTCGGCACAGCGGCCATCGCCGCCCTTGGGCTGGTGGTCGGAGGTTACCTGCTCGGCGACGGGTTGCTGCGAGCCAAAGAGGCCGAGCGCTCGGTTACGGTGCGCGGTTTGGCCGAACGCGACGTCACTGCCGACCTCGCGACCTGGACCATCTCCTACTCTGCAACCTCCACCAACCTTGGCGAAGCGCAGGCCAAAGTTCGCCGCGATACTGCATCGATCGAGCAGTTTTTCGCCGACCTGGGTTTTCCGGCCGAGGCCTTGCAGCCGACCGGCGCCAATGTCTCGAGCTACACCAACAACGGGATCACCAGTTACACCGTTCGCCAGCGGCTCTCGCTGCGCACGAACGACATCGAACGCGCGCAGAAAGCCGTGGCCCGCCAATTCGACCTGGTTGGCCGAGGCGTCTTCCTCGAAGAAGGGTCAGCGATGAGCTACAGCTTTACCAAGCTCAACGACATCAAGCCCGAGATGGTGGCGGAAGCGACCCGTGACGCACGCGCCTCGGCCGAACAGTTCGCCAAGGATAGCGGCGCCGATGTCGGCGCCATCCGCGACGCGACGCAGGGCTATTTCTCGATCGAAGCCCGCGATGGTGACAGTGGCGGTTGGGGCGTCATCGACAGCCCCTACAAGAAGGTGCGCGTCGTTACGACGGTCGACTTCTCATTGGTGTGATCGCGCATGGACTTGGGGCGCAAGCACTACGCTCGCGCCCCACCCCCTGCGGCCAGTTCAGAAGCTGGCGCTAAGCGTTGCCACGATCGCGGCATCCGTGAACTTGTAGTCTCCCGGAAGATGGTCGCCCTCAGCGTCGACATAGGCGACACCGAGCGTGGCCGGCCCGAACGAGACTTCCGCACCAAGCGACCAATCGAAGGCATCGCCATCGTCGGTGAAGGTCAGAAACCCGTCGGTGTAGCCAAGGTGCCCCGTCAGTGTGACTGGGCTGTTCGGAATGCCGACGGAGAGATCGGTGTAGACATAGAGATTGTCGTCACCGCCGAGCGAGTCCTGCTCGGGCGCATAGGCGATACCTACGGTCGCGCCCGCCGGACCAAGATCGAAGGCGAGAGAGCTGTACAGCTCCCAATAATCGAAATCCCCGGCACCCGCGTCCGGGTAGAGGTAGAAGATACCACCGAGATCGAAGGTCAAACCAGGGCCGACATCGCCGCTCCAACCGGCATAAACGTCGAGTTCCCAATCGCCATAGCCGACGGTGTCGTCGTCGATCGTGGAGGCCCAGGTACCGACGTAGAATCCCGAGCTGTGGGCCAGGTCCAGACCGCCCTGGATGGCCGGGTCGCCCCCGGACAGGTCGACCCCGCGGAAGCGATATTCGGATACCAGCGCAACATTGGCCGAGAAATCCCAGCCGCTTTCTGCCCCAAGCGGGCTCGCTTGTTCGCTTTCGATGACCTCGACAGCTTTCGCAATGTCGGCTTGCGAGACATCGGCGGTGATGATGAGAGGACTGGCCGGAGCGAATTCTTCAGCCAGGGCCGGAGCTGCGGAGAGAGCAAAACCGGCAGTTATGGTCGCGGCCGCGAGGCCGCGAATGGACGTGAGCATGACAACTTCCTTTGTTGTGTTCGCTTCGTCCCGCCTGCGTATCCGGCGGCCGCACTTTTCGAATTCGTGCAATCTCGACCGGATTCGCAATGATCGTGCAGGTTTTTGCTGCACTGCACAAGGAAAATTGCGCGCGATGGAATGCAGGCTGGAAAGTGTGGGGTTTACGCACCACCTTTGTCGCCGGTTGCACACAACCGCTCAGTTGCCGTTCAGCCCCGCTTCGCTTAAGGCGCGGCCCAGATTGACCTGTTTCTGACCATGATATTCGAACCCCTCCGCAAGATCTTCCGCAGCACCGCCCCGCAGGCGGACATGCCATGCGTGCCCGACGGGCAGCGGTACTATGTCGTTGGCGATATCCACGGCCGGCTCGACCTGCTCGAGAAACTGGCGGACGCGATCGAGGATGACGACCGCAGGGCAGGCACTGCCGAAACGACGGTCGTGCTTCTTGGCGATCTCGTCGACCGGGGGCCCGAAAGCGCGGGCGTGCTCCGCTTCGCGCGCGAATGGCAGGCGCGCAGATTGGTCCGGATTCTTGCCGGCAATCACGAGGAAATGTTCCTTGAGAGCTTTGTCGACCAGGAAGTCCTGCGCCATTTCCTCAAGCATGGCGGCCGCGAAACCATCCTCAGCTACGGCATTCCGCGCAGCGAATTCAACGGGCTGTCGATGGATGAGCTGTTCGAGAAGCTCCCCGAGCTCGTCCCGCAAATCGACCGTGATTTCATGATGGGGTTCGAAGAGCTGATCGTCGCGGGCGACTACGCCTTCGTCCATGCCGGCATTGATCCCACGCGTCCGCTCGACCAGCAGAAGCGGCGCGACATGCTTTGGATCCGCGACCGCTTCCTGCGCCACGAAGGTGCCTTGCCTAAGGTCATTGTCCATGGGCACACGATTTTCGACGAAGTGCACGATTGCGGCAACCGTATTGGAATAGACACGGGCGCATTCCGTTCGGGAATATTGACGGCGCTCGTGCTCGAAGGTGACAGGCGGCGCACGATCCAGTCGGTCGAGGTGGAAGACCGGATCGTCATCGAGAACGAGGGAGTTGCTGCGTGAAGATTGCAATGGTGGGATCGGGCTATGTTGGCCTGGTGTCTGGCGCGTGCTTTGCGGATTTCGGCCACGATGTGGTTTGCATCGACAAGGATCCGGCCAAGATCGACAAGTTGCTTGACGGGATCATGCCGATCTACGAGCCGGGTCTGGAAGCACTGGTCGAAAGCAACGTCAACGCTGGCCGCCTGTCCTTCACCACCGACCTTGCCGAAGGGATCAAGGACGCATCGGCCATCTTCATCGCGGTCGGCACTCCAAGCCGCCGCGGTGACGGCCACGCAGACCTGTCATTCGTCTACGCAGTGGCGCGCGAAGTCGGCCAAAGCCTTTCGAACGATGCGGTGATCGTGACCAAGTCCACCGTCCCGGTCGGCACAGGCGACGAGGTCGAGCGGATCATCGGCGACAGCTGTACGAGCCACAGGTTCTCGGTCGTTTCCAATCCCGAATTCCTGCGCGAGGGCGCCGCCATCGGCGACTTCAAGCGTCCCGACCGGATCGTGATCGGTGCAGAAGACGAGTTCGGCCGCGAGGTCATGAGCGAGGTGTATCGCCCGCTGTTCCTCAACGAATCGCCGATCCTGTTTACCGGCCGCCGCACCAGCGAGCTGATCAAATACGCAGCCAACGCCTTCCTCGCGACCAAGATCACCTTCATCAACGAGATGGCCGATCTTTGCGAGCGGGTCGGCGCGGATGTGCAGGACGTCAGCCGCGGCATCGGCATGGACAACCGGATCGGTTCGAAGTTCCTCCATGCCGGCCCGGGCTATGGCGGCTCGTGCTTTCCCAAGGACACGCTGGCGCTTCTCAAGACGGCCGAGGATTACGACAGCCCGACGCGGATCGTCGAGGCGGTGGTCAAGGTCAACGACAGCCGCAAGCGCGCCATGGGCCGCAAGGTGCTCGACGCGCTGGGCGGGATGGAGGCGGCGCGCGGCAAGAAGGTCGCGCTGCTCGGCCTGACCTTCAAGCCCAACACTGACGACATGCGCGATTCGCCGGCCATCGCTATTGCCCAGGCGCTGACCGATGCGGGCGTGATAGTGTCCGCATTCGATCCCGAAGGCATGGAGCAAGCGCGCCCGCTGATGCCCGACGTCACGATGTGCGACAGCTCCTATGACGCAGTCGAGGGCGCCGATGCGATTGCCATCGTGACCGAATGGGACGCGTTTCGTGCGCTCGACCTTGGCCGGGTCAAGGAACTCGTCAGGCACCCGGTGCTGGTCGACCTGCGCAACATCTACAAGCCGGAAGACGTCCGCGCCGTCGGCTTCACCTATGAAAGCATCGGGCGAAGCTAGCCCCAAGCGGCACGCTCCCAACACGTCACTTTGCAAGACCGATTGATGTTGCTGCACGGTGGCGGCAGCGCGGTGCCATTTGCCGATGCCAGCTTCCGGTGTAGGCCCGTGCAGCAAATGCAAGCATCTGCAAATCTTCGATTAATGGCGGGCCAGTAATCCGAATTGCACCAAAAGTGTTAATTGCACGGCAATCTTTGGGAATTTCGAGTTCACGTGTTGACTAACCGTGATGCCCGCCCCGAAACCAGTCTCAGCTGTGAAGTTTCTACGTTCGATTCGGGCGTAGGGAATCCTTCCGCATGGCCGCGCTTCGGGCGCAAAAAAACGAAAACTGGGGACTGGATATGATGAAGAGGCATTTGCTTACGACCGTAGGTGTAATTGGCCTGGGCATGCTGCTCGCACAGGCGCCCGCCAATGCAGCGAACGACGCGGAGACCGGCGTCGCCGCCGAAGCGCAAGGCAGTCTAACTGGAATCAATTCGAGCTTCGACATCGCATCGATCGAGATGCGCCGACTGGAAACATCGCTCGACCTACCTGTGATCACACGTGATTCTCGCGCGATCTCCGCTCAACCGGTCGCGCCACATCCAGAGATCATCGTTCGCGACGATGTCGGGCTCCCCGGCAGTGTCGATGTGAACGATACGGTGCCCTATTCGGTGCAGATCTTCCGTCAGAACAATTTGACGGGCGGTATCTTCTTCAACTGCACCGGCACCCTTATCAATCCGCGTACGATCCTGACGGCGGCGCACTGCGTGAACAGCCGGTCATCGGAAGCCTACGGCCTGCCTGGTGCTGCCGACAATACAATGCTGATCTCGACCGGCATCGACAGCGCTGTGCGCCTCTTCAACTATATCGGCGGCGCAACCGACTATGCCAGCGGCGGCATTGCCAGGTCGACCGATGTGGTCATTCACCCCTCTGCGAATATCGACAATGGCGGTCTGGAATTCCCATGGGCTGACGTCGCTTTCATTGCGCTTGATACGCCAATCACCGACACGCCTTCAGCCCCGATCCTGCTTACGCCGCTCGATCAGCTCACGCATGTCGTTCTCAATGGCTATGGCACTTTCGGTACGGGCGATACCGGCGATCAGGGCATCGGCTTCCTCCGACTTGTCGGCGAGAACATGCTCGGGGCAATCGCATCCAATGCCACATTCATCGACCAGATCTTCTTTGGCTTCGCGCCTACCTCGGTGAATTTTGGCGTCGAAACGCAGACGATGTATTTCACCGACTTCGACAATCCGAACCGCACCCCGGAACAACAGGCAGCCTGCGAATTCAACGGCTTCGGGATTAGCTGTGCAGATATCGATGCGGTAAAGGCCATCGATTGGTTCGATGGTGACGCCCTGCCCAATGAAGTTGCGACTGCACCGGGAGACAGCGGCTCTGCATTGATCGTCGACGAGCTCTACGGATTTCCCGTCGTCGCCGGCGTTCTGAGCGGGGGCTATGACTTCTTCGATATCGGCAACGCCTATGGCGATGTCAGCTTCTACAATCCGCTGTTCCCCTTCTTCGAATTCATCACCGAGAACACGTCGTACAAATATGTCTCGGCCTTGTCTGGCGATGGCGATTGGTCCGATCCGAGCCACTGGACGCAGGACCTCGATCCCGGCTTCTTTATCGACGATGGGACGGGAACCCTGGTCAATGGCATTCCTGAGGGATCCGAAACAGGGGTCTACACCACCGACCCCACGATCGGCACGATCCTCGGCAACGATGTCACCGGGGCAGGCAGCCCGGTCTCGCCGTTCCTGCCACCCGAAGGCACACCGAACTTTGGCGGAAACCTGCCCGAAAGCTCGGCTCTTCTCGGGCCCGGCTCGACGGGATTCGTCCCTAACAATACCGACGGTACCCCAGGCGTAGCCTTCGCAGCCCCGGCACAGTATTTCGAGGTTCACCTGAATCGCGCAGGCACCACGTCTGTCGACATCGACGTCGAAATCGACAAGCTGGTCATCGACAATGTCGATGCTGGTTTCGTGCTACAGCAGGGACAATCGTTCGATAGCCTGATCGGGGTCGAGCAGTTTTCGGGGCTTGCAGTGGTCGACGGTGTCCTCACCACGCCGCTTTACCTGCTCGCCGGCGGAGAGCTCGCGGGTGATGGCGGTACCATTCGGACCGACGTCCTGTTCAACGTGAACGGCCTGCTCAGTGCAGGGGGCATCGGAGAATTCGGATCGCTCACGATCGACGGCAACTACGTGCAAACAAGCGGCGGTGCCATGTGGGTCGATTTTGTCGGGGGCCGTCGCAACCAGGTATCGTTCGACTATTACGATATTACTGGAACGGCAATCCTCGACGGGTTCCTCGTGGTCTCGAACCTCGACGACAAGCTGCGCTTCGGCACGGCCTTTACTGCACTCACTGCAGGCGAGCTTGACGGTGAGTTCTCTGACGTCGTCTTCCTGACCGATTCGCCGGTCCTCACTGCCGGGGTGACCTACGCCAACAAGAAGGTGATCGTTCAGATTAATGCCCGGGCGATCAAGGACGTGGTCGGCCAGGGCAGCGATCTCGCTTCGCTTGCTACAACGCTCGACTCGCTGCGCTTTGGTGGTCGCTATACCGACTTCCAGGCTATCTTCGACGTGGTCGACACGGCCGGGTTCGCCAATTTCGGCCAGACCCTGCTCAGTCTGACACCGACGAGCGGCTTTGCGCAAAGTGCCTCTGCGACCAACTTCGCGACACGGTTCACCGGGCACATCTCGCAACGGACATTGGCCCTGCGCGGCGCAAATGATGCGGCGGCTGGCTTCTCGAACTTCGGTTCGGCCAGCTTCGCCCAGGCTGGAGCGGCGCCATCTGACGTCAAGAGCCTGAGCTTCTTCGGTTCGGTTAGTGGCTCATTCCTGAAAGATGCCAATGCTCGCAATACGGGCGCCAAGGCATTCGAGGAAGCCGCCTTCACCGAGGCGGGAGAGCTGACTATCGGCGCCGATTACAAGCTCAACGACAATGTCAGTTTCGGCATGGCGGTGAGCAACATCCTTGACGGTTCATCCAGCGTGGGTGACTTCAACCTCTCCGGCAATCGGAGCCTTTCGGTTGCAGGTTATGGCGCAGTCAGTTTCGGCAAGGGTTTTGCCGACATGTATGTCGGCTTCAGCGAACAGCGCTTTGGCCTTGCCCGTGGCGCACAGGGTGTCCTCGAAGAGGAATTCCGCAATGCACTCGGTGTTGCAGATGGCACCCAGACGCTTGCCGGGCTCAGGCTCGGCTATGGGTTCGAACCGGCTGCCGGTGTCACCTTGGGCCCAGTCGCTTCCGTCGACTACGTGCGTTCGGATCTTGGCGGTTACGAGGAGTTCGGTGCGGGATCCTTCGGCCTCCGGGTGCAGGATCGGACCTTCACTTCGATCGGCGCCAAGCTTGGCGGCATGGCATCGGCCGACCTAAAGCTCGGGAATGCAGGCACTGTCACCGCGTTTGGATCGGTCGCTTACGCCCGTGAACTCGGCAGCGCCCGGGATGTCGTGACGGCCCATTTCGTCGGGGCCGAGGACCTTCCGTTCAACATCTCGCGGCAGCTCGACCCCGAATGGGTTTCGGTCAATGCCGGCGCGAAACTGAGCTTGTCGGATCGACTGACGACCGAGATGAGCCTCACCTCTGATATGGGGCGCGGCGTGCTGAGCAGCCACCAGGCCAACCTGACGTTGCTCTGGGCCTTCTAAGGCGAAGCACCCGCATGAGGGAAAAGGGCTCTCCTTCGGGAGGGCCCTTTTTCTATCGGTGCGGTAGTTGCCAGGAGGCCCTGTAAGCCGGGTTCTGTCCTGCGAGCGGTATGCTTGCACACCAGCCCCGCAGGGGCAGCCATTCATCTAGGCCATGGATCGCTCCATGGCTCAAGCAGCCAACCCGGGCCTCTCGGGACGAAACGCCCCTGCCTGTTACGGCGCGAGGCCCCTATTTGGCCTTGCTCCGGGTGGGGTTTGCCATGCGGGCGCTGTTGCCAGAACCCCGGTGCGCTCTTGCCGCACCCTTTCACCCTTGCCTGTGCCCTTTAGGGGCCATCGGCGGTATACTCTCTGTGGCACTTTCCCTGGGCTTCGGACCGAAATCCTTCGCCCGGCGGGCGTTACCCGCCACCCTTGTTTCGTGGAGCCCGGACTTTCCTCGGATTTGCACCCGCGGCTGCCCGGACCTCCTGGCGCGCTCCATATAGGAGCGCGCATGGATTTAGGAAAGGTGCGGGTTTATTCGCCCTCGCCACCGATGCCTTCGAGCGATTCGTCGGGCGACAGCAGGTAGCGCCAGACGAGCGCGCCGATCGCCGCGCCAACCAGCGGTGCGACCCAGAACAGCCACAACTGCCCGGTCGCGCCCGTTTCGGCATAGAAGGCTACACCGGTCGAACGCGCCGGATTGACCGACGTGTTGGTCACGGGGATCGAGATCAGGTGGATCAAGGTCAGCGCAAGCCCGATCGCGATCGGGGCGAATCCTCCAGGCACCTTGGCCGAGGTCGATCCGAGGATCACGATGAGGAAGCCGGCCGTCAGCACGATTTCGATCAGCAACGCGGCCTGCATCGAGTACCCACCCGGCGAGAGATCGCCAAAGCCGTTCGAAGCGAAGCCTCCCGGCGACCAGCCGTCCGCGCCCGAAGCGATCAGAAACAGCGTGCCGGCGGCGCAAAAGGCACCGACCAGTTGCGCGGCCCAGTAAGGGGCAAGTTCACCCCATGAAAAGCGCTTGGCCGCCGCCAGCCCCAGCGAAACCGCCGGGTTGAAATGGCCGCCCGAAATCCCGCCGACCGCATAGGCCATCGTGAGGACCGTCAGGCCGAAGGCCAGCGAGACGCCGGCAAAACCGATCCCCAGCTCGGGATAGGCTGCGGCCAATACGGCTGAGCCGCAACCACCGAAAACCAGCCAGAACGTGCCGAAAAACTCGGCGAAAAGCTTACGAAGCATCATTTACCTCCCCACCCACTCGGGCGGAGAGTGCCGTAATTCGTCCGGCACCGAAACAGCGGAATTGTAAATTATCGTGTTACGCCACGGTCGCGGTCGAGCAGGAGCTGGAACAGGATTGCCCTGATCTGACCGTCGATCTGGCCGTCGATCTTCTCGGGTCGCCAGCGTCTCTGGAACGCCTCGACCGCCTTGTGGCCATCGGTGATGTCGTACCCGAACCGCTCGAGCGCGAGGTAGAACGAGCCGTCATTGTCGAATGGATCGCCCAGTTCGAGCTTCTTCGGTATCGGCAGGCACAGTCCGTAATCGGCGAGGCGCTCCCACGGGAACAGCTCACCCGGATCGATCTTGCGCGCCGGGGCCACGTCGGAATGGCCGACCACATTGGCGCGCGGTATATCGTGCGCCTCGACCATCCGCGCCAGCAAGGGGACGAGCGCTTCGAACTGCGCGTCGGAAAACTCGCGATATCCCAGCTCATGGCCCGGGTGATCGAGCTCGATCCCGATGCTCGCGGAATTCACGTCCTTGTGCCCACGCCAGTATGAAACGCCCGCGTGCCAGGCGCGCTTTTCTTCCGGGACGAGGCGGATAACTTCCCCCTCTTCGGTGATGCAGTAGTGTGCGGAAACCTTGGATTCGGGATCGCACATCTTCTCGATGGCGGTCTCTACAGGCTTCATTTCGGTGTAGTGCAGCACGACCATGCTGATCGGCAACGATCGCTCGTTGCAATTGGGCGAGAGCACCTCGCGGTGGACGAGTTCGTCCGCCACCTTAACCGATCATGCCTTCCGGCTGCGGCAACACCGCCCCCAGCACCAGTGCCTTTTCGTCACGCTTGAACTGCAACCCACCACCTGATTCCTCTGCCAATACCGCGATCATATGCGCGGCCGCGGTCCGGCTCGAGAGTTCGCTGGGCGGCAAGTCGCCCTCTATTGCCCGTCCAATATTGTCGTCGAAGGCGATCCGGTCGCCGGTCGCGCGCACCACGATCTCGGCATTCCCGTCGCGCATTTCGGCGCCAATATCGAGCGTGCCGCCACGGATCAGCGCGTCGAGCGCGATATGCGCAAAGTTGAGCATGACCTTGACCGCAGGCTTTGGCAGGTTGGCGGCCTCGATCGCCCAGTTGACGGTGACGCGCTTGTTTTCTGCTACCAGCGCATTGATCACATCGCGCACTTCATCGACCGGGACTGCATCGCCAAATCCGCCCGCTGCGCCGAATGCCAGCCGGAAGAACTTGAGCTTGCCGGTGCTGATACGTGCACTCTGCTCCATCAGTTCGATGCACTTGGCGCGCATTTCCGGATCGCTTTCGCCAGCCAGCAATTCAAGCCCGTTGGAGAGCGCCCCGACAGGCGAAAGCATGTCATGGCACAGCTTCGAACAAAGCAGGCTGGCGAGTTCGGTGGCAGAAGTCTTGGTCATGCTAGGTGAGGCAAATCCAACTGGATGGAACACATGGAACAGGGTTCATAAGAAGAAAAACCGCCCCCCGCCACCCGCCATGTCGAAAGCTGTTGGCGAAGCGCGGCAGAGTGAGTTCATCCCACGTTCCTACGCCGCGACGATTTCGTAGGAAAGTGCCTGGAACCCAGCGGGGTCATCCAGCCAGAACATGACCTCGTTCATGCCGATGATCGCCCAGATGCGGCGATCGCCTGTCGCCATCTCCTGGTCGGTCCGGGAAGGGTGCGGCGCGCTCTCGGGATGCGAGTGATAGTATCCCAGCACTTGAGGCCCGCCCGCGCGCGCAGCGCGATGGACATCGATCAGCGCCTGGGGATCGATCTCGAAATGGGTGTCTGGCGTCGGGTGGACGTTGCGAGCGGGCTGCGCGTGCGTGATCTGCCGCCCTTCTCCATACAGGATCCCGCAGCATTCGTGCGGATGGGCTTGCCGGGCCGCCGCCTTAAGCTGCGCGATCACATCCCTTGTCACCTCGATTTGCATCGCGCATGGCCCTAGCATGGCCGCAGCCGAAGTCATCACCGGTTCGATCCTCGCCCCCGCCCGCCTCGACAAGGCGCTGGCCGACGCGACCGACCTGTCGCGCGCGCGGATCCAGGCGCTTCTGGCCGAAGGTCAGGTGGAAGTAGACGGACGAACGGTCACCAGTGCCAAGACCAAGGTTGCGGGGGGCGCGGCGTTTCGTATCACCGTTCCGCCTGCCACCGAAGCGGAGGCACAGCCGCAGGACATTCCGCTCGAAGTCGTCTTCGAAGACGAACACCTGATCGTCGTCGACAAACCCGCCGGACTGGTCGTCCACCCTGCCGCGGGCAATCCCGACGGAACGCTGGTCAATGCACTGCTCCACCATTGTCAGGGTCAGCTGTCCGGGATCGGGGGCGTTGCCCGACCGGGCATCGTCCACCGGATCGACAAGGACACTTCGGGCCTGCTGGTCGTGGCCAAGAGCGACAAGGCACACGAGGGGCTGGCCCGACAATTCAAGGATCACTCGCTGGAACGCCGCTATCTCGCGGTCTGCGCCGGGCACCCCACTCCAGCCGAAGGGACGATCGAAGAGCGGATCGGACGCAGCGAGACGAATCGCAAGAAAATGGCCGTGCTCGACAAGAATTCCTCGCGCGGGAAACACGCGGTCACGCATTATAAAGTGCTCAAGCGGCTCGATTCGTGCGCCTTGATCGAATGCCGGCTAGAGACCGGTCGGACCCACCAGGTTCGCGTTCACTGCGCATCAATCGGCCATGCGCTATTAGGAGACCCAGTTTATGGCAGGACTCCAGCCAGATTACGGCCCATTCTCAAGGAGTTGGGCTTCGAACGACAGGCCCTTCATGCGGCCACGCTCGGATTCGAGCATCCGGTGACCGGAAAATGGCTCGAATTCGCCTCCGAACTGCCCGCCGACATGCGGGAACTGATCGACGAAACCGCTCGTTGAAATCGATGAAAAGCGCTGCAATCCGCGCAAAATTCGCCTATATGTAACCACGTGGCCCGCACCAACGGATGCCCATCAGGGGTCCTGACCGCAGGGTCGACGCTAGAAAGGTTTGGGAAGTAGTGAGCAACAACAAGAATTTGACGGTCCCCGCGCTGGGCGGAGAGCAGAGCCTCAACCGCTATCTCGCAGAGATCAAGAAGTTCCCCGTGCTGACGGCAGAGCAGGAATACATGCTCGCCAAGCGTTACCAGGAACATGAGGACCCCGAAGCGGCGGCGCAGCTCGTGACCAGCCACCTGCGGCTCGTGGCGAAGATCGCCATGGGATACCGCGGCTATGGCTTGCCCGTCTCCGACCTGATTTCGGAAGGCAATGTCGGCCTGATGCAGGGTGTCAAGAAGTTCGAACCCGATCGCGGCTTCCGCCTAGCGACCTACGCGATGTGGTGGATCAAGGCTTCGATGCAGGAATTCATCCTGCGCAGCTGGTCGCTGGTGAAGATGGGGACCACTGCCGCGCAGAAGAAGCTGTTCTTCAACCTTCGCCGGATGAAGAAGCAGCTCGACGCCTACGAGGACACCGATCTGCACCCCGACGACGTGGCGAAGATCGCCACAGACCTCGGCGTGCCGGAGCAGGAAGTCATCAACATGAACCGGCGCATGATGATGGGCGGCGACGGCTCGCTCAACGTCCCCATGCGCAATGGCGAAGAAGGCTCGGGCGAGTGGATGGACTGGCTGACCGACGATCGTCCCTTGCAGGACGAGACGGTCGCCGAAGCCGAAGAAGCGCAGGTACGGCATGAAATGCTGGCCGAGGCGATGGACAGCCTCAACGAGCGCGAGCGGCACATCCTGACCGAGCGGCGACTGACGGACAATCCGCAGACGCTGGAAGAGCTCAGCCAGGTCTATGACGTGAGCCGCGAACGCATCCGCCAGATCGAAGTGCGCGCCTTCGAGAAGCTGCAGAAGGCGATGCAGCGCATCGCCGGCGAAAGACTGCTGCCGGGCATCGCGTAACAGCGCACCAAATTGGAATTGACGAGGGGCAGCCTGGTGCTGCCCCTTTTCGTTTGTGCCGAGCGCCTATTCGGCGGTGGTCGGGTCGATCACCGACCGCACCTCGCTGATCGAATTGGCCGGGAAACCGGCAGTTTCCGCATGCTGCTGAATCAGTTGGGCATCGGGCGCGCGATAGATGCAGTAGATCTTGTCGTCCGTGACATAGCTGTGGACCCATTGGATCTGCGGCCCAAGGTCGCGCAGCACCGAGCAAGACTGCTGAGACGCGCCCTGCAGTTCGGCCGGGGACAGCGATCCGGCACCGGGCATCTCTCTCTCGATCACGAATTGAGGCATGATTGGTAACTCCCAGAGCGGCCCTGAATGCAGATTAGACCCGCAACCACGCGAAGGATTGTAATTCCGCGTCAGCGCGCTAGGCGCGAAACATGTTCGTCGGTATCGCCCGCTTTCTGGCCAAGCTGATCCTGTGGTTCGTAGGCCTCAGCCTGGTGCTGGTGCTGCTGTTCAAATGGGTGCCGGTGCCGGTCACCGCGACCATGCTGATGGATTCGCACGGTATCACCAAAGATTGGGAGTCGCTCGACAACATCGACCGCAACCTCGTCAGCGCAGTGATCGCGGCGGAAGACGGAAAGTTCTGCGAGCACAACGGCTTCGATGCCGAAGCCATCGCCAAGGCCGCTGCGCAGAATGCACAAGGCGGGCGGATCCGCGGCGGGTCGACCATTACGCAGCAAACCGCCAAGAACGTCTTCCTGTGGCAGGGCGGCGGCTACGTCCGCAAGGGCTTCGAGGCCTGGTTCGCCTTCCTGATCGAACAGATCTGGGGCAAGCGGCGGATCATGGAAGTCTATCTCAACGTGGCCGAGACCGGGATTGGCACCTATGGGGCCGAGGCGGGCGCCCAGCGCTATTTCCAGCACTCCGCTGCGCGACTGAGCACCAGCGAGGCAGCGCGCATGGCAGCAGCGCTTCCCCTGCCCAAGCAGCGCGCGGTCGTCAGCCCGAGCGGCTGGCTCCGCCGCCATGGCAACACGATACAGAGCCGCATGCGCGTGGTGCGCGGCGACCGGCTCGACGCCTGCGTCTACAACTAGCGTCTCATCGCGTCCGTTCGCGCCAAGCTGGCCGGGCACTGCCTCCAAGCAATTCAATGCCTTGCTTCCGCCATGCGCCTGTATAATGTTATCTCATTCGCTTGATAGATATTTTATATCATACTGATTTTGTTGCATTTTTCTTGCATTCTTCAACAGAGGCGCAATATCGAGAGAGCTTAATGGTGCCGGGCGCGGATACCGCGCGACATGCCGCAGGGGACGGATTTGGGTCACGCTCACTCTCAAGCTGAAGGGTCGCACGGCCATCGCCACGCCGATGGGCATGGGCATGGCCACAGCCACGCCCCGGCCGATTTCGGGCGCGCCTTCGCGATCGGGGTGGTGCTAAATACGGCCTTTGTCATCGTCGAGGCGGTTTACGGTTACCTCTCCGGCTCCATGGCGCTCGTCGCGGATGCCGGGCACAATCTCTCGGACGTGCTGGCGCTGTTGCTCGCCTGGGGTGCCAGCGTGGCCGCCAGGAAGCCGGCCAGCGCGCGCTTCACCTATGGCTACAAGAGCTCGACCATCCTTGCCGCACTCGCCAATGCCTTGCTGCTGGCGATCGCCATCGGCGCGATCCTGTACGAGACAGTGCACCGCATGATCGAGCCCGCCCCGGTCGAAGGCATGACGATGGTGATCGTCGCCGGGATCGGGATCCTGATCAACACCGGCACCGCCCTGCTTTTCCTCAAGGGGCGCCACGACGACCTCAATATCCGCGGCGCCTTCCTCCACATGGCGGCCGATGCCCTGGTCTCGGTGGGCGTGGTCGTCGCCGGCATAGCCATCCTGATGACCGGGCAATTGTGGATCGATCCGGTTACCAGCCTGGTGATCGTTGCGGTGATCGCCTGGGGCACCTGGGAGCTGGCCAAGGACAGCATCAAGCTGGGCCTGCTCGCCGTGCCGGACAACATCGACGAAGCCAAGGTCCGCGCGCATCTCGCCGGGCTTAGCGGGGTCGAAGCCGTGCACGACCTGCACATCTGGCCGATGTCGACTACCGAGACCGCGCTGACCGCGCATCTCATCATGCCCGGCGGGCATCCCGGCGACGCTTTCCTCAGCGCACTGGCACATGACCTTGAGCACGACTACGGTATCGGCCATGCCACCATCCAGGTGGAGCAGGAACGCAGTTGTCAATCCGGCTGCTGAGGGTTTGCAAGTGGAACATTCAAGGTGACCGAAACGGTACGCGAGGGAGGCTGCGCCTGCGGCAAAGTGCGCTATCGCGTCCACGGCGAGCCGATCTATGTGAACAATTGTCATTGCCGCCAATGCCAGCAGCAAACCGGGTCGACCTCGGTCGTCAACGCCTTCATCGAGGCGGACCGCTTCGAACTGCTCAAAGGCGAGATTACGAGGAACACGGTCAAAGCCGGCAGCGGCGGGCCCCACACCATCCACCGCTGCACCCAATGCGGAACCGCGATCTACAGCCATTACCCCCGCGTCGGTGATCTCGGGGTCGGCTTCCGGGTCGGCACGCTTGACGAGCCAGCAAGCCTGACGCCCGACGCGGTGATCTTCATCGCCGAGAAGATGCCGTGGGTCGCCTTGCCCCAGGGAATTCCGCATTTCGAGGCTTACTACGATCAGTCGGAAGTCCTTCCGCCCGATCGTTTCGCCCGGATCGACGCCCTGGTAAAGTGCAGGAATGCCGGACAGTAGAGGATGACCGACGACGCCCATAAGGCCCGCGAACGGCTCAAGGCGGATATGGCGCGGCTGGCCGCCGGCGATCGTTCCGCGCTGGAGGATATCTATCGCGCAACCCGGGTGAAGCTTTTCGGTATCTGCCTGCGTATCTTGGGCGATCGAAAGGAGGCCGAGGACGCCTTGCAGGACGTCTATGTCAATCTATGGCAACGTGCCGACCGCTACGATGCCGAGCGCGCGAGCCCCATCAGCTGGCTCGCCACCTTCGCCCGCAATCGCGCGGTCGATCGCTTGCGCCGTGGCAAGGTACGCGGCGGGGCCGTGCCGATCGAGCATGCGGCCGCTCTTGCCGACGAGGCGCCTCTGGCCGAAGAACTCCTTATCGACGCCGAACGCAGCACCCGCATCCATCATTGTATCGAGACGCTCGAGGATAATCAGCGCGAGAATATCAAGGGCGCCTTTTTCGGTGGAAGTACCTATGCCGAGTTGGCCAATGCCGCGGGCGTACCGCTGGGCACGATGAAGAGCTGGATTCGGCGCGGCTTGCTCAAACTCAAGACGTGCCTGGAGGCGGGCGAATGAGCGACACGACCGATCCGACCGAACTGTCCGGCGACGACTTGCTGGCGGCCGAATTCGCGCTCGACTTGCTCGAGGGCGAAGAATTGCTGATGGCGCGCAGCCGGCTGGCCCGAGAACCGGAGCTGGGCGACAAGGTGGCATTCTGGCAGGATCGCCTCGCCCCTCTCATAGACGAGATCGTCGGCGCCGCGCCGGGCGATGAGGTCTGGCAGCGAATCCGCGCAGCGCTGGACGCAGAGGCAAGCCAGGTCGAAACCAGGGTCGTCTCGATCGATCCGCGATTGCGCAAATGGCAGCTAGCGACCTGGATCAGCAGCGCCGCCGCAGTGCTCCTCCTGGCGGTCGTCCTGTGGCCGCAGACTTCCACCGCTCCTCAGCCGGGCGCGGCGACGCCGCAACAGACGCTGGTCGCCTATGTCCCGATCGAGGGAACCCCGCTAGGGATCGACCTCACCTATATTCCGGAAGAGCGTAGCCTGCTCGTCGCCGCTGCCGGCCTCACCCACGATGGCGTCCACGATCACGAGTTGTGGCTCGTGCGTCAGGAAGGGGCCGTGGAATCGCTCGGCGTGGTCACGCCCGGCGAAATCCGCGCGCACAGCGTGCCGGAAGAATTCAGCACGGATATGTCGGACGGCGCACAGCTCGTGCTTACCCGCGAGCCGCTCGGCGGGAAGCCAGAGGGACAGGACGCCGGTCCGGTCGTCGCCGAAGGCCGCCTCACCACCATCTGAAAATAATTCGTCGCGCGTGCATCCGCAGCGCATCGGCTTTCGTAACTCCACTCGCAAGCAGGACGGGGCTTGGTCTGAAAGGAGTTCAAATGCCAAATTCGAACAAGTTCAAAGTCGCAGCCTTTGCCGCAGTTGCCGCAATGGGAACCTTTGCCATCTCGACCGGGACACCGGCCATGGCGAACCATCACGCCGCCAAGGCTGAGAAGGCACAGCCCAACATCGTCGAAGCGGCAATGTCGACTGGCGTGCACGATACGCTGGTGACCGCCGTCAAGGCGGCCGATCTGGTCGACACGCTGTCAGGTCCGGGGCCGTTCACCGTGTTCGCGCCGACCGATGATGCCTTTGCAGCGCTGCCCGATGGGACGGTCGCCGGCCTGCTTGAACCGGAGGCCAAGGACCAACTGACGACGGTCCTGACCTATCATGTCGTATCCGGTCGCGTCCCCTCCGCCGCGCTGAGCCAAGCTATTCGCCGCAGCGGCGGGAGCTACAGCTTCGACACTATTGCCGGTGAAAGCCTGACCGCAAGCTTCGACAGCCACGGGGCGATCGTCATCACCGACGGTTCCGGTCGAACCAGCAAGGTGGCGCAGGCCGATGTGAAGACCACCAATGGAGTGATCCACGTTACCGACGGGGTGTTCCTCCCGGGCTGATTGCAGCGTTCCTCCATGCGTTGCGGGATCTTATTCCCCATATCGGCAGCGCATTCCTGACCCCGTTCGGCGTGTTTGGCATGCCGGGCGGGGTTTCTATCTTAGGGCGAAGTCGACCGCAGCCATCGCATGGAGCGTGGTCGTATCGAACAGGCGTACCCCGCTGTCATCCTCGCCGACCAGCAGCATGATCTCGGTGCAGCCGAGGATCACCCCTTGCGCGCCACGTTCGACCAGGCGCGCGATCACCTCGCGATAGGCAGCGCGCGAGCTATCCTTCACCACGCCAGCGACCAGTTCCTCGTAGATCGCACGATGAACTTCGGCGCGGTCGATTTCCCCGGGGATCAGAACCTCGAGGCCATGTTCGTGTTCGAGCCGCCCGCGATAGAAGTCCTGCTCCATCGTGAAGGCAGTGCCGAGCAGTCCGATACGGGTGATCCCTTGCGCCTTTATCGCCGCCGCGGTGGGATCGGCGATATGGAGAAACGGCAGCTTGCTCGCCTGCTCGATATGATCGCTGAGCTTGTGCATGGTGTTGGTGCAAAGCACGATCACATCCGCCCCGCCCGCTTCGAGGGCGCGCGCACCATCGGCCATCATTGCGCCCAACGCATCCCACTGCCCGTCGTGCTGGAGCCGCTCTACCTCGCCAAAATCGAGGCTGTGCATCAGCACGCGCGCGCTATGCGGCGCACCCAGCCGGTCGCGCACCGCGCGGTTGATGATGGCGTAGTATTGGGCGGAGCTTTCCCAGCTCATCCCGCCGATAAGGCCAATGGTTTTCATGCGATAGCGAATAGCGAGGTTGCGGAATGGCGCAATGCCAGGTCGCGACAAGCGATCCGCATTAACGACCGGGTGAAGCTGTGCGAAGGAGCCAAGCGCGCGGATGTGCCCGCCTGGCGCTCAACGGCGCATCTGATTACGCCGCAGCTTCCTTCTCGCCGCCCTTCTTGCCGTGCATCACTTGCACGGGCGCCTTGCGACCCTCGACCACGTCCTTGTCGATCACGATTTCGCTCACGCCTTCCATATCGGGCAGGTCGAACATCGTGTCGAGCAGGATGCCTTCCACGATCGAGCGCAGTCCGCGCGCGCCGGTCTTGCGGGTAATGGCCCGCTCGGCGATCGCCTGGAGCGCATCGTCGGTGAAGGTCAGTTCGACATCCTCGAGCTCGAACAGCTTGTGATACTGCTTCACCAGCGCGTTCTTCGGTTCCTTGAGGATCGTCACCAGCGCATCGACATCGAGGTCGTGCAGCGTGGCGATCACCGGCAGGCGGCCGACGAACTCGGGGATCAGGCCGAACTTGAGCAGATCTTCCGGCTCGCTCTTTTCGAGCAGCTCGCCGACGCGGCGCTTGTCCGGATCCGCGACATGCGCGCCAAAGCCGATCGAGCGCTTCTGCAAGCGGTCGGCGATAATCTTGTCGAGCCCCGCGAACGCACCGCCGCAGATGAACAGGATGTTGGTCGTGTCGACCTGCAGGAATTCCTGCTGCGGGTGCTTGCGACCGCCCTGCGGCGGGACAGAGGCGGTGGTGCCTTCCATCAGCTTGAGCAGCGCCTGCTGGACGCCCTCGCCCGACACGTCGCGCGTGATCGAGGGATTTTCCGCCTTGCGGGTAATCTTGTCGATCTCGTCGATGTAGACGATGCCGTGCTGCGCCTTCTCGACATTGTAGTCGGACGATTGCAACAGCTTGAGGATGATGTTCTCGACGTCCTCGCCCACGTAACCGGCTTCGGTCAGCGTGGTGGCATCTGCCATGGTGAAGGGCACGTCGAAAGTTCGCGCCAGCGTCTGCGCCAGCAGCGTCTTGCCCGAACCGGTCGGACCGACTAGCAGGATGTTCGACTTCGCCAGTTCGACGTCGTTGCCCTTGCCGCTGTGCTTGAGCCGCTTGTAGTGGTTGTGCACCGCGACCGAGAGCACGCGCTTGGCGCGATCCTGGCCGATCACATAGTCGTTGAGCGTCTGGAAAATATCCATCGGCGTAGGGACTTCGCCTTCCTTGCGGCCGGCGATCCCTGCCTTGGTTTCCTCGCGGATGATGTCATTGCACAGCTCCACGCACTCGTCGCAGATGAACACGGTTGGTCCTGCGATGAGCTTGCGAACTTCATGCTGCGACTTGCCGCAGAAGCTGCAGTAGAGAGTGCTTTTGCTGTCAGTTCCGCTCAATTTGGTCATTTCCTAACGCTTTCGAATCCCCACAGATTCCCGTCCAAGGGGATTCGCCGAGTCTAATTCGGCATGATTATGAATCAATATATAGGTGTAGCTTTTCCGGCTTGCCGCTAGCTGAAGCTGTAGCGTGAACAGCGTCCTAAGAGCCAATTGTCCCATAAGGGGCCGGAAACGCGCGAAAAATTACTCCGGCGCACCGCCCGAACCGCTGTCGTCGCCATCGCTTTCGCTCTCCGGACGGGTCTCGAAAACCTTGTCGACGATGCCGAATTTCATCGCTTCTTCCGCATCAAGGAAGGTGTCGCGGTCCATCGCGCGCTCGATTTCGGTAAGGCTCTGGCCGGAATATTTGACATAAAGATCGTTCATTCGCTGGCGAATCCGCAGGATTTCGCGTGCCTGGATCTCGATGTCGGAAGCCATGCCGCGGGCGCCGCCCGAGGGCTGGTGAACCATGATCCGCGCATTGGGAAGGGCAATGCGCATGCCCGGCTCGCCCGCCGCCAACAGGAAGCTGCCCATCGACGCCGCCTGGCCGACGCAAACGGTCGAGACGCGCGGCTTGATGTACTGCATGGTGTCGTGGATCGCCATGCCGGCGGTCACCACGCCGCCCGGCGAGTTGATGTACATGCTGATCGGCTTCGACGGATTTTCGCTTTCGAGGAACAGCAACTGGGCGACGATCAGCGAAGCCATGTTATCTTCGACCTGGCCCGTCACGAACACGATCCGTTCGCGCAGCAACCGGCTAAAGATGTCGAAGCTGCGTTCGCCGCGGCTGGTCTGCTCGACCACGACGGGCACGAGCGCATCGGTGATCGGCGAAAGAAAGTCACCATTGTCGAAGGGATTCATGAAGGGTCCTTTTTTGCTCAGGCGCTATATCTGGCCTGCCGCGTGTTCGTTCAAGGGTTGATTGGGCGGATATCGTTGCGAACTGGTAAGCGCAACGCTAACTCTGCCGCACACAATGACAAGGAACCCCGGAATGACCCAGCCATTTGCACTTGGACCTGCCTTCGCGGACGAGGACGACGAGGAAGGCAAGCCCTCGAGCATGGCGGCGGCCATGATGACGAAGTTCCTCGAAGCGCGGACCGTGCTGCTGTTCGGCGGGGTCGATCAGAAGCTGGCCGAGCGTGTTTCGATGCAGTTGCTCTATCTCGACCACATCTCGAACGAACCGATCAAGCTGATCGTCAATTCGCCCGGTGGCCATGTCGAATCGGGCGACACGATCCACGACCTGATCTCCTACATCGGCTCCAAGGTCGCCATTATCGGTACCGGCTGGGTGGCGAGCATCGCGACGCATATTTTCCTGAGCGTGCCGCACGAGCGCCGATTCTGCCTGCCCAACACCCGCTTCCTGATCCATCAGCCCTCGGGCGGTGCGGGTGGCAAGGCGTCGGACATCGCGATCCAGGCGCAGGAAATCGTCAAGATGCGGGAGCGGATTGCCCGCAAGATTGCCGATGCGACTGGCCAGCCCTACGAGAAGGTGCTCAAGGATATCGACCGCGACTACTGGCTGAGCACCGACGAGGCCAAGGAATACGGTATCCTGGGAACGGTCATCGAGAACGCGCGCGACGTGAAGTTCTAACCCGACGAAGGGCGACTTGTTCAAACTGGCGGCGCTGATCTTGCCGCTGGTCGGCTGGTAAATGTCGTTCGTCGGCTCGTGACGCCGTTAATCGCCAGCGACGAGCGGACAGTCGAGCCATTCTCCCACCGCCGCCGCGCAGGCGTAACAAGGCGGTATGAAAACAACTGTCATCGCTGGCTGGGCTCGCAGCGTTTCCTACTTCGCAGTGGGGGTGTGCCTCGCAGCATCGGGCCTTGTCGCACCGGCCTACGCTGAAGACGACATGACCGAAGCGGCGACCGAAACCGTGCCGGTCACGGCGGGTGCGCAAGTCTTTGAGCCTGCCTACTTCAGCCAGTTCGCGCCGCGCAGCGCGTTGGACATGGTCGAGCGGATTCCAGGCTTCTCGATCTCTGGCGGCAACGATAACGGGCAGCGCGGACTGGGCCAGGCGAACCAGAACGTCATCGTCAATGGCGAGCGCTTTTCCAGCAAATCGGATTCGCTCGAGGATCAGTTGCGCCGCATTCCTGCGGCCGACGTTGTGCGGATCGAGATCGTCGACGGCAATTCGCTCAATATTCCGGGCCTTACCGGACAAGTGGCCAACGTAATCTACCAGAATAGCGGTGCCTCGGGTCAATTTCGCTGGAACACCGGCTTCCGCCCGCACAACACCGAGGCGCAACTCTACGGGGGCGAGGCCTCGATCACCGGGACCAGCGGCGCACTCGACTTCACTGTCTCGCTTAGTAACGATAACGACCGTTTCGGCGCGGACGGGCCAATCCTGATCACGGATGGCAGCGGCGGCTTGATCGAAGCACAGCGACAGAAGTTCTCAGGCAAGTTCGACAATCCCAAGCTCGCGACGGCTTTCGCGTACGATTTCGGCAACGATGTGCTCGCCAACCTCAACCTCAGCTACGGCCTCGACTACTTCAAGCGCGACGAACCGGAGGTCGGATCCCCGGTTTCGGGTCCGGTCCGTACTCGTGAATCGAAAGTGAGCGAGAACGGACCGCAATATGAAATCGGCGCCGACCTTCAGTTCCCGCTCGGGCCCGGCACGCTTAAGCTGATCGGACTCGAGCGTTTCGAGCGTGACAATTTCACCGCAAGGCTCGTCGATAGTTTCGACGATGGCTCTCCGTCGACCGGCTCGCGATTCAAGCAGACCAACGGGATCGGTGAACGAATCGGAAGGTTCGAATACGGGTGGGGCATGCTGGGCGGCGATTGGCAGTTGTCTGGCGAGGCAGCCTTCAATCGGCTCGACCGTACGTCCTCGCTGTTTACTCTCGATCCGGCTGGCGAGTTCGTCAGGCTCGATTTCCCCCAGGGCAATGGTGGTGTGACCGAGGATCGCTACGAAACCAGCCTCAGCTTTTCGCGCTCGCTGTCTTCCAGCCTCTCGATCCAGGCGATCGGCTCGATGGAATTCTCCAAGATCGAGCAGACCGGCTCGGCCGCCAATTCGCGCAGCTTCAAGCGGCCCAAGGGCTCGTTCGCGGCGACATGGAAACCGGCCGATGGCTTCGACCTCTCGGTCACCGTTGCGCGACGCGTAAGCCAGCTCTCGTTCGGTGATTTTCTCGCCAGCGTGAACTTGAACAATGACAATCAGAACGGCGGCAACAACGAGCTGGTCCCCTATCAGAGCTGGAATCTCGAAGTAGAGGCCAACAAGACGCTTGGCCCGTGGGGTTCGATCAAGCTCGAGGCCAGGCAGGCGTGGTTCGAGGACTTCATCGACTGGTTTCCGCTGCCCAATGGCGGCGAGGCGCGCGGCAACATCGGCGATGCCGATCGCCTCCACCTGGAAGCGAACTTGACGCTCAACATGGATCCACTCGGGTGGAAGGGTGCGCGATTCGATATCCAGGCGGTCAAGCGCTACATGAATGTGACCGATCCCTTCACCGGCGAGGAGCGTGGCTTCTCCTTCGATCAGGAGGGCGCACTCGAGATCGACTTCCGGCACGACATTCCATCAAGCGATTGGGCCTGGGGTGCGCGGCTGAGCCATTTCGATTCCGCGCCCTATGCCCGCCGCTCGGAAGAGGGGCGCGATTGGGAGGGGCCGTTCTTTGGAACGTTGTTCGTCGAACACAAGGATGTGTTCGGGCTGACCGTTCAGGCGCGGGCGGGGAATTTGCTCGGCGCGCGCAACCATTTCCGTCGGACGGTCTATGACGGCCCGCGTCCCGATGCGCCGATCCTGTTCCACGAAGATGCCAATCGCCGCATCGGCCCGATCTTTCGCTTCATCGTCAGCGGGAGTTTCTAGTACTGGCTTGCATTGCTGGAGAGGCGTGGCAGTCTTCTCCAATGAAGACAGCAACCTCCCTGCTCGCTCTCGCGCTCGTGTGCTCACCCCTTGCTGCGAATGACGAGGCCGCCCCGCCCAGTCCTGCAGCCGAAGCGGCAAAAGCGCATATCGATCGGATCGCCTCACTTGATGACGCCGGGCCGATGCTCAATGCGGTGATCGTCTACAACCCAGGCGCGCCCGCATTGGCCGCAGAAGCTGAGCGCAAAGGCTTGCCACTGGCCGGACGTACCGTGCTGGTGAAGGACAATATCGAAACCTATGAGTGGCCGACCACAGCAGGATCGCTGGCGCTGGCCGATAATCGCACGGCGCGCGATGCGCCGATGATCGCCAAGCTGCGCGAGCATGGCGGCGTGGTTCTGGGCAAGACCAACCTCAGCGAATGGGCCAATATCCGCAGCGACGATTCGACCAGCGGGTGGAGTGCGGTCGGCGGGCTGACGCGCAACCCGCATGCGACCGACCGAAATAGCTGCGGCTCGTCATCGGGCAGCGGAGCCGCTGTTGCCGCGGGTTTCGCCTGGGCGGCTATCGGCACGGAAACCAATGGATCGATAACCTGTCCGGCCAGCATCAACGGCGTGGTCGGCTTCAAGCCGAGCGTCGGCCTCGTCAGCCGCACGCATGTGGTGCCAATCTCGAGCACTCAGGACACCGCCGGTCCGATGACGCAGACGGTATTCGACGCGGCGCTGCTGCTCGGCGCGATCGCGGGCGAAGATTCGGCCGACCCGGCAACGCAGACAGTGCCGAACCGGCGCGCGGATTACACCGAGGGCCTCGCCCAATTCTCGCTCGAAGGAGTGCGGATCGGGGTGATGCGCAAGCAGGTCGGCCGGCTAGCCGATGTCGAGGCGGTGTTCGAGACGGCGCTTGCCGATCTCGGTCGAGCCGGCGCGGTGCTGGTCGATATCGAGTTCGATCCCAACCGCGACATGTATCGGGACAGCTATACAGTTCTGAAGTTCGAGCTGCGCGAGGAAATGGCCAAGTACCTACAGTCGCTGCCGGGGACCGGCCTGCCGCGCACGCTGACCGACCTGATTGCCTTCAACAAGGCGCATGCCGACACCGAGATGCGCTGGTTCGGCCAGAACGTGTTCGAAGAGGCCGATCAGGAGGCCGACCGCGAGGCCTATGAGACAGCGCGAGCAAACGCGGTGCGGATCGCGGGCGAGGAAACGCTCGACAAGCTCCTTGCCGATCATGACGTGCAGTTCCTGGTCGCACCGACGCGGGGGCCGACCTGGACTACCGATCTCGTCCATGGCGACTATTCGATCGGCGGCATCGGCCTTGGCAGCCCCGCCGCGATAGCAGGCTATCCGCACCTGACGGTGCCGATGGGCGCAGTCGAAACCTTGCCGATCGGGCTCAGCATCATCGGCGGAAAGTGGCAGGACCACGCGGTGCTCAAGGCCGGCGCTGCATACGAAAGGGCGCGAACAGCCGTGCTGCCCGCGCCCTCGTTCAAGCCCTGGCGACCGGCGGACTAACCGCCCGTCGCCGGCTGATTACTTCTTGGCTGCTGCCTTCTTGGCAGGCGCCTTCTTCGCCGCAGGCTTCTTCTCGTCGGCCTTCTTGGAAGGCGCTTTCTTGGCCGGAGCCTTCTTGGCAGCCGGCTTTTTCTCGGCCTTGTCGTCAGCCTTCTTTGCGGCTTCCTTCTTGGCTGGAGCCTTCTTGGCGGCAGGCTTCTTCTCTGCCTTATCGTCGTCCTTCTTAGCAGCCGCTTTCTTCTTGGCCGGAGCCTTCTTCGTGGCGGGCTTGGCCTGGGCGGCTTCCTCCGCCTCAATCGCGGCCTCAAGCTCTTCCTGCGTCACTTCACGCTCGGTGACCTCGGCCTTGTCGAACAGGAAGTCGACCACCTTGTCCTCGTAGAGCGGCGCGCGCAGCTGGGCTGCGGCCATCGGCTCGGACTGGATGTACTGGACGAACCGTTCGCGGTCTTCCGGCTTGTATTGCTGCGCTGCCTGCTGGATCAGCATCGACATTTCCTGGCCGGTCACTTCGACGCCATTGGCCTGACCGATCTCGGAGAGCAGCAGACCGAGACGCACGCGGCGTTCGGCGATTGCGAAGTACTCGTCACGCTCGTTCTGGATTTCCTTGAGCGCGTCCTGCGGGTTTTCCTCACGCGAGGCTTCCTGCTGGAGCTGCGCCCAGATCTGCTGGAATTCGGCGTTGACCATGCCCTCGGGCACCTCGAAGTCGTGGCCGGCTGCCAGCGTGTCGAGCAGCTGGCGCTTCATCTGGGTGCGGGTCAGTCCGGCGGTCTGCTGTTCGAGCTGGCCGCGGATCAGTTCCTTGAGCTTGTCGAGGCTGTCGAGCCCTAGGTTCTTGGCGAATTCCTCGTCAACCTTGGTTTCGGTTTCGACCTTCACCTGCTGGACCGTGACGTCGAACTCGGCTTCCTTGCCCGCCAGGTTTTCAGCCGGATAATCTTCCGGGAAGGTGACCTTGATGGTCTTCTCATCGCCGGTCTTGACGCCGGTCAGCTGCTCTTCGAAGCCGGGAATGAACTGGCCCGAACCGATCACCAGCGGCGCGCCTTCGGCCTTGCCGCCTTCGAATTCGACGCCGTCGACGCGGCCGACGAAATCGATGATCAGCTGGTCGCCTTCACCGGCCTTTTTGGTCTTGGGCGCGTCCTTGTAAGCCTTGTTCTGGCCGGCAATGCTCTCGATCGCTTCGTCGACCGCCTTGTCCTCGACCGGAACGACCAGCTTTTCGAGCTTGAGGCCATCGACCTTAGGCGCTTCGACCGTGGGGAGCACTTCGAGCTCGACCGACAGTTCGGCGTCCTTGCCTTCCTCGTAGCCTTCTCCCAGCTCGATCTTGGGCTGCATCGCTGGACGCAGTTCCTTGTCCTTCATCAGCCGGTCGACCGAATCGCGGATAATGTCGTTGACGGTCTGCGCGTGCAGCTGTTCGCCATGCATCTTCTTGATGAGATTCGCCGGCACCTTGCCCGGACGGAAGCCCGGCATTTTCACCTGCGGCGCGATCTTCTTCACCTCGGCTTCGATCTTCCCGGCGATTTCGCTCGCGGGAATGGTGACTTGATAGGCGCGCTTGAGGCCCTTGTTGGTGGTTTCCTTGATCTGCATGGGATTAAAACTTAAGCCTTTTCAAGAATTTCGTCATGGTCGAGCCACGCACGAGCGGACTGGCGAGCGGGTTGGTGCGGGCGAAGGGACTCGAACCCCCACATCTTTCGATACTGGTACCTAAAACCAGCGCGTCTACCAGTTCCGCCACGCCCGCAACCCGAACGAAGCCGCGCGTCGGGCGCAGCCTCCACGCGTGTAGGGGTGCGCCATTAGTCGGGCCTGCGCAAAAGGGCAAGCGTAACTGGCTTGTTCATCACACTACTCGGCTCTAAAGGCGCGCGTCATGACTGAAGAGACACAAAACGACACCCCGCCCGATCGCCTCTCGGTAAGCCCGCGTTCGGAGTACTTCGATGCCGACAAGCTGCAGCGCGGCGTGGGCATCCGTTTCAAGGACCGGGTCCGCACCGATATCGAGGAGTATTGCATCTCCGAAGGTTGGGTACGCGTCCAGGCGGGCAAGACCATGGACCGCAAGGGCCAGCCGCTGACCATCAGGCTGACCGGCCCGGTCGAAGCCTGGTACGAAGACCTGGGCGAAAACCCCCCGGTCGCCAAGAAGGGCTAATCGGTCGCCCCGCTTGCCAAGTGGCAGGTAAGGGGCCACTTGGCATGGCAAGCATGAAACCGCAGGTCATCATCATCGGCCGGCCCAATGTCGGCAAGTCCACGCTGTTCAACCGGCTGGTGGGCAAGAAGCTTGCGCTGGTCGACGACCAGCCAGGGGTGACGCGCGACCGCCGCCTGGGCGACGCGGAGCTCGCCGGGCTGGAATTCACGGTGGTCGATACCGCCGGATGGGAAGACGAGGACCCCGATACGCTGCCGGGTCGGATGCGCAAGCAAACCGAAGTCAGCCTCGAAGGTGCCGATGCGGCGATGTTCGTGATCGATGCGCGGGCGGGGATTACGCCGCTCGACGAGGAGATCGGGCGCTGGCTGCGCAGCCAGGAAATTCCGGTCGTGCTGGTGGCCAACAAGGCCGAAGGCAAGGCGGGCGAAAGCGGCGTGTTCGAAAGCTACTCGCTCGGTTTCGGAGAGCCGGTTCCCTTGTCGGCAGAACATGGCGAAGGCGTCGCTGACCTGTTCGGAGCGCTTTGGCCGTTGATCGGCGCTGCAGAGGAAGAACGGGCCGCAGCCGAGCGCGCTGGCGAACCGGCCGAGCCCGACGACCTGGTTCTCGGTCCGCTGAAGCTCGCGATCGTCGGCAGGCCCAATGCGGGCAAGTCGACCCTGATCAACCAGCTCCTGGGCGAAGACCGACTGCTGACCGGACCCGAGGCCGGTATCACGCGCGATTCGATCGCGGTCGACTGGAGGTGGACCGACCCCAAATCAGGCGAGGTGCGCGACATCCGGCTGATTGACACAGCGGGCATGCGCAAGAAGCGGAATGTCGTCGAGAAGCTCGAGAAGCTCAGCGTCGCCGACGCACGGCGGGCGATCGATTTCGCCGAAGTCGTTGTGCTGCTGCTCGATGCGACGCAAGGGCTCGAACACCAGGATCTCAAAATCGCCGACATGGTGCTGCAGGAAGGCCGCGCACTGATGGTCGCGATCAACAAGTGGGATGTGGCGGAGAACGCCTCGTCGCTGTTCAACGGCATTCGCGCCGCGCTAGATGACGGGCTGGCGCAGGTCCGCGGGCTGCCTCTGATCGCGGTCAGCGCGAAGACCGGAAAGGGGCTCGACCAGATGCTCGGCGCCGCCTTTGAACTGCGCGAGGCGTGGTCGAAGCGCGTCCCGACGGCTGCGCTCAACCGCTGGTTCGACGATGCACTCGAAGCCAACCCGCCGCCCGCGCCCAAGGGCAAGCGGATCAAGCTGCGTTACATCACCCAGGCCGGCACCCGGCCGCCGCGGTTCGTGGTGTTCGGGACGCGGCTCGACATGCTGCCCAAGAGCTACGAGCGTTATCTGGTCAACGGCATCCGCGCGAAGCTCGGCTTCGACGCCGTGCCCGTGCGGGTCGTGCTCAAGAGCCCCAAGAACCCTTACGACAAGAAGGATTGAGCATGCTCGATCTGCTCGCCACCGATCACACGCTCGCGTCGGAATTGCTCGAACGGACGTCAAGCACCCTCAGGGTGCAGGAGATTGTCCGGCTAAGCCTTGCGCCGGCCTTCCTGCTTGCCGCGATCGGCGCCGTGATGAACGTAATGATGGCGCGGCTGATCTGGGTTGCGGACCGGATCGAGCGGCTAGAGGCACGGATGGAAGACGACCAATCACCCAAGGAGCGCCGCGAACTCCTGCGCCTGCGCCGTCGTCGCCGCCTCGCCCAGCGCGCGGTGATGTTTGCAACTGCTGCGGCCTTGACGATTTCTCTCGTGATCCTGCTGTTGTTCGTCAGTGCCTTCATCAAACCGCAGATCGGCACGCTTACTGCCATTGCCTGGATCGCGACCATGCTGCTGATGATTGCCGCGCTGGTGCTATTCGTAATGGAAACCTTCGTTGCAGCGAGCGGGCAGCGCAGCGAGGATGCGGCCCCCGACGAGGGAAGCTAGCCGGGAGCAAACGAAAGGGGCGGAGCCATTGGCCCCGCCCCCTGATCGTCGAGAGAACCGGATTACGGGTTCATCTTGAGCTCGCGCAGCAGGTAAGTGCCCTTGATCTTGCGGATCTTGTTGTACAGCTCGATCACGGTCTTGTTCGCCTTGTCGCTGTTTTCCTTGCCCCAGGCGGCCATGAACTTGTCGTATTCGGCCTTGCTGGCGTCTTGCGAGGCCATGTCCGGATAGGTGATCCGCAGCACCAGGTTCACCTCGTTGCTGCCATAGGGCACCGCATAGATGCCGTAAGAGGTCACCTGACCCAGTTGCTTGCCGATTTCGTTACCCTTGACCCAAGTCTCCTTGAGGCCTTCGAGGTAGGTATCGAGCTGGCCTTCATCGACCTTGACGTAGGTGAGTTCGATGATCTCTTTCTGTGGAGTGTAGTCTTCCCAGACATTGAGCTGGGCGGCAGCCGGTGTTGCCATCGAAAGTGCCGACGCGGCAACGCAGGCGATGCCGATTTGCTTGAGATAGGATTTCACGTATTTCCCCCTTGTGTCGTTGGTTGCAATGCGACCCACGCACTTGGGAAGGAGAACGGCCCAGTCAGTTTCTCTTTGCCTTCCGCCCCATAAGGCTGAGCGTGAAAGCCAAGCGAGTCAAACCTTAATCGCCCCTTATTGGAAAAAATCGACAGCAGTTGGGGGACTAGCCTTCCTCATCCCCCGCAGGCTTGCTCTGCAACTGGACGTAGTTCTGGAGGCCCATCCGTTCGATCATGTCGAACTGTGTTTCGAGGAAATCGACATGCTCCTCTTCGCTTTCGAGAATGCGTTCGAAGACCTCGCGGCTGACGTAGTCGCGCACGCTCTCGCAATGCTCGATCGCATCTTTTAGCAGCGGGATCGCTTCCATCTCGACTGCAAGATCGGCCTTGAGAATTTCCTCGACAGTTTCGCCAACCTTGAGCTTGTGGATCGCCTGGAAATTGGGGAGCCCTCCCAAGAACAGGATGCGCTCCGCCAGGACATCGGCGTGCTTCATCTCGTCGATCGATTCATGGCGTTCGTATTCGGCGAGGCGCGAGACGCCCCAATCGGCGAGGACGCGGTAATGCAGCCAGTACTGGTTGATCGCAGTGAGTTCGTTGGTAAGCGCCTTGTTGAGGAACTCGATGACTTTCTCGTCGCCCTTCACTGCAAGTCTCCTGGCTGGATTGGAAGTCGCTGATCTATGCGCCCGATGCCTTGGCGAGGCAAGGGGCGAACAGCGCAAAAATGGCGGAATTCCGCCATTTGCGAGCGATTTTCAGTAGCGTTTCGAGCGGTGGGTTTTAGGCGGCCACGGCCTGGAAGCCGGCCTCGCGTTCCTCGAACAGGATCGCGTCTGCATCGCACAGGCACTGACCGCAATTGGGCTGCTTGCCCAACGCGGCATAGGCCGCTTCCGCATCGCCGGAAACATGGCGCGCCACACGGCGGAGCTCCGTCTCCCTGATCGCATTGCAGATGCAGACATACATGTTTGCGCTTCTCCTGCGAGTGATTCGCAAGAGCATATTTATGCGAACAATTCGCAATAGCAAGTGATTTAGCGCTTCAGCGGGAAAACTTTTCCGTAGGTCAGGCACCGCCACAACCATTCGAGCGGGCCGTACCGGAACCGCTCGAGCCAGGGTTTCGACCACGCCAGCATCATCACCCAAGACAACAGGACCACGAGGTAAAGCTGCGGGCGATTGAGCTCTCCGAACAATCCCAAGGCCCAGCCGTGAAAGACGAACAGCATCACGATCGAGGTCCCGAGATAATTGGTGAACGCCGCGCGGCCAGCCGCCGAGATCCGCTGGCCAAGCCAGCCGGTTGCTCTGGGACCATAGAGCGACAGCAATGCCGCAAGGCCCAGCACCATAATCAGGCGCGGGATTGGTGTGATGCCCATGAATGCCGCAAGCGTGCCGTAATACGTGAAGCCGACAGACTTGGTCCAAAGTGCGATAGCGAGGTGAAGCGCACCGCCGACAAGCAGGCCCGTCCAGCCCCACAAGCGTTGCCTCGCAGGGTCAAAGCCTCCACTGAACAAGCCAAGTTTGAAGAGCGCCATACCAAGTAGCATTAACGGCAGACTTTCAGGGAAGAACAGCAGAACATTGGTGTAGGGGTCAGTGCCGTGTTCGCTCATCCGATGCTCGACGAAAGCACCGTAATCGCCCGAGCTCTTTATCTCGTTTTCCGTCGCACCATCATCAATCGCGTATTGTTTCCCTCCTTCAAGGTCATCGCTCATCTCGGCAAATGCCGCTTGTTCACCCAAGGGAGTGTCGGCAACGAAGTGGGTCGGGACCATGATCGCAGCATAGATGATTGCCCCTGCCAGATAGCCGAGCAAGCCGACTTTCAATTGGGTCTTTCCGCGCCATCTCACGCATAACAACAGGATCATCCCCGATATGGCGTAGGAGAAGAGAATATCGCCGAACCAGATCAGGTAGAAATGGACGAGGCCGAACAGCATCAACCAGACGAGCCGCCGAAATTGCAGCCAACGGCCTGAACCACGCACCCAGGCTCTTTCGAGGAACAGGATTATTCCCGCGCCAAACAGGAGGGTGAAAAGCCCGCGCATCTTGCCGTCGATCAGCACGAATTGCGCGATCCACATCCAGCCGCCCTCGTCGCCATGCGGAACGAGGAAACCGTCGGGCCACATGTAGGCGGCAAAGGGTTGCCCGAAGGCAACGATATTGGCCGCGAGGATACCCATGACAGCAACCCCGCGAATGAAATCGAGCGAAGCTATGCGCTCGCCGCCGCCAACGGGCTGATCCGGCGTCGCTACGTGTTCAGCCAATTCTTCGCTTGAACCAGGCGCATCTTGCGCCTGCGCTTCTATCTCGCTCATCCATTGCCCCACCGTCTCTTGCCGCGGGGGTGTGCATCAATCAGTTACGCGTCACAAGACAGTCTTGACCCGAGGCCTTCAGTTTCTGGCACGCAGTGCCGGCCGCGTCTCGGCTGTCGAACCCGCCCGCAAGCACGACTGTAACCTTGCCGCTGGGCTTGAATATCTTCTTCGCGCCTGCAAGTTCGGGGCGGCCCGAGAGCTTGCTCCAGAGCTTCTCCGCATTGCCGGGCACGCCGAATGCCCCGAGCTGGATTGCCCATGGGCCAGTTCCAGCGGCCGCCTGTCTCACGGCAGGAACCGGCGCAGGTGCAGTTTGGGTGGCGCTGCTCGACGCGGGCGTCGCAACGAAATCGGCCCCGGCGGTTGCGGGCATGTAGCTGGGCCCGCTCGCATTCGAGGGCGCGATCGGTGCAGTTGCCACCCTGCGCGGCACTCGCGGTGTCGCGTCTTCGACCGGAGTGGCCGGTTGGGCGAGGTCGGCCTGGGCCAGCACGGCGGTCCGGCGCGCATCACTTGCGGTCTTGATCTCTGCTGCCAGCGACTGCGCCATCTGGCGCTGTTCGGTCGGGATAAAGCTGTCCATCTGTGTCAGCGCCGATGCTGCCTGCGGCAGGCCGGCGGCGTGGGAGAGCGTCATCAGTGCATAGGCGCGGACCCAATCCTTGGGCGCCAGGTCAGCGTTGAAGTGGGCGAGCCCCAGAATGTACTGCGCGCGCGGATCGCCACGGTCGGCGGCATCGCGTATATAGGGCATCGCATCCTCGCGCTTGCCCTCCTGGAACAGCAACATGCCGTAGTTGTCGGCGGCTTTCACATGGCCATTGGCGGCCGCTGCGCGATACATTTCGCGGGCGCGATCCATGTCGGTAGGTACCCCCCGCCCCAGGCGATAGGCTTGGGCAAGGTTGAATTGCGCATCGGGATCGCCCTGTGTGGCTGGCCCCTGCCATTCGGCGACGGCGGCCTCGTAATCGCCGCGCGACCACGCATCGACGCCGTCCTTGACGCTGGCAGCAAGCGGCGCGGCGAGGCATAGCGACGCTGCGACCCCTGCAAGCAACAGGCTCGATTTCGGTCCGATGGTCTGCACTGCAATCCCCTTCTCTCACGCGCATCGAAATGCCGGTTCTACGGCTTCATGGTAAATACCACGTTAGCAAAACCGCGCCCGCTTTCGGAGCGCGCGAAGAGACCCTCGTTAACCCAATATTAGGGGTATCCTGCGATCCCCCACAAATGAAGCCGTCATAGGCTTGAAGATCATTGGGGCTAACCAGGGGGACCCAGGCTTTGCGTGTACTAGCATTGGCATCGCAAAAAGGCGGATCGGGGAAGACTACTCTTTCCGGTCACTTGGCCGTCCAGGCTCAGCGCGCAGGCGCAGGCCCGGTTGTACTTATCGACATCGACCCGCAGGGCTCGCTCGCCGACTGGTGGAACGAACGCGAGGCCGAATATCCGGCATTCGCCCAGACCACCGTCGCTCGCCTCGCGAACGACCTCCAGGTCCTGCGTCAGCAGGGCTTCAAGCTGGCAGTCATCGATACGCCGCCAGCCATCACCATGGCGATCCAGTCGGTGATCGGTGTCGCCGAGCTTATCGTCGTTCCGACCCGCCCCAGCCCGCACGACCTGCGCGCCGTGGGTGCCACGGTCGACCTGTGCGAACGCGCCGGCAAGCCGCTGGTGTTCGTCGTCAACGCGGCGACGCCCAAGGCCAAGATCACTTCGGAAGCAGCCGTTGCACTTTCGCAGCACGGCACGGTCGCTCCGATCACGCTTCACCACCGCACCGATTTTGCCGCCTCGATGATCGACGGCCGTACGGTGATGGAGGTCGACCCCGATGGCCGCAGCGCCGCCGAGGTTACCGCGCTCTGGAAGTATATCTCGGATCGTCTTGAGAAGAACTTCCGTCGTACCGTTTTCGCGGCTCCGAATTCGCAGTCGCAGATCCCGGGTGCCAACCGCCCCGGTGGTGGCTTCGGCCGCCGCGTCGCCCAGTAACGGGCAAAGCAAGGAGCGCGCATCGCCATGACCGAAGCCAGCTTTGCCTCTCTCAGCCCCACCCTTCTCGCACGCAAGGGTGGCGCCAAGCCTGCAATGCGTCCGCAGCTCGGTCCGATTCCTAACCCGACCGCCGATAGTCTCGAGGATCTGGGCTGGAACGACATGGGCCATGACGACGACGAGGCACGGACCGCCGAAGTCGTCCAACTCAAGCCGGCGAATTCGGACAGCCAGGCCGACCAGCCAATCGTCCGCAAGCAGGTCGAACAACTCGCCAAGAGCATTGAACAGGACAATTCGGTGACCCCGGCCAAGCCTGCCAAAGCGCGCAAGAGCGCGATCAAGCAGGGCAAGCGCGCCGCCTTCACGCTGCGCCTCGACGCCGACCGCCATTTGAAACTGCGGCTTGCCGCAACCATGCAGGGAAAGAGCGCGCAATCGCTTGTGACCGCCGCGCTCGACGCCCTGCTCGACGAAATTGATGATCTCGAATCCTTGGCCGCTCGGATGAAGCGGAACTGAAGGATGGATGCGCTGAAAGAGGGGGATAGACGATGAGTCGTACCGCCAAGAAGAAGCCGATGATTGGCCCCAAGATGAGCCTTGCCGTTACCACGGCATTGGCCAGTGTCGCGCTGGCAGGCTGCAGCACCAATGCTGCACCGCTGGCCGAGACCTCGTTCCAGAAGGCACAGGTCGCGCTGGAGAAGGGGCAGGTCGACAAGGCCATCGCGCATGCCGAAGCTGCGGTTCTCTCCGAACCGCGCAATTCCGGTTATCGCGCGCTGCTCGGCGCAGCCTATCTCGAAGCCGGTCGGTTCGCCTCGGCAGCCACCAGCTTCAGCGATGCGATCGAACTGGGCGACAGCGACCCGCGCACCGTGCTGAGCTACGCGCTCGCCGAAGTCGCGCTCGGCAATAATGCTGCAGCGGTCGACATGCTCAACCAGTGGCAGGACGAAATCGGCGGCGCCGACCTCGGCCTCGCACTGGCGCTTGCAGGCGAGACTGACCGCGGTGTCCACATCCTGGGCAATGCGGTTCGCGCTGGCGACGAAAGCGCCAAGGTTCGCCAGAACCTGGCCTATGCCTACGCGCTCCAAGGCAATTGGCGCGCCGCCCGCGTCATGGCGGCAGAAGATGTCCCGGCCGACCAACTCGACCAGCGCCTCAGCGACTGGGCTGAAAGCGCGCGTCCGGAAGACTACCAGCGCCGGGTCGCGAGCCTGCTCAACGTCGCTCCCGCCGCCGATGGTGGCCAGCCGACGCACCTTGCGCTCGCCAACTTCCCCAGCCACGGCATGATGGTGGCCGAAGCCGCTGCCGAAATCCCGGCCGAAGACGCCACGATGCTGGCATATGGCGATGTCGATGGCGAAGAGCTGCCGGCAGCAGATGTGCCGGGCCAGTTCGCGGTCGCCGAAGAATACTACACTCCGGTTGCCAGCGCAGAACCTGCATCGCGCTACGTCTCCAACGAGGTCGTGCAGGCGCTCCCGGCAGGCTATGTCGAAGCGCGGCCGGCACCGGTTTCGCGCGTTGCCGCCAACAGCACGCAGCGCCGTATGGCGGCCACGGTCGATCAGACCGAAGGCACGCATCTGGTGCAACTGGGCAGCTTCTCGAGCCGGGCTGGCGCCGAACGCGCCTGGTCGATCTACCAGAAGCGCTATTCGCAGCTCTCGGGTCGCGAAGCTGTGATCACCGAGGCCAAGGTCAAGGGCAAGACCTACTACCGCGTTGCCGCCGCCGGTTTCGGCGCTGCCAGCGCCCGGGCGATGTGCTCGACGGTCAAGGCGACCGGCAAGGGTTGCTTCGCCTATGCGGAAAGCAGCCCCATGCCGGGTACGGTAGCGAGCCAGCGCCGCTTGGCCGCCCGATAAGCCAACTCACTATTTCAGCGAGACTGCCCCCGGCACCGCAAGGTTCCGGGGGCCATTTTTATGCGCCGTAGAGAATTCCGGGCATGACCGAGTGCCACCAGGCCGAATTCCACAGGAGATTCACGATGATCGCCGAGGGCACCATGATCGCGGCGTAGATCAGGTAGGCCTTGTGGACCCCGCGCCCGCGATAGATGTCCCACACCAGCATCGGCAAGATTGCCAACAAGGGCCAGAAATCCATCGTCAGCGGAGAATCCGGCAGCGTGTGCGGCAGGAAAGTCATCCTGTCGAACGCGGCCGGCAAGGGTGCAATCGTAGCGAGGATGATCATCCGCTTGTGCAATTCGGAATCGTTCCGGCGCGCGCGCAGTGCAATGAACACCATCAGTAGGAAACACACCCCGATCCGAAACTGCGCGATCGCGATATTGGTCATGAAGTGTAGAAATTGCTGCGTCTGCTCGATAGCTGCCGGCGGCGCTCCTTCGGAGAAGGCAACCACCAGCCTAAGGTTCACAGGCACCAGGACCACGCCTGCCAGCACCAGGGCGGGCGCCAGGATCATGCCAAGTATGCCCAGCTGCATATGCATCCCTCTGCGCCCGGTCGCCATCAGCGTGGTTTGCGCCAGCAACAGCAACATCCAACTGCCCATCAGGACTGCGTGAACATGCATGACCATCGGAAAGGGTGGTCGTTGCCCCTGCGCCACCGCATCCATCTTCATCAGCGAGTCCGGGATAAAACCGACCAAGACGATGGCGATCAGGAACACCGCCATGAAAACGTAAATCCAACGATCGATGAACGCGGTCAGCGTTCCCTCGACCGGCGCGTGCACGTGCGACGCATTCGATTCTGCGTGAGTAGCCAAGCCCCCCTCCCCACCATGAGGAACGCGGCCCTGCGCCGGACTCTACACCTTTCCGACCCTGATGGAAATCGGCCAGATAGGATTAGTCGACCGAAACGCCGCCCTTGAACAAAGCGGTCACCCGGCCTTGCGTCGGCTGGCCATCGAACGGCGTGTTATCGGCGGTCGATTTCATTTCCCGGCGGTCGATGATCCAAGGTTTTTCGGGATCGATCAGTGCAACATCGGCTTCAAATCCCATGCGCAGTTCACCGGCATTCACCCCAAGCAACCGGGCCGGATTGCGCGCGAGGAGGTCGAACGCCCGCGGCAGGTCGATGACTTCGTCCCGCACCAGCGTCAGCGTCATCGCCAGCAATGTTTCCGCCCCGGCCATGCCTTCGGCCGCATCGGCATAGGGCAAGCGCTTATCCTCCGCCCCGCGCGGATCGTGGCCCGACGCGATGACGTCGATCGTCCCGTCTCCGATCGCCTCGATCACCGCCTTGCGATCCGCATCGAGCCGCAGCGGCGGCGACAGCCGGGCGAAGGTCCGGAAGTCCGCGGTTGCCAGATCGGAGAGCATGAAATGCGCAGGCGTAACGCCCGCCGTGACATTGACCCCGCGTGCCTTGGCCGACCGCACCAGTTCGAGCGAGGCCCGCGTCGTCACCTGGCGAAAATGCAGCCGCGCGCCCGAGATTTCGGCCAGTGCGAGATCGCGTGCCACCGCGAGTGCTTCGGCCTCTGCCGGGGCGCTCGGCAAACCCAGACGGGTAGCCATTTCGCCTGCGGTTGCAGCCGCGCTGCCCACCAGTCCACCGTCTTCGGCATGGGTTACAACCACCAGGTCGAGCATGGCGGCATATTGCAGCAAGCGCAGCATCACCCCGCTGTCGGCGACCCAGCGGCGCCCGGTCGCAACGCCGCGCGCGCCTGCGTCCTTCATCAGCGCTATCTCGGCCAATTGCGCGCCCTTGAGATCGCAGGTCGCAGCGGCAAGCGGATGGACCCACAAGTCCGGCTTGCCGCTCTTTGCCATCAGGTTCACCCGGCTCGGATAGTCGAGCGGGGGAGACTGGTCGGGCATCAAGGCCGCGCGCGTGATCCCGCCGAAGTGGAACGCGGGCTTGTCGATCGCGAAGACGCCCAGATCGACCAGGCCAGGCGCAATGACCTGGCCCCTGGCGTCGAGGGTTTCGTCGCCGTCCTGCGCCTCGATCGAACCGACCGAGGCAATTGCGCCATCGACCAGCCTTAGTCCGCCATCGACGAGGCCGTCGGGAGTGACGACGCGGCCATTGACGATCGTGAGGGGGCGTTGCTGTTTCATGCCCAGCCCTCCACACCGCGCGCCTTGCGGGTCAATATGTCGAGGCAAGCCATCCTGATCGCGACCCCCATCTCGACCTGCCGCGTGATAATCGAGCGGTCGAGCATGTCGGCCACTTCGCTGTCGATCTCGACCCCGCGATTCATAGGGCCCGGGTGCATGACCAAAGCGTCAGGCGCGGCGCGCTTCAACCGTTCCCTGGTGAGGCCGTAAAGGTGATGATACTCGCGCTCCGACGGAATGAACTGGCCCTGCATCCGCTCGTTCTGGAGCCGCAGCATCATCACCACATCGCTACCATCGAGCGCGGCGTCGAAATCGTGGAACGTTTGCGCCCCCATCGCTTCGACTCCCACCGGCATCAGCGCTGGCGGCGCGCACAGACGGACCGAAGCACCGAGCGCCTGCAGGCACAGGATATTCGAACGCGCGACGCGGCTATGCAGGATGTCGCCGCAGATCGTGACCGTCAGCCCGGTGAAGTCTTCGGCCGCCTCGCCGCGTCCACGCAGAGCATGGCGAAGTGCAAGCGCATCGAGAAGGGCCTGCGTCGGATGCTCGTGTTGCCCGTCGCCTGCGTTGAGGACCGGGCAATCGACCTTGCTCGCGATCAGGTCGACCGCCCCACTCGAACCGTGTCGGATGACGATGGCATCTGCACGCATGGCGTTGAGCGTGATCGCGGTATCGATCAGCGTTTCGCCCTTCTTCACCGAGGATTGCGCGGCATGCATATTGACTACGTCGGCACCCAACCGCTTGCCAGCAATCTCGAAGCTCAGCAGCGTTCGGGTCGAATTTTCGAAGAAGGCATTGATGATCGTCAGCCCGGCGAGCCGGTCGACATGCTTCGAGCTTTGCCGGTTGAGCTCGACCCAAGGCTCGGCCTCGTCCAGCAGATAGAGGATTTCGTGCCGTTCAAGCTGTGCGATGCCAAGCAGGTCGCGGTGCGGATAGGCCAGCGAACCCGCAGGATAGCGGGCGCTGTGCGAGGTGGTGTCCGTCGATGTCATTAAAGCCACGCCCTTAGTCGAAGGGTGTCGACCGCTCAACCTTTTCCTTGGCCGCTTTCCATTGGAAGTTTCAGGCACAACCCCTAGATTAGCCCCGACATTAGGCAATTTGGGGCGCATATGAGTTTCGCAGGCAAGATTTGGCGGCTGCTGGTTGGCATTAAGGACGGGCTGGCCCTGCTGTTCCTGTTGCTGTTTTTTGCGCTGCTCTTCGCGATCCTATCCGCCCGCCCCAGCCCTGGCCTCGTTCGCGACGGCGCGCTGCTGCTGGAACTGGACGGCTATGTGGTGGAGGAGCGCAGCGAAGTCGATCCGCTGCAGGCATTGCTGGCGCAAGAGGCGCCGGTCGGCGAATACCCGGTCCACGAATTGGTCGCAGCCTTGGAAGCGGCAGCCACCGACGACCGTATCAAGGCGGTGGCGATCGATCTCACCCGGTTCCTTGGCGGCGGACAAGTGCACCTGCAGGAAGTGGGCGAAGCGATGGACCGCGTGCGCGGGGCAAACAAGCCGGTCCTGACCTATGCCGTCGGCTATATGGACGACGGCATGATGCTGGCGGCGCATGCAAGCGAGGTGTGGCTCGATCCGATGGGCGGAGCGATGATCGCCGGACCTGGAGGCAGCAATCTCTATTACGGCGAGCTGATCGAGAAGCTCGGCATCAACGCCCATGTCTACAAGGTCGGCACCTACAAGTCGGCCGTCGAGCCCTATTCGCGCAACTCGATGTCGGAGGAATCGCGCGAAAACTACACCAGCCTTTACGGCGCTCTGTGGGAAGAGTGGCAGGCAAATGTGAAGAAGGCCCGCCCGGCGCTCGATCTCGCCCGGGTCACCGGCCAGCCCGCTGAATGGGTCGCGGCGGCAAAGGGTGATCTGGCGCAGGCCGCGCTTTCGGCGAAGCTGGTCGACAAGCTTGGCAGCCGCATCGATTTCGGCAAGCGCATGGCGGAACTCGCTGGCAAGGACGATTGGGATGACGCACCGGGTTCCTATGCTTCCACCGGGCTCAAGCCCTTTCTGGCCGATATTGGCGACAAGAAGCCAGGCAAGGCGATCGGCGTCGTCACCGTCGCCGGCGATATCGTCGATGGCGATGCCGGCCCCGGCTCGGCGGGTGGCGACCGCATCGCGCAGTTGCTCGACGACGCGCTCGACGACGATCTGGCGGCCTTGGTGGTGCGAGTAGATTCGCCCGGTGGATCGGTGCTGGCCTCGGAGGAAATCCGACGCGCGATCATGCGTCACAAGGCCAACGACATTCCCGTCGCGATCTCCTTCGCCAATGTCGCGGCGAGCGGCGGCTATTGGGTCGCGACCGCGGGGGATCAGATTTTTGCCCAGCCGGAAACCATTACCGGCTCGATCGGCGTGTTTGCCGTGATCCCGACATTTGAACAGACCGCAGCCAAGATCGGGGTCAATCCCGACGGTTTCCGTACCACCCCGCTGTCGGGCCAGCCCGACCTCGTCGCCGGCTTCACGCCCGAGGTCGATACCATCCTCCAGGGCTCGGTCGACAACATCTACACCAAGTTCGTTGCGTATGTCGCGAAAGCGCGCGGGATGACGCCCGCCCGGGTCGACGAGGTGGCGCAGGGCCGCGTCTGGGACGGCGGCAGCGCGCGCCAACTTGGCCTTGTCAGCCAGTTCGGCGGTCTCGACGACGCGGCCGAATGGGCGGCGAAGGAGGCCGGGCTCAAAGAAGGCGACTGGCACCTTGTCCGTCTCGGTTCTTCAGCCGATCCTTACGAAACGCTGATCCGTCGCATGCTAAGCGACGATGCCAAGCAGGCACATAAGGCAGGCGCCGATCTCTTTGGCGTCATCGCCCAGGGCCAGCAGGAATTTTCGGCGCGACTGGCGCTCGATCTCGACCGACTGCTTGGCGCGCGCGGGGTGCAAGCCTATTGTCTCGAATGCCCGAAGTCCGGTCGCGTGGCCGCCCCTGCGCAAGGAGGCGTCGGGTCGAGCTGGTTGGAGAGCGTGCTGGGCTTCTTCGCCAAATAGCCCGCGCTTAGCCCTCTGTGGCTTCGATGCCGCGCGCAATCAAGAGGTTGACCTCCTCGGCAATCCTGTCGAGGTCCTCCCGGCCTTCGCCCCATACGGCGTAGCGGAGGCCAACAAAAACGTTCATTCCCATCAGGGCCCAGGCGTGCACCTCGCCCAGCCCGCCGCGCAGCTCGCCACTGTTGCCACCACCCTTGAGGCGTTCGACAAAGCGATCGGCAATAGTTTCGTAGTGGCGGCGATAGCTGGCGGGATCGACGAATTCCGCTTCATCGATGATCCGGTAGATCTCGCGATGTTCGCGCGCAAACTTGAGAAAGTCGGCCAGGGCCGCGCGCTCGACCTCCAACGCCCCCATGCCTTCGTGGATGGCCTCGCGCGCGCTGGCCTTCACCGCCTCGCTCATATCCGCAACGAGGGCCCGGAACAGCGCGTCCTTGCTGTCGAAATAGGTGTAAAACGTGCCCAGCGCGACATTGGCGCGCCCGGTAATCGAGCTGATCGAAGCCTCGTGAAACCCCTTTTCACCGAATTCCACCGCCGCCGCATCGAGCAGTTTGCGCAGGGTGCGTCGTCCGCGCGAAGTGCGCGGTGTCTTGTCGCTCGCAGCAGCTGGCTGGTCCATCGAAATTCTCTCCCCCGCCCCGGAAACTAAGCGGTGCGATCACGCCGCGCAAGTCTGAACTTGAAAGTTGGTTCAACTTTCAATATTGGAGACCGGACTTGGACTCAGGGAGAGTGTTTGATGGCTTGTTCGGCTCGAATTCCTACTCACGCTTGGTTGACCGGCTGCGCCGGTGCAGCGCTGGCAATCGCACTCGCGCCGTCGGGCGTCGCCGCGCAAGACAACGCGGGCACCGGCGTGGAAGGGGAGGCCAATGGCAACGTCATCGTCGTGACTGCCCGCCGCCGCGAAGAGCGCGCCATCGATGTTCCGATCGCTGTCACCGCTATCTCGGGCGAGCAACTGGCGAACCAGGGGGCGCTCGATCTCACCGATGTCGGCAATTTCGCGCCCAACGTCACGCTGGAGAGCTCGCGCGCGACTAACTCGACGCTCTCCGCCTTCATTCGCGGGATCGGGCAGCAGGATCCCGTTTCCGGCTTCGAGCAAGGCGTCGGCATCTACCTCGACGACGTTTATCTCAATCGACCGCAGGCGGCCGTCCTCGACATCTACGACGTCGAACGGATCGAAGTCCTGCGCGGCCCGCAGGGGACGCTATACGGTCGCAACACGATCGGCGGCGCGGTCAAATACGTGACCAAGCGTCTGCCGCAGGACTTCTATCTCAAGGCACGTGCTACCTACGGCACCTACGACCAGGCCGAAGGGGTCGTGACGGTCGGTGCGCCCCTGGGTGATCTCGTCCGTGTCGGCGGTTCTCTCGCCCGCCTTTCGCGCGGCGGCTTTGGCGACAATCTCACGCTGGGAATTGAGAACTACAACAAGGATATCTGGGCCGGCCGTGCGAGCCTCGAAATGGGCGGTTATGGCGAGCCGGTATTCCTGCGCATCCAGGGCGACTACACCAAGGACAAAAGCAATCCGCGAGGCGGCCACCGCCTGATACCCGGCCTCGTCTCGGGAGCCCCTGTGCTAGACAACGTCTTCGACACGCGCGGTGGGCTGAACGATCCGGAACAGGAAGTCGAAGCCTATGGCGTGATGATGAACGCTGAGATCGAACTGTCCGATGCCCTCACGCTGAGGTCGATCTCGGCCTTCCGCAAGGACAGCACCGATACGCCGATCGACTTCGACGCGCTGCCGGCGGTCGATCTCGATGTTCCGGGGAGCTACTTCAACGAGCAGCTGAGCCAGGAAGTGCAGCTGCTGTGGGACGATGGCGGCGCGTTCAGCGGCCTGGTCGGGTTCTATTACCTCGACGCCAAGGCGGACACGCTGTTCGACGTCCGGATCTTCACTACGTTCCCCGGACTGACCGCCTTCACCGAAGCCGATGTCGATACCGAAACCTATGCCGTTTTCGGAGACTTCACCTTCGACGTGACTGAGCAGATCTCGCTCTCGGTCGGCGGGCGCTACACCTGGGACGAGCGTTCCGCCTCGATCCTGCGCCAGAACTATCTCGGCGGCGGGTCACCAATCTTCGGTGGCGCCGGCGTTCCCTTCGGCGCGCCGAGCACCGATTTCTCAGGTAGCCGCGAGTTCAAGAAATTCACGCCACGCGCCTCGGTCAGCTTCATGCCGACGCCCGATCACAATATCTACGCCAGCTATTCCAAGGGCTTCAAGGGCGGTGGCTTCGACCCCCGCGGGGTCGGTGCCAATGCCCCCGATCTCGACGGCAATGGCAGCCGCTCTGATGCGGAAGTCTCTGCCTTCCTCAGCTTCCGACCCGAAGAGGTCGACAGCTACGAGCTGGGCTACAAGGCTTCGCTTGCCGGCGGCGCGGTCAATCTCGCGCTGGCTGCCTTCTATGCCGACTACACCGACGTCCAGATTCCGGGTTCGGTCGCCTGCACCGTCGGCGGTCTGCCGACCTTCTGCGGCGTGGTCTCGAATGCAGGCAAGGCGACCTTCAAGGGCCTCGAATTCGAAGGTAATGTCCGGCTCGGCAGCGGCTTCAACCTCGCGCTTTCGGCAGGCTGGATCGACGCCGAGTATGACGAGTACATCACCAATATCGGCAACACCCCGACCGACGTCGCCGAGTTTCGCGAGGTCCAGAACACCCCGGAATTCACCGGGTCGGCCAATCTCAGCTACACTCTCCCCGTCGGCGAGGGCGATCTCTACCTGGGCACCGGCGTCAGCTACCGCAGCAAGACCTACCAATTCGAGATTCCCAATCCCTATATCGACCAGGATGGCTATGCGCTGGTCGATGCCAGCGTGATCTACAAGGCGCCGGGCAACCGTTGGTCGATTGGTCTCTACGGCAAGAACCTGTTCGACAAGGAATACAAGACCAGCGGCTACACCTTCGTCGCCACCAATCCGACGACGGGTGCCATCATTCCCGGCGCCAATGGCCAGCCGATCCCGACGCTTGGCCCGGAAGGAACGCTGACCGCGTTCTACGGCAATCCACGGCAGGTATTCCTGACCGCAACCATCGAATACTGACCCGCTCCTCCCAGGGGTCAGCGCCTGAAACGGTCGGTGTGCAAGGGCCAGCGCCCGGCCCCGGCCGTTTCATTTGCGTAATCCGGTTTCGGCCAAAGTCGGCACTTGCCAAGCGGCAGTACCCGTGGCAATTGCGCGCCCCTGTCCGGCAGGCCAAGGGCCGCCTAGACGACCGGACGGGCGCGTAGCTCAGTGGTAGAGCACACCCTTCACACGGGTGGGGTCGCAAGTTCAATCCTTGCCGCGCCCACCATTCTCCCGTTTAGATCTCCGCCGGAGCCACTTCCCCGATCTTGATTTCCGGCTTGAGGTCGAGCCAGTTGGCGAGCACTTCGAGGTCGAACGTCAACGGATAATGCGCCAGAGCGGCGCGACTGGGTTCGAGCGTCAGCACCAGCTTGTTCTTCTTGCGGCTGAGCGAACTCATTGCGATGGATTCGCGCGCTCCCGCACTCATTCGCCGCGCAAGACGGATGCCAAGGCCCCAAGCGATCCCCCGGCGCAAGTCATCATCTTCGGCAAGGCGACGGAAACTGTCGGGCAATGCGGTGCGGCCCAGACTGCCGAACAGCGCCGCGCATATCATTGCCCGGTCGCGGGCGTCGCAATTGATCCAGCGCTTGTCGAGCGCCCATTCGGTGGCGTGGTTGATGCGCAGGTTGGGTTCAACCCGTTGCAACGCATTGGCAAGCTGTGCCGCAGCCAGACGCAGCCGCTCGTTGCCATTGCTTGTCCCGTTACCACCGCTCGGCCCCCCGGCGATTTCCACGGTCCACCCGGCGACCCGCGTTGCATGGGTGATCGTCGCTTCGCGGATCTCACAGAAAGCATTGACGCCTGCCAGCAAGGGATCCTGCGTCTTGCGCAATGGATCGAGCCGGTCGAACAACAAGCCCTCGCGAATACCCCAGGACGAGAACACCAGCTTCTCCGGCTGGAATTCGTCCAGCATCACCTTGAGCAGTGCGCCGGCGTCTGGCAGGTATCCGGCGCGCATCGGGGTGATCCCGCCCATGCTCGCCAGCTTTTCCGGCTTGGCGCGGGCGAGCTTGCCGCACAGTTCCATCGCCTCGTCGACTTCGAGCTCGAAGCCATGCGGATCGGTCAGCGGATAGTCGATCCGGTTCATCGCAAACCGAGCAAGTGCGCGCCAGGTGCCTCCCACCATGTAGAGCGGGCCTTCATGCGCATGGGCCCAACCAACCGAGGCGAAGGCCTTGCGGATGCTCTTGCCGAAACCCTTCTTCTTGCGCAGCGCCGGTAATCGCAGGGTGCCGAGTGGCAGGCTCGATCCGTGATGGCTATCGCCGTCGGCGATCGAGACGAGTTCCAGACTGCCACCGCCAAGGTCGGCTACCACGCCATGCGCGCCGGGAAAGGCCCCGATGGCGCCCATCGCCGAAAACCGCGCTTCTTCCTCGCCGGCAAGCAGGCGCGGCTCAAGGCCGAGCGCGGCCACTCTGCCGAGAAACTCGGCACCATTCGTCGCTTCGCGCGCGGCGGCGGTCGCGACAGTCTGGACGTCCTCGACACCAAGGTCGCGGATGATGAGTTCATAGCGAGCGAGCGCGCCGAGCGCCTCCTCTGCGGCAGCCTCCGGGATTTCCCCGGTGGTCGAGAGGTTCTGCCCCAAGCGCGCTGCAACCTTCTCGTTCCAGAAGACTTCGGGCGCGCGCTGCGGCCCCTCGTAGATCACGAGACGGACCGTGTTCGAGCCAATGTCGATCACCGCCCGGCGCGTCTGACGCGTCCTGCCGTTCAAAGCGCAGGGCCCACTAAGAAGGTTTCCCCTGCGCCGCACCGCCCAGCGACAGATGCGGCACCTCCTGGCTCTTGAGGGCCGATCCGCGCCCCGAGAGCGACGGGTTGCTCATGAAGTATTCGTGACAATTGAACCCGCCTTCACCCACGCGCATGCGATAATACTCGCCGTCCGGCCCCAGTGCCCAGCTTTGTTCGGTATCGAGGATGCTGGCGAGCAGTACCTGGCCGAGCACCTGATCATGCACGGTCTTGTTGGTGATCGGTACCAGCACCTCGACCCGCCGGTCGAGGTTGCGCGACATGGCGTCGGCGCTGGTCAGGTAGACTTCCGCCTTGCGGCTAGGCAATTCGTGGCCATTGGCAAAGGCCCAGATGCGGCCGTGTTCGAGGAACCGCCCGATCACCGATTTGACACGGATGTTCTCCGACAGGCCCGGCACGCCCGCCCGCAGCGAGCAGATTCCGCGCACGATCATGTAGATCGGCACTCCGGCGTCGCTCGCCTCGTAGAGCTTGTCGATCATGCGCCGGTCGGTAATCGCATTGAGCTTGCACCAAATCCCCGCTGGCTTGCCTTCAGCGACATTGGCCATCTCACGATCGATCAATTGCTCCAGGCGTTCGCGCAAGCCGAGCGGCGAAATCGCCAGCGCTTCAAGCGTGCTCGGTTCGACGTATCCGGTGACATAGTTGAACAGCTTGGCCGCATCGCGCCCCAATGCCGGATCGGCAGTAAAGAAGCTGAGGTCGGTGTAGATGCGCGCGTTGACCGGGTGGTAGTTCCCGGTACCGAAGTGGCAATACGTGCGATAGCCCTCTTCCTCGCGGCGCACGATCAGGCTGACCTTGGCGTGGGTCTTGAGGTCGGTGAAGCCGTAGATCACCTGCACGCCTGCGCGTTCAAGCTCGCTTGCCCAATGGATATTGCGCTCCTCGTCGAAGCGCGCCTTGAGCTCGACCACCGCCGTAACGGCCTTGCCGTTCTGCGCCCCCTCAATCAGCGCCGCGATAACCGGCGACTGGTCTCCCGCACGGTAGAGCGTCTGCTTGATCGAGACTACCGCCGGATCATTGGCCGCCTGATGAAGGAAGTCGACCACCACCTCGAAGCTTTCGTAGGGGTGATGGATCACGATGTCCTTCTCGCGAATTGCGGAAAAGCAGTCGCCGTCATGCGCCAGGATGCGTTCGGGATAGCGCGGATCGAACGGCGCGAACTTGAGGTCGGGGCGCGGCTCGTTGCAGATTGAATCAAGGTGCCGCAGGCTCAGCATACCCTCGGTCTTGACGATCATCGCCGGATCGACGTCGAATTGCTCACGCAGCAATGCTTCGGCGGCTGCATCGCAATCGCTGTCGAGTTCGAGGAGGACGGCCCGCCCCCGTCGGCGGCGCTGGATCGCGGTGCGGAAGAAACGGACGAGGTCCTCGGCCTCTTCTTCCACTTCGATGTCGCTGTCGCGCAATACGCGGAAGAGCCCGTCGCCGAGGATCTTGAAGCCGGGGAAGAGCACGTCGGCAAAGCGAGTGATGAGCTGCTCGATCGCGACATAGGCGACCGGATCCCCGGGTACGCGGACGAACCGCGGTACGCCGCTGGGGATGAGCACCATTTCGACGAGATCGCCCTTGCGCTTGCCGCGCTTGAGCCGGAAAATCGCCCCCATCCCCATGTTGGCGACAAAGGGGAAGGGGTGCGACGGATCGATCGCCTGCGGGGTAATCAGCGGCACGATCTCGGTGGCGAAATATTCGCGCAGCCAGTCGATTTCGGCATTATCGAGCTGGTCGATATTGGCAATCCGGACGCCCTCGCGAAACAGTAGCTCGCGCAGCGTCTCCAGTGCCTCCTGCTGGCGCGCTTCGATCACCAGCAGGTCGTCGCGGATGGCATCCAGCTGTTGGCGCGGGGAAGTACCGTCGATCGCCGTGGTCTCGATCCCCCGGCTCGCCTGGCCTTCGAGCCCCGCGATGCGGATCATCGTGAACTCGTCGAGATTGCTGGCCGAAATCGACAGGAACCGCAGACGCTCGAGCAGCGGATAACGCAGGTTCTCCGCCTCGGCGAGGACCCGGCGATTGAAGGAAAGCCAGGACAATTCGCGATTGACGTAGCGTTCGGGCGCCGACGTCAGGTCGCTCGGCATATCGTCGGAATCGTGCACAATCGTCATCCTGGGTGGTTTCCGGAGATGGGAATTGCGCATGGCTCGCCCCTGTTACGGCTGGATTACAGCGTGGCTAGCCCCGAATGTAAGCATTTTGCCCAAGGAATCGAGCCGGATACGAAAAACGCCTGCACTCTCATGGGAGGGTGCAGGCGCTCGCCCCCGCTTGGAGGGGAATTTTGAACAGCCAGGTCAGGCTGCAGCAGGTGCCTTCGACGTGCGTGGCGGTTTGCGCTTGGTAGCTGTTTTCTTGGCGGGCGCAGCCTTCTCTTCTTCCTGCTTGTCGATCAGCTTCTTGACGAGGTAGCCGCCTGCGCCAATCGCGATCATCGCCGGAATGCTCATCCGGCGCAGCAGGACGGGAGCCGTCGCACCAAGCACGGCGCCCAGCGGGCCGCCGATCTTGCTCGTATGCTCTGCCGCCTTGGCGCCCATTCCGGCGCCGATAATCTTGCCAATCATCGTAATCTCCTTTGGGAGATCAACGGATTGGCCGTGATCTGGTTCCGTGGCGTCGGTGCAAACGGCGCAGCTAGCGCACGCCTCGGCGCCGCGCGGCGAGATGGCCCAAATCGGCTTCGCTCGGGATTTCATATGCCCGGACGTAATCGCCGAGCCGTTCCGAGACTTCCCCCTGGCTCAGCCCGAACTGCTCAAGGCTATAGCGATGCGGCGTTCGTTTGAGCGCCTTGGCCTGGTCGAGATAGCTTTCCATCCCTGCCAGGGCGGGCTCCATGTCGAGGCCGAGGAAACCATAGACCCGTTCCATCGTGCCGCTCCAGTCGCGTTCCATCTCCTCATACTGGACATCGATCATGCGCTCGGCCGGTATGGCATCGCGCGCCTTGCGCATGCGCGCTATCATGGTTTCGGTCTTCGTCAGCCACTCCCTGCCGATCCGCTGCGGGGAGACGTTGTCGGAATAGAGGATCGTCTGGTTCCAGGCGAGCGAGGCAGCGCTGCCGACGACCGCCTGCGGATCGCGATGGGTGAAGATCAGGCGCGCGTCGGGGAACACCTTCAGCAAGGCCGGCAGGTCCATCATGTGCTGCGGCGTCTTGAGGATCCACGGACGAATGGAGGAGACCTGCTGCGACCAGCCGACCAGGCGCAGGAGATTGGCGAGATGCTCATAGGCCGGCGTCGCGTCCTCGCCTTCACTCCAGCGCGCATAGCTCGGTACGTGCCACTGCGCCTCGTGTTTCATGCCCCACATGCTCGCCACGAGCAGGCCGAGTTCTTCTTCAGGCTCATAAGGGCCGGTAGGATGGATTGAGAGGGTGCGCGGATTGGCGAGTCGGGCGACCTTCATGATCCGGCTTGCCAGCACCGGGCGAAAATCCCTTGTCCGCCCTGCCATGACCTCTTCGAAACCGGGCCGCGGCACCGGGCTGATCGTCTCGAAGCTGCGCATGTGGCTGAAGCGGCGATCGCTCGCCAGCAGCCGATGGAGTCGCGTCGTGCCCGACCGCATCGGTCCGACGATCACCACCGGCCGGGCGATGGCGCGCTCGAGAATCTCGGGGTGGCGTTTGAACCACATCTGGGTGTGCAGCCGGTCGCGCAGCACATGATGGAACTGTTTCGCAGCAGAGAAATCGCCCGCCGCGTTGAGCCGCGCCTCCTCGCGAATGCTGTCGAGCAGGACATCCATCGGGCGCTCGAACCAGCGATCGCCGAAATCGTCGAGACCGGTTGCCGCGACCGCCGATTCGAGCAGCGATTGCTTGTCGAGAATGGCAGGATCGACCAGCCCAACCCTTCGCCCGGCGCGGATCGCCCCGTCGACGAATGAAACGAACGGAGTTCGAGCGGGAGGCTGTGCTGCAATACTTGCCAATGCCCTGCCCCCAAGCCTTTCATTTATGGCGGTTTTTGCCCGCGGCCTCGCGCCTGTTTACCTGTCAGGCGCCATCATGCAAGGCTTGGATGGGATTTCTGTTCCTGGCTACTGGCAATTGAAACGGCGAGCGGGCATAGGCGCTTGCCATGCACGACATCCGCACAATCAGGGATAATCCCGAAGCTTTCGACGCCGCGCTGGCGAAGCGCGGGGCAGAGCCGATGGCGGCCGAATTGATCTCGGCCGACGAGGTTCGCCGGGCCTCCGCGACACGTCTGCAGGAGGCGCAGAACCGCCGCAACGAAGCCTCGAAACTGATCGGCCAGGCCATGGGCAGGGGCGACACGGAGACCGCCGAGGCGCTCAAGGCTGAGGTGGGTGAACTCAAGGAAATTCTTCCCGCACTGGAAGAGACCGCGCGTGCCGCCGACAGGCAGCTCGAAGACCTGCTCGCCGTCATCCCCAACCTGCCCGCAGAGGATGTTCCGGTCGGTGAGGACGAAGACGACAATGTCGAAGTATCCACCTGGGGCGAGAAGCGCAGCTTTGCCTTCGAGCCGAAGGAACACGCCGACATTGGCCCGGCGCTGGGCATGGATTTCGAGACCGGGGCCAATATCTCGGGCGCTCGCTTCACCTTCCTGCGCGGCGGCATGGCGCGGCTTCACCGCGCTCTCGCGCAGTTCATGCTCGACCGCCAGACGGGCGAGAACGGCTATACCGAGTGCAATCCGCCGGTACTCGTCAATGATGCCGCCATGTATGGTACCGACAAGCTGCCCAAGTTTGCGGAAGATAGTTTCCGCACGACCGACGGACGCTGGCTTATCCCGACTTCGGAAGTCAGCCTGACGGCTTCGGTGATGGGACAGATAATCGACAACGACATTCTGCCGATCCGGCTGACGGCGCTGACCCCTTGCTTCCGCAGCGAAGCAGGCGCGGCGGGCAAGGACACCCGCGGCTTCATCCGCCAGCACCAGTTCGAGAAGGTCGAACTGGTTTCGATCACGCGCCCCGAAGACAGCGAGGCCGAACACGAGCGCATGACCGCTTGCGCCGAAGGCATCCTGCAGGCGCTCGGCCTGCCCTATCGCAAGGTATTGCTGTGTACCGGCGACATGGGCTTTGGCGCTCGCAAGACCTACGACCTCGAAGTCTGGCTGCCGGGACAGGGCGCCTATCGCGAGATCAGCTCCTGCTCGAACACCGGCGACTTCCAGGCCCGGCGGATGAATTCGCGTTACCGGCCGGAGGGCGAGAAGAAGACCGCCTTCGTCCATACCCTCAACGGATCGGGCCTGGCGGTCGGGCGCACGCTGGTGGCGGTGCTGGAGAACTATCAGCTGGAAGACGGCAGCGTCGATGTGCCCGAGGCGCTGCTCGGCTACATGGGCGGGATTTCGCGCCTAATGCCTGCTGCGTGATGCGCATTCTCGTCACCAACGACGACGGCATCCATGCCCCCGGGCTCGAGGTTCTCGAAGCCATCGCGCGCGAGTTCTCGGACGATGTGTGGGTCTGCGCCCCTTCGGATAACCAGACCGGAGCGGGCCACTCGTTGACGCTGGCCATGCCGGTGCGGCTGCGCAAGCACGGCGAGCGCCGTTTTTCAGTCACCGGCACGCCGACCGATGCAGTCTCGATGGGGCTCAAGCAGGTGATGGACAACCCGCCCGACCTGGTGCTTTCGGGCGTGAATGCGGGTGCCAACCTCGGCGACGACATCACCTATTCGGGCACGGTTTCCGCCGCAATGGAGGGCGCACTTGCGGGCATCCGCTCGATCGCGCTGAGCCAGGTGATGACCCAGGAACGCCCGCCATCGGGCGATCGGTTTTCGGCCGCGCGTCATTGGGGCCGGAAAGTGATCGAGCCCTTGCTGGATACGCCGCGCCAGCCCCGCACGCTGGTGAGCGTCAATTTCCCGGCCCTCGATGCCGACCGGGTCGCAGGCATGCGGGTCGTCCGCCAGGGCTTCCACGATTACGCCCGCGCCTCGGTGGTCGAGGCGCGCGACCCGCGCGGTGGCCGTTATTATTGGTTCGGTCTCGATGCGATCGAGCATACGCCCGACCATGGAACCGACCTCGAGGCGATCGCCGACAACCACATCTCGATCACGCCACTGCAGCTCGATCTGACGCACGAGGCGTCGATGGCCGCGCTTGCCCAACGCATAAAGCAATGACAAACAGGCGCTTGTGACCGATCAAGTCGACCGCATCGCGCCCAGTCGCCCACCGAAGCGTTTTCGCGGGCCGCGATTCAAGCCCCTGCGCCGCGCCGTGCGCATACCGGTCTGGGGCGACCTGGGGATCAGGCTCGGCCTCGCACTGCTGCTGATCTTCATCGTCATCATGGTCCACTGGTGGGACCGCGAAGGACTGATCGACAATCTCGACGGCGAGGTCAGCTTCCTCGACGTCGTCTACTTCACCATGATCTCGATTACGACGACGGGCTTCGGCGACATTGCGCCGATCAGCGACCGCGCGCGGCTGGTCGAAGCGGTCATCGTGACGCCCATCCGTTTCGCCGTATTCTTCATTTTCGTCGGAACGGCCTATAATTTCATCATCAAACGCAGCTGGGAGAAGTGGCGCATGGCACGCATCCAGGGAAACCTCACCGACCATATCGTGGTGCTGGGTTACGGCGTGTCCGGTTCGGAAAGCGTCCAGGAACTGATCGAGCGCGGGACCGATCCGAGCTGTATCGTCGTGGTCGATCCGAGCGACGAACGGCTCGCCGAAGCCGAGGCGCTGGGCTGCAATGTCATTGCCGCCGATGCGACGCGCGACTCGACGCTCGAGGCGGTTCGGATCCGCGAGGCCAAGAACGTGCTGGTTTCGGCCGGTCGCGACGACACCTCGATCCTCATCGTCCTGACCGTGCGGCACCTCGCGCCCGATGTCCCGATCAGCGTCGTCGTGCGCGCCGACGACAACGAGTTTCTCGCTCGCCAGGCCGGTGCCAACAATGTGATCAATCCGGTGCGCTTCACCGGGCTGCTGCTCGCCGGCAGCGCCAAGGGCGCGCATATCGCCGATTATCTCGCGGACCTGGCTTCGGTCACCGGTCGGGTTCAACTGGTCGAGCGCGAAATCACCGAGGAGGAATGCGGCTGCTCGATCACTTCGCTCAAGTCGGGCGGTCGCGGCCTCAGGGTCTATCGCGGCGGCAAGGTGCTCGGATTCTGGGAGGACGAGTGCGAGACGCTGCAGCCAGGCGACATCGTGGTCGAGATCGTCCCGACCGAGAGTGGCAGCTCCCGCGGGGACGGACACAGCCGCGAGCCTTGACGTTCCGCTCCATTCTCCGGGCGAAGCTCGCACTGGCCTAATCGGTGCGGCGGGTGTAGAGGGCCGCCCGATCCTGGATTAATTGGCATGAACACCACCACGAAACTCCCCGACCAGAAGAAGGTCGGCATGGTCAGTCTTGGCTGCCCAAAGGCGCTGGTCGATAGCGAGCGTATCCTCACCCGGCTGCGCGCCGATGGCTATGCGATGAGCCCCGATTACGCCGGTGCAGACGTCGTACTGGTCAATACCTGCGGCTTCCTCGACAGCGCCAAGGAAGAAAGCCTCGCCGCGATTGGCGAAGCCATTGCAGAGAACGGCCGCGTAATCGTGACTGGCTGCATGGGCGAAGAGGCCGATGCAATCCGTGCGGCTCATCCGGCTGTGCTCGCCGTAACCGGCGCTCACCAGTACGAGCAGGTGGTGGAAGCGGTGCACCTGCACGCACCGCCGAGCCAAGGCCCGTTTGTCGACCTGATCCCGCAGCCTGACGTCAAACTTACGCCGCGACATTACAGCTACCTCAAGATTTCAGAGGGTTGCAATCACTCCTGCGCCTTCTGCATCATTCCGCAGTTGCGCGGCAAGCTGGCCAGCCGCCGGGTCGATGCAGTCCTGCGCGAAGCGGAAAAACTGGTCGCTGCGGGCACGAAGGAACTGCTCGTCATCAGCCAGGACACCAGCGCCTATGGCGTCGATATCCGGCATGAGGAACGCGAGTGGAAGGGCCATGCGGTCCGCGCGCATATGACCGACCTGGCGCGTGAGCTGGGTCAGCTCCGCACGCCAGAAGGCAAGGTACCGTGGGTGCGCCTGCACTACGTCTATCCCTATCCGCATGTCGATGCGGTGATCCCGCTGATGGCGGAGGGCTTGTTGACGCCCTATCTCGATATCCCATTCCAGCATGCTTCACCCGCCGTGCTGCGCGCCATGAAGCGACCGGCGAACGAGGCCAAGGTACTCGACCGGCTCAGGAGCTGGCGCGAGACCTGCCCCGAAATCGCAGTGCGTTCGAGCTTCGTGGTCGGCTTCCCCGGCGAGACCGAGGATGATTTCAGCTATCTGCTGGACTGGCTCGAGGAAGCGCAACTCGACCGTGTCGGTGCCTTCCGCTTCGAACCGGTCGAAGGCGCGCAGGCCAACGCCCTGCCCGATCCGGTCCCGGAAGAGGTCAAGGAGGAGCGTTATGCACGCGTCATGGAAGTGACCGAGCGGATCAGCGCCGCGAAGCTCGCGAAGAAAGTGGGCTCCACCATCCCGGTGATCATCGACGAAGTCGGCAAGCCGGACGAGGACGGCGACATCGGCGCGACCGGTCGCAGCCAGGCCGATGCTCCCGAGATCGACGGTGCGGTCTACCTGCGCAATGTCCCGGAAAATCTGGCCGAGGGCGATATCGTCGACGTCGCAATCGAGGATGCCGATGCCCACGACCTGTTCGGCGTGATCGAAGCGGGATGAGGCAGGCGACGACGATCCTCAGCCTTCGAACGGAGGGCCCGGGCCTCGTCGAAGTTACGCAAGGCGTTGCAGACTGGATCGCGGAAACGGGCATTGGCGAAGGCCTGCTGACGGCTCTGTGCCGGCACACCTCAGCCAGTCTGATGATCAACGAGAATGCGGCACCTGCCGTCAAGCGCGACATGGTGCGCTGGCTCGATGCAATGGCACCGCAAGGATCACATTACGAGCATGACGACGAAGGGCCCGACGACATGCCCGCCCATCTCAAATCCGCCCTGACCGGGGCCAACCTCTCGGTCCCGGTCGCTGGCGGTCGAATGCTCTTGGGTACCTGGCAGGGTCTCTACCTGGTCGAGCATCGCACCCGCCCGCACACGCGCGAAGTTGCGCTGCATCTGATCGGCGAATAACCGCCGTCCCGGGAACAATCGCGCGCCCTGCCGTTGGTAGGGCAATGCCCATAACCATAAAATCAAGTTTCGCCTTCGAACTCGACCGGCCGACCGACGTGTTGCTGCAGTTCGAAGCGGCGAAGATACCCGAGCAGCGTATCCTCTCATCCGATACGATACTGAGCGAGGCCGAGCATTGCGCGCGGGTTCCAGCGCAGGATGACATTGGCGAACGTATCTGGATCCGCGCGGAAGGGCTGTTCGAGGTCGATTATCGCGCCGAGGTCGAACCCGAGCGATTGCTGCCCGAGATCGCCTCGCTCGAGATGTTGGCGCCGCACGACATGCCGGGCGAAGCGGTGCAGTATCTGTTCGACAGCCGCTATTGCCCTGCCGACCAGTTCCAGCCCTTCGTCGAAGCCGAATTCGGCGGCACCACCGGGGGCGAGCGCGTCGCCGCGATCCGCGAATGGATCGCGAGCCACTTCACCTACCAGCCGGGCACTTCGGATGCGCGTACCGGCGCGGTCGAAAGCTTCATTGGGCGGCGCGGCATTTGCCGCGATTATGCCCACGTCCTGGTCACGCTGGCGCGCGCCTCGACTATCCCGGCGCGCTATGTCGCCTGCTACGCCCCTGGCGTGGAACCACCCGACTTCCACGCAATTGCCGAGGTATTTCTCAACGATCCCACGACGCCAGGCGGCGGCGCATGGCACCTGGTCGATGCGACGGGCATGGCCGAGCCTGCCCAGACGGTGAAGATCGGCATCGGGCGCGATGCCGCCGATGTCAGCTTCCTGACAAGCTTCGGCGCCAACAATTTTCTCCGTTCCAGCGTCTCGGTCGAGGCCACCTAGCCGCCGAAAGCCATATGAATAGCTATGCAGCCCGTCGGCGGGTATGGCGGGCGCACGCGGGCGCTGATAGGCAAGGCTCGCCAGCCGGACCGGCCGCAACCGTCCTCCAGCGCTGGCGAAAATAGGAGAGGGCCAAAGCGCCATGAGCTTTACCGCTGACCGCCTGCTGTTGTTCGGGGCCACCGGCGACCTGTCGCAGCGCATGCTGCTGCCGTCGCTCTGCGCGCTCGATGCGGACGACCTGCTGCACGATGACCTCAAGATTGTCGGCACGGCACGCTCGCAATTGAGCGATAGCGAGTTCCGCAATTTTGCGCGCGAGGCGCTGGAGAAATTCCTCCCCAAGGATCGCCGCTGTGGCATGGCCGATTTCCTCAATCGCCTGTCCTACCAGCAGCTCGATGCGACCACGCTGGAGGGTTATGAGGAGCTGGCCGCCAAGGTCGGCGATCCGAACCATGGCGTGGCGATCTTCCTCTCTACCGCGCCCAGCCTGTTCGGCCCGACCATCAAGGGCCTACAGCACGCCGGGCTTGACGGACCCAACGTCCGCATGTGCCTCGAAAAGCCGCTCGGTACCGATCTAGGCTCCAGCTGCGAGATCAACGACGCGGTTGCCGCGGCCTTTCCAGAGGACCGGATTTTCCGGATCGACCACTACCTGGGCAAGGAGACTGTCCAGAACCTGCTGGCCTTGCGCTTTGCCAATGTCCTGTTCGAGCCGATCTGGAACTGCAACTACATCGACCACGTCCAGATCACCGTCGCCGAGACGGTCGGCCTCGAAGGCCGCGTAGCCTTTTACGACGACGCCGGCGCACTGCGCGACATGGTCCAGAACCACATGCTCCAGCTGCTCGCGCTGGTTGCGATGGAGCCGCCGACAAGCTTCGATTCCACTGCAGTGCGCGACGAGAAGGTCAAGGTGCTGCGCGCGCTGCGCCGGGTGGCCAAGGGAGATACCGTCACCGGTCAGTATCGCGCAGGAGCGATCAAGGGCGAGGCCGTGCCCGGCTACGACGATGAATTGGGCAAGGATTCGAACACCGAAACCTTTGTCGCGATCAAGGGTCATGTCGACAACTGGCGCTGGAAGGGCGTGCCCTTCTACCTGCGCACCGGCAAGCGCCTGCCCGAACGCGTGACCGAAATCGTCGTCCAGTTCCGCTGCGTCCCGCATTCGATCTTCGCCGGCAAGGGTGCGACGATGCAGCCCAACCGGCTCGTCATCGGCATCCAGCCCGAAGAGAACATCACGCTCTCGCTGATGTCGAAAGTGCCGGGGCTGGACCGCGAGGGCATCCGCCTGCGCCAGGTCCCGCTCGACATCGCCATGCCCGATGCCTTCTCGGGCGCGGTGCGCCGGATCGCCTACGAACGCCTGCTGCTCGACCTCATCGAAGGCGACCAGACGCTGTTCTTGCGCCGCGACGAGGTCGAGGCGCAATGGCACTGGATCGATGCGATCCGCGAAGAATGGGCCGAGGAGGAGCTCAAGCCCAAGACCTACACCTCCGGCACCTGGGGGCCGAGTGCGGCAATCGCGCTGGCCGAACGCGATGGAGTGAGCTGGCACGATGAGTAAGCCGCTGAACGACACCATTCATCGCGTGACGCAGCGCGTGATCGAGCGGTCGCGCGCCAGCCGCAGCGCCTATCTCGAACTGATGGAGCGCGAGGCCGACCGGGCGCCCGATCGCAGCCAGGTATCCTGTTCCAACCTCGCGCATGCCTTTGCCGGTGCGACCGAGGACCAGGAAGCGCTCAAGGCCGCTCGCGGGCCCAATATCGGGATCGTCAGCGCCTACAACGACATGCTCTCGGCGCATCAGCCCTATGGCCGTTACCCCGAGCGGATGAAGATCTATGCCCGCGAAGTCGGCGCCACCGCCCAGGTTGCGGGCGCCACCCCTGCCATGTGCGACGGCGTGACGCAGGGCGAAGACGGGATGGAGTTGTCGCTGTTCAGCCGCGACGTGATCGCGCTCTCGACCGGGGTCGCGTTGAGCCATGCCATGTACGATGGCGTCGCGGCGCTGGGCATCTGCGACAAGATCGTCCCCGGCCTGGTGATCGGCGCGCTGCGCTTCGGCCACCTCCCCTGCGTCTTTGTGCCCTCGGGCCCGATGCCGAGCGGGATCGCCAACAAGGAAAAGCAGCGCACGCGGCAGCTCTACGCCGAGGGCAAGGTGGGCCGCGACGAACTGCTCGCAAGCGAGATGGGCAGCTATCACTCGCCCGGCACCTGCACCTTTTACGGCACTGCCAATTCCAACCAGATGATGATGGAGATGATGGGGCTGCACATTCCGGGCAGCGCCTTCATCCAGCCCGGCACCAAGCTGCGCCAGGCGCTCGACCGCAAGGCAGTGCATCGGCTCGCCGAGCTTGCAAGCACGCGCGAAAAGACCATGGCGAAATGCGTCGACGAGAAGGCGATCGTCAACGCCGCAATCGGCCTGCTGGCGACCGGCGGATCGACCAATCACGCCATCCACATCCCGGCCATGGCGCGCGCAGCAGGCGTGATTTTCGATTGGGACGATCTTTCGGAGCTGTCCTCCGCCGTGCCGCTGGTGGCGCGGGTCTATCCCAATGGTTCGGGCGATGTGAACCATTTCCACGATGCGGGCGGCATGGGCTACGTGATCGGCACCTTGCTCGACGAGGGCCTCGCCCACCACGATATTGCGACGGTGAGCGAGGGCGATCTTGCCGACTATGCCCGCGAGCCGGGACTGGGCAACGACGAAGCGCTGGTCTGGCGCGACGTGGGCGAGAGCGGCGACCGAGAGATGCTGCGTCCGGCCTCTGCGCCGTTCCAACCCGACGGCGGCATGCGCCTTGTCCAGGGCAATCTCGGGCGTGGCTGCTTCAAGAGCTCCGCGGTCGATCAGGAACGCTGGACGATCGAGGCTCCCTGTCGTGTGTTCGAGGACCAACCCTCGGTCGCCGCGGCCTTCAAGGCGGGCGAACTGGACCGCGACGTCATTGTCGTGGTCCGCTTCCAGGGTCCGCGCGCCAACGGCATGCCCGAATTGCACAAGCTCACCCCGCCCTTGGGCGTGCTGCAGGATCGCGGCTATCGCGTCGCGCTGGTGACCGACGGCCGCATGTCGGGCGCATCGGGCAAGGTTCCGGCGGCGATCCATGTGACGCCCGAGGCCCTCGGCGGCGGTCCGCTCGCCAAGCTGCGCGACGGCGACGTGGTGAAGCTCTGCGCCAGCACCGGCGAGCTATCGACAACGGCCGATCTCGACAGCCGCGAGGCCGCGCCCGATCCGCGCGCCGAGCTGGGTGTCGGACGCGAACTATTCGCCATGTTCCGCCTTGGCGCGGACGGCGCGGAACAAGGGGGCAGCGCGATGCTCGCTGCAGCGGGGCTGTGACGCAGGCAAGCGCGACCGAACTGGTCAGCGTCGATATCGGCGGCACCCACGCGCGTTTCGCTCTCGCCACGGTCGGGCAAGACGGCACGATCACGGTCGAAGACCCGATCACGCTCCACACCGACGATCATGCGAGCTTCCAGACCGCGTGGGAGGACTTTCGCGCGCAAAAGGGGGGCTCGATCCCCGATGCCGTGTCGCTCGCGATCGCGGGTCCGATTACCGGCGAGGTCATCCGCTTCACCAACAATCCGTGGGTCATTCGCCCGTCGCTGGTGAAAGAGAAGCTGGGCGTAACGCGCTATTCGATCGTCAATGATTTCGAGGCGGTGGCGCATGCCGTCGCGCGCGCTCCCGAGGAGCAGTTCCTGCATCTGACCGGCCCGGACCAGCCGCTGGCGGCGACCGGCACGCTCAGCGTGATCGGCCCGGGCACCGGGCTCGGCGTGGCCCATCTCCGCCGCAGTGCCGACCACTATCACGTGCAGGCGACCGAGGGCGGCCATGTCGATTTCGCGCCAGTCGATTCGATCGACGACCTGATCCTCGCGCGGCTGCGCAAGCGGCATAATCGCGTTTCCGCCGAGCGCGTGGTGTCCGGCCCCGGCATCGTCGAGATCTACCAGGCGCTCGGCGCGATGGAAAAGCGTGCGCTGCCCGAGATCGACGATGTCGAGATCTGGACCCGCGGCATGGCGGGCGAAGACAGCCTCGCCGCCGCTGCGGTCGACCGGTTCTGCCTTTCGCTGGGCAGCGTCGCTGGCGATATCGCGCTCGTACAGGGCGGCTTCGGCGGCGTCGCGATAGCTGGCGGCCTCGGCTACCGCCTGCGCGACATCCTGCCGCGGTCGGGCTTTGCCGAGCGATTCCGTCACAAGGGCCGCTACGAGCAGCTAATGGCCTCGATCCCGGTCAAACTTATCACGCACCCGCAACCCGGCCTGTTCGGTGCAGCGGCTGCCTTTGCCAGAGAGCATTTGTCATGAGCGATATTGGTTCCATCATGCGCACCGCGCCGGTCATCCCGGTAATCGTGGTCGATGAAGTCGAACATGCGGTGCCGCTGGCCAAGGCGCTGGTGGCAGGCGGCCTGCGCGTACTGGAGGTCACCCTGCGCACGCCTGCCGCACTCGACGCGATCCGCGCAATGTCCGAAGTAGACGGTGCCATCGTCGGTGCGGGAACCGTGACCAATGAGACAGAGCTCAACGCAGCAATAAACGCGGGGAGCGAGTTCATCGTCTCGCCGGGCCTGACCGAGCCACTCGGCAAGGCGGCGATCGGCGCTGGCATTCCCTTTCTGCCCGGCATCGCCAATGCCGGCGACATCATGCGCGGCCTCGACCTGGGCCTGACACACTTCAAGTTCTTCCCGGCCATGGCCGCGGGCGGGCTCCCGGCGCTCAAGGCTTTGGCCGCGCCTTTCGGCCAGTGCCTGTTCTGCCCGACCGGCGGAATCGGCCCCGACAATGCGGCGGAATGGCTGGCTTTCGATCCCGTCCTGTGTGTAGGCGGCAGCTGGGTCGCCCCGCGCGGCGCGCCCGATACCGCCGAAGTGGAACGGCTGGCGCGCGAGGCGATGGAGCTGCGTTGATGGAAGATGTATCCGGATTGATCGAACGGCTGGGCGAGCTGCACCAACGCACGCGCGAAACCCCGCTGTTCAATCCGGTGTTCCAATTGGGTCTCGACCTATCGCGCGCCTTGGAAGCGGGCGAGATCGATCTGAACGCGCTCGAAGGGCTGGTGTCCGAACTCGAATGCGAAAGCATGCAAAGCCGCTCGAAGCGGTTGCGCCGCCTCGTCGCCCCGGTCGATCCGGCAACCAACAGCGCAGCCCTCGAAGACACGTTTCAGGCGGACGATATCGCCGAGTTCAAGGCGCAGTGGGAACGCCCGCAACTCCACGCCGTGTTCACCGCGCACCCCACTTTCCTGCTCACGCCCGATCAGTCCAATGCGGTTGCGCAGGCTGCCAGCAAGCAGGACGATATCGGCGCAGAGGTGTGCATTACCGGGGCCAGCCGTCCGCAGGTGACGCTCGAATACGAGCATGCGCGGGCGATGCGCGCCATCTCGCACGCGCAGATAGCGCGCGATGGGATCGTCGCCGAGGCGCTGGCGCATGCAGCAGGCAAATGGCCTGACGAGTGGCATGCAATCCAGCCCCTGCCGTTCCGCTTCGCCAGCTGGGTCGGATACGACATGGACGGGCGGACCGATATCAAGTGGTACGATTCAATCGGCTTCCGGCTCGGCGAAAAGGCCGAACGGCTCGAACACTATACCGCCAGTCTCGAGGCAATCGACGCCGATCACGCGCTCCTCGATGTCCTGCGCCCCGCCCTCGCCTATGCCAGGTCGCGCGCCGCTGACTTCGGCGAAGACCTGACCGTACCCGAGGCCATGTCGGAAGCGGCCAATCGCCTGACCGCCGACGACCCGCACAAATTGTTGAGCCTCACGCCGCTGATCGACGCACTCGAGAGCGAGGCGCGCGAAGCTGCGACCGAGCGCGCGATCAAGTTGAAGACCCTCGCCGCCGCTATGCGCGCCGACGGCCTCGGCATGGGCTGGATCCACTTCCGGGTGAATTCCAGCCAGCTCCACAACGCTATCCGCCGCCGGATCGACCCCGACAATGCGCTCGATCTGTCGAGCAAGGGCGCCATGGCAACGCTACGCGAACTGCTCGCCCGGGTGAAGCCGCTGCGCAGCAACTTCGCCGCCTTGGCGATCGAGAGCTCGACCGCGATCCGCCAGTTCCTGGCGATGGCGCAGATCCTCGCGCATGTGGATGCCGACGCACCGATCCGCATGCTGATTGCCGAGTGCGAGCAGCCCTCGACCATTCTCGCCGCGCTCTATTTCGCCAAGCTGTTCGGGATCGAGGACAAGGTCGACGTCTCGCCGCTGTTCGAGACCGAAAGCGCGCTCGAACATGGCGGCCGGTTTCTCGACGCGCTGCTGGCGGAGGAAGCCTACCAGCACTACGCCCGGTTGCGCGGCCGGCTGTGCATCCAGACCGGCTTTTCCGATGCGGGCCGGTTCGTCGGGCAGATCCCAGCGAGCCTTGCAATCGAGCGCCTGCAGGGGCGTCTCAGCGAGGCGATGGAGACCAACGGCCTGACCGACGTCGCCGCACTGATCTTCAACACCCACGGCGAGAGCATGGGCCGCGGCGCCCATCCCGACAGTTTCGCCGACCGCTTGACCTGGCCGCTCAGTTCCTGGGCCAAGCGTCGCTTCGCCCGGGCCGGGATCAGGCTCGAGCCAGAGGTCAGCTTCCAGGGCGGCGACGGCTATCTGTTCTTCGCGACGCCCGAACTCGCGCGCGCGACGCTCGGCCGCATCGTCGAGCACCGCCCGGCCGAAACCGATATCAACGCCCCGGTCGATCCGTTCTACCGCCGCACCGACATCAGCCTCGACTTCTACCGCGCGATCCGTGCGCACCAGCGCGAGCACCTCGAAAGCAAGACCTACTCGCGCGCGGTGACGGCTTTTGGTCTCGGATTGCTCAATTCGACCGGCAGCCGCGTTTCGCGCCGCCAGAGCGACCTTTCCGCCGACCGGGACATGAGCCTGCGGCAGATTCGCGCGATTCCGCACAACGCCATCCTCCAGCAGCTCGGCTATCCGGTGAACGTCATTGCCGGGATCGGCAGCGCCGCCGACGGCAATTACGAGGAAGTCGCCGCCTTGCTGATGGAAAGCGAGCGCGGGCTGCAATTGCTGCGCCTCGCGCGCAGTTCGAACGCGCTGGCCAGCATCAAGACGGTCGCGGCCTATGGCGAACTGTTCAACAGCGCCTATTGGGCGAGCCGACCCTATCGCGGGACCGAAAGCCACCTCTCCGATGCCTGCGAGGTGCTGGCAGAGTATCTCACCAAGGACGACCGCACCGGCGTTTTCCGCCGCCTCGCCTCGCGCCTAAGGGTCGACGCGCTCAAGCTTCACCGGCTGCTCGCGCTCATTCCGAATGAGAACCCGCTTGAGGATCGCGAGAACATCCGCCGCACGATCGGCGCGGCCCAGGCACTGCGGCTGGCGCTGCTGCAACATATGTTCATCAAGGCCGTGTCGATCCCGACTTTCAGTCGCGCCAACGACATCAGCCGCGACGACGTACTCGAAATGGTGTTCAGCCTGAGGGTCGAGGACGCGCTGGCGCAGATGCGTCGGGCCTATCCGACCAATTACCCGCAGATCACCGACTTCGCGGTCGACGCGCCAAGCGACTACCCCGATGGCGACGGAGAGGGCTACACCGCGATCCAGCGCGACTTCATCGATCCGATCGAACGCGCCTACGGTCTCGTCCTGCGGCTTTCGACCGCCATTGCCAACGAGTTCGGCGCCCACGGCTAGGGTAAAACTCGTAAAATCCGCGTGTTAACTTTTGTCACGAACGCGTCTCGCCAAGGGACGCGGGCGTTAGCGAACTGGCGACTCACCGCGTTTTACGGCATAAGCATGTTCATGGTTTTGGTACCCACCTCTTCCCGAGCCCTTCTCGCCGCCGCACTTCTCCTGGTCGGCGGCGGGTCGATGGCCGGAGCCCAATCGGATGCCGAAACCATGGAAGACGGCGTTATCGCCGTCGATCCGCAAGCGCTCGCTCTATCTTCAGTCGACGAATCGCCCACCGCTGCCGCCGAGCCCGAGATGGTCAGCGAAGCGGTGGTTCAGCCGGTCCCCGAACAACCCGAACCGAAGCCCGCGCCCGCTAGCAAGAAGAACGACGATCGCTTCGTTATCAAGCGGATCCTCCCGATCGACGGGCCGATCAAGTACGGTGAATGGTTCTGGGACGAGGAAGGCGTGCCGCCAGGCAAGCTGGTCATGACGGTCGACCTCGACGCTCGCGTCCTGTCGGTTTTCCGCGACGGTTACGAGATCGGGGCAACCGCCGTCCTGCTCGGCACCGACGAGCATCCGACCCCGCTCGGCACCTTTCCCATCCTGACCAAGGAGCGGCACAACGTTTCCGAGAAATACGACAATGCGCCCATGCCCTGGACGCTGCGCCTGACCTGGGACGGCATTGCCATCCACGGCGGCTCGCAGATCCTCAACGGCTATGCCAGCCACGGCTGTATCGCAGTGCCGGACGAGTTCGCCTCGCGGCTGTTCGACACCGCACGCAAGGGTGACAAGGTAGTGATTACGCGCGGCAAGATGATGAGTCTGGGGGACAAGATCATCTAGGCCCGCAGGGAGGGCTGCGGCGCGTTGGCAGGCTAACGCCTTGGGGGTTCGCGCCGCAGCACCCATCCCGTTTTTTCCGCAGTCGCCAGAATGCCGGCAAGATTTCCGCCACGCCCCGCTTCGAGCGCATCGAGCAATTCGGACAGCGCGCCGCCGCGCGGCTCACCGCCTAGCTCTGCGAATGCGCGCTGCAGCACCATCAGGCGCACCATTCGCGGCGCGGCAGGCCGGTAGACGATCCCGTCCGTCCCCTGCTCGACGCAATTTTCCCATTCATCAGTGGCATACCGCTCCAGCGCCGCCAGCGCATCGGAGAGGTGCGAGGCGCTGCGTGCCAACGCAAGCTGGTCGAGCCAGTCGGCTTCGGCCAGCGCCTTTCGCATGCGCACGCGATCGAATTCGTCGTTCTCGTTGGAGGGGTCGAGAACCGCCGCAATTCCGGCAGCGCTCACCAGTCGCTCCAACTCTGCCTTGCGCCAATCGAGCAGGGGCCGGGCGAGTATGCCTCCATGGCCAGGAATCTCGCCCAGTGCGCGCACGCCTGCGAGCCCGGCCAAACCGCTTCCCCGATTGAGCCGCATCACTAGCGTCTCGGCCTGATCGTCGGCGTGATGGGCCGTCAGCAAGGCATCGAGAGCGTGATCGTCCATCCATCGGCCCAAGGCCGCGTAGCGCGCGGCGCGGGCATTGGCCTGGAGATTGCCCTCAGCGACCTCAACGCGCAGTATTGCGTGCGGGACGCCGATTTCTGCGCAAAGATCCGCAACCATTCGCGCCTCATCCGCGCTTTCGGGGCGCAAGCCGTGATCGACGGTGGCCGCTTCAAGTGATCCCGGACGCGCGGCGTGGGCAAGCAACAGCAGGGCCAAGCTGTCGGGGCCACCCGAGACCGCTACCCCCAGCCGCGCATTCGCAGGGACGAGCCGGTCGAGCCCGCTGCGAAATCGCTCGATCAGTTCGGGATCGATTGTCCTATCAATGGGGCCGGGCCTCTCAGCTGCAATTCACCTTGCGGCGGTTTGCCTCATACTGGTCCTTCAGGCGGCCTGTCGCAAGCGCCGGATAGGTTTCGCCAAACTCCGCCAACGCGATGCAGGCGCGATTGGTGTCTTTCAGCGCGATCATCGATTCCGCCAGGAAGAGCAGGCTGTCGCCAGCACGGCGGCCTTCCTTGTCGGTCTGATAGTTCTTGAGGAACCACGGCGCCGCCTCGCGCGGATTACCATCGTCGAGATAGGCGCGGCCCATCAGGTTGCGGCCATAGGTTGCCATCGGGTGGCCGGGATATTTCTCGAGGAATATCGACAGCTGCTGGCGCGCCTCCGGGTAGAAGCCGGCATCCCACAGGCGGAAGCCATAGGAATACTCATCGTCGCCCGCGTCGTCGGATTGCGGCTTCAGGATCGCCTGCACCGCGGCCAGCCGTTCGGCGCTGGGCCCTGCGGCTTCGGCGGGCTTGGCCGCCGGCCTCGTCGCTGCCGCCGCTGGCGTCGTCGCAACCTGCGAGGCTCCGCCCGTCATCGCACTGAGATTGGACTCGGCGGCGCTCGGCCCGGCAGGCGCAATCGGCTCGGGTGCGGGACCTTCCAGCGCCGCAAGCCGGGTGCCAAGCTGAGAAATCGCATTGGTGTTCTCTTCGGACCGTGCCGTGAGCTGCTGCAGCTGGCCCTCGATCGCGTCGAGCCGCGCAAGGATGTCGGTCACGGCCGTGGTCGACGGAGGCGACGTCGTCGAAGTGGTCGAGGACTGCTGGCCCGCATCGATCTCGGGCTGGAAGAACTTGCCGTCGCCGCCCGGAAACACCTTGCGTTGCAGTGCGCGAACTTCGGCCTCGATCTTGCGCAGCCGAGCCTCGCTCTCGCGGTCCTGCGCCGCAGCCGGGATCGGACTGGTCAGTACCACGCTGGCGGCGAGCGCCGGGGCAAACAGACGGACGATAGGGGATGGCATCTTGCTTACGCTCCTCAAACTTCATCGTTCGGCGACGCAAAACCACGTCCAGCCTTGCAATTGAGCAACTGGACTATGGGTGCGTGGCTGAACGCGGGGCGAATGATTGCCCAAGCGCGCGCTCCAAGTCGAGCGTGCGCCCGGCCTTATCCGCGTAAATTCTAGTTTAGTGCGGTCGGCGAGGGATTGGCCGAAGTCTCGGCCCGCGCCAGCAACGCAGCAGCCGAAACTGGGGCATCACCGATCACCATCGGTTGATCGGCCAGTTTGGGAACCTGCTGACCGCCGATCGTGATGGCGAAGGCATCGGGCCGCCCGGTGTTAATCCGGGGTTCTTGCGCATCGGCCGGAATCTCGAACCGCTCGCCCGAGGCCATCTGCTTTTCGAGCAGCTTGGCGCCGTTGGCGTCGTAGAAGCGGACCCACACCCCGTCCTCGAGCGCGGTGAACACGACCTGCCCGTCGCGCTTGACGACCGACTGTGCCGGCCCCTGGGCAGCGGCAGCGGTCGCGCCAGCCGGACCATTCTCGCCCGCGAGCATCTCGCTCTGAGCGGGCTGGAGCGGATCGGGGCCGGTGCCAGCGGCATAATAGGAGGAATAGAAGGCGATCGCGCCGCCGATCAGCAGAATCGCGGCAATGCCGCCCGCCCAGGCGAGGCCCGCCGACGGAACCTTGGCAGGATCGCCCGGTTCGAAGCTGGAGACGCGGTCGCCGCGATCGAGCCCGCTTTCCATCGACAACTCGCCGCGAACCAAATCCGCGATCTCTCTGTCGTCGAGGCCGACAAGCTTGGCATAGGTCCGCGAAAATCCGATCGCGTAGGTACGCGCCGGCAAGTCAGAGAACCTTCCGCTTTCGATAAGTTCGAGGTGCCTTATGGGAATGCGCGAATCCGAGGCCACCTGGGCCAACGTCAACCCCTGTGCCTCGCGCGCCTTGCGCAACGTATCACCCACGCCGCTACGCTGCTGCGTAGCGGCTTCACCCATATCTTCTTGTTCCATGACCCCGACCTAGCGACCGTTTATTGTTGCGGCGCACAAGATAATGAGCGCCTCTGACTGTCAAGCGGTGCGACTCCGTGGAACCTCCGCAATTCGACGAGCCGCGCCGCACGCGCGGCAGAAATGCGGCGTTAGCGTGAGTTAGTCGAGATCCATGCCGCGTTCGCGCGCCCATGCTTCAAGCTCCGTGCGGATCGAAATGCTCGGATCGAGCAGCCAATCGTTCATCGCTTCCGAAATTTCCTTGAGGTCGACCTTGCGGATCAATTCCTTGATAGGACCGACTGCGGCCGGCGTGATCGAGAAGCGGCGGAAACCTATGCCGAGCAAGGCAAGCGCTTCGAGCCGGCGACCGCCCATCTCGCCGCAAATCCCCAGATCGACGTCCTGCCCGACGGTCGCCTGGCAGATCCGTCGCAGGAAGCGCAGGATCGAATGGCTGAGCCAGTCGTAGCGCTCGGCCAGCTTGGGGTTGGCGCGATCGGCAGCAAACAGGAACTGCGTCAGGTCATTGGTCCCGACCGAGAGAAAGCTGAGCCGGGGGATCAGATCATCTAGCACCTCGGCCAGGGCAGGCACTTCGAGCATGGCGCCGTAATAGATCGCATCCGGCAGCAGCTTTTTCTGCTTCTTGAGGAACTCCAGCTGTTCGACGAACACCAGCTTCGCAGCATCGAACTCCCACGGCTCGGACACCATCGGGAACATGACATAGAGCGGACGTCCCGCCGACGCCTCGAGAAGCGAGCGGGCCTGGGCCTTGAGCAGACCCTCGCGCTCTAGCGCCAGGCGCAGGGCCCGCCAGCCCATTGCCGGGTTCTCGTCGAACTCGGCATTCTCCTCGCGCAGGTAAGGGACGGCCTTGTCGCCCCCGATATCGACCGTTCGGAAGATAACCGGCTTGTCGCCCGCTGCCTCGAGCACATCGCGATAGAGCCGGGTCTGGCGCTCGCGCTGGGGCATGGTGGCCGATACGAGAAACTGGAATTCGGTCCGGAACAGCCCGACCCCGTCGGCCCCTGTCATGGCGAGCGAGCTCATGTCGTCGCGCAGCCCGGCATTCATCATCACCTGGATGCGCGTACCGCAGCGGGTGAAGGGCTCGACATCGCGCAATTCGGCATAGGCGGCCTGTTTCTCGCGCGACTTGGCGAAGCGCGTGTCGAACGCTTCGGCGACTTGCCCCGAAGGGCGCATCGTCGCGGTTGCGCGATCGGCGTCGAGCAGGATCTCGTCGCCCTCGCGCACCATGCCGCGAATGCCGCGCGCCCGGCCCAGCACGGGGACGCCCATCGCCCGCGCGACAATCACCACATGCGCGGTGAGCGAACCTTCCTCCAGGATCACGCCTTTGAGCTTGCGCCGGTCGTATTCGAGCAATTCGGCCGGTCCGAGATTCTTGGCGATGAGGATCGTGTCGCGCCGCAATCCCTGGGTCGCGGCGGTGCCGAGCTGGCCCGAAACGATCCGCAGCAGGCGGTTCGCCAGGTCCTCGAGATCGTGCATCCGATCGGCCAGCAGCGGATCGTCGATTTCACGCATGCGCATTCGAGTGCGTTGCTGGACCCGCTCGATCGCCGCCTCGGCCGTCAGACCGCTGTCGATCGCCTCGTTGATGCGGCGCGACCACCCTTCGTCATAGGCGAACATCTTGTAGGTCTCGAGCACCTCCTCGTGCTCGCCGCCCCCGCCGAACTCGGCCTGGTTCGCCATGTTGTCGATCTGCTCGCGCATCTTGTCGAAGGCGCGGTAGACCCGCTGGCGTTCGGCTTCGATGTCCTCGGCCATGACCTGGACGATCTCGACCCGTGGCTGGTGAAACACGGCGTGCCCGGCGGCCAGCCCCTTGACCAGCGTAAGCCCTTCCACCGTCTGGGTGCCCGACAGCCCCTCGGACAGGCTGCCCGCCTCTTCCTCGTCGATCAGGCCGGCATTGGCGATCAGTTCGCTCAGCACCATCGCGGTGGTCTGCAGCGCCTCGATCTCGATATCCTCGTAGCGGCGCGGCTCGACGTGCTGGACGTTGAGCGCGCCGACCGCGCGCTCGCGATAGACGATCGGCACGCCGGCGAAGGAGTGAAACTTGTCCTCGCCCGTTTCAGGCCGATACTGGAAGTCGGGATGCGCCTTCGCCTCGGCCAGGTTCAACGTCTCGACGTTCTGCGCAATCGTCCCGGTAAGGCCTTCGCCGATCGCCATGCGGGTGACGTGAACGGCGCTCTGGTTGAGGCCGCGCGTAGCGAAAAGTTCCAGCATGCCTTCGCGCAGGAGGTAGATCGAGCAAACCTCGCTATCGAGGCTCTCCCCGATGATCTCGACCACGCGGTCGAGCTTGCCCTGGGCGTGCATGCGCGACGCCATCACTTCGTGCAGGCGGGTGAGAATCTGGCGAGCGGAGGCGGCGGCGGACATCACGTCATTCGCCTATAGCACAGACATGTAAATGCAAAATGGAACTGCATCCGGTGCAGCCCAATAGCGCGGCCGCGAAGGCCGCGCCGCTCAAGCGATAGGGTTCGCCTCGCTCAGGCTTGGGCGAGTTCTTCCTTAATTCGCAGCTTGCGCTTCTTGAGCATTTGAATCATCGCAGCGTCAGGCGCAGGGCGGGCCATTTCCAGGCGAAGCTGAGCTTCGAGGCCGGCATGTTTGGACTGCAGCGCGGTGACGTGGGACGATGCCATAAGCGTTCTCCTTGCGAGGTTGCGACCCCCGAGAAGCGACTCGTCCAACGCGGACGAACCGCGAATTGTCATCAAAACACATCAACCCTATTGAGGTAAAGAGATTTGCAGCTAGTGAATCGACGCCTGCGTTCCATTACGCGGCAAATGGCATAGCGAGGACCACCCGAGGTGAGTGAAGAAGAGCTGCGTAAGCGGTTGGAATTGCTTCGAACAGAGCATCGCGACCTCGACGCCGCAATTGCCGCGCTGACCGAAGCGGGGTCGACCGACCAGCTCCAGATCGCCCGGCTCAAGAAGCGCAAATTGCGACTCAAGGACCAGATTTCGCTGATCGAGGACAGCCTTCTGCCCGATATTATCGCCTAGGCGGCCGGGCGCCGCTGGCGAATTCTGTGCCAGGTCGGGACGACTTTGTTTTAGCGAAGGAAAATATGGTTGCCGTACTGGCGCGGTTCATGTCGCAGGCGTAGCGATTTTACACCGATGTCACATTCGAGCGACCTGTCGCGTCCGATTATCGAGACGCTTTACACCGAAGCGCTGATGCTCGCGGACGAAGTTCGCGCCGTCTTCGCGCTCGGGATGCACGAGGTCGACCCGGAAGCGAGCGATCTGCTGCGCCTCGCGCTCTCGAGCGAAGGGCTCAAGGCGACCACGCGCATGATGCATGTGCTGGCCTGGCTGCTCAACCAGCGGGCCTATTTCTCGGGTGAATTGACCGAGACCCAATTGCGCAAGCACAGCCGCCTGCCGGAAGATCGCCCGTCGCGCGCCGAGGATCTCGCCCTGCTCGAGATCCCGACCCGCGAACTGATCGACGAGACAGTCCGGCTGCACAGCCGGATTGCGCGGCTCGACAAGGCATGGCGCGACGGCTTCGAAGTGCAGCCGACCGTGCGCAAGCTGCACGAGCGGATCGGGCGCGAGATGATGGCGCGCGAAGTGCGCGCCGGGGAACACCGCCTCGGCGGATAGCGCTATGCTGCGCTGAGCGCCTTGCGCCAGCGCGCCAGCCGTTCCTGCCGCACCCCGTCCTCCATGTTCGGAGAGAACCGGCTCAATGTGCCGCGCATCTCCTTGCCTGCAGTTGCGAGATCGGGATGCAGTCCCGCCCCGACCGCCGCCAGCATCGCCGCGCCCAGTGCTGTCGTCTCGACGAACTCGGGGCGCTCGACCGGCAGGTTGAGAACATCGGCGAGGTCTTGCGCCATCCAGTCGTTGGCGCTCATCCCGCCGTCGATCTTGAGCGTTTCCCAGCGGGCGCCGTCGGCGGCAAAGGCTGTCGCCAAATCGTGCGTCTGATGCGCCATTGCCTCCAGCGCCGCGCGCGCGAGTTCCGCCTTGCCGCTGTGGAAGCTTAGCCCGGTGATGACCCCGCGCGCTTCCGCGTTCCAATGCGGCGCCCCTAGCCCTGCAAGCGCCGGGACGATGGTGACGCCGCCGGTGTCTTCGACCGAGCGCGCGAGTTCCTCGGTCTGCGAGGCGACCTCGACGATCCCGAGCGAGTCCCTGAGCCATTGAACAAGGCTGCCCGCGACGAACACCGAGCCTTCGATCGCGTAAGTCCGCGCGCCCGCAAGCTGGTAGAGCACCGTGCCGAGCAGCCGGTTGTCGGAAGTGGGAATTTCGCCGCCCTTGTTGGTAAGGACGAACGCACCGGTGCCGTAAGTCGCCTTGGTCTCGCCCGGCGTAAGGCAGGCCTGGCCGATGGTCGCCGCCTGCTGGTCGCCCGCCATACCGGTGATGGGGATCGCGGCCCCGAGCATGTCCTCCCTCGCCACGCCGAGTTCGCCGGCATTATCGATCACCCGCGGCAGCGCCGCTCGCGGCACGCCGAGCAGTTCGCAAAGCCCATCGTCGAAATCGGCCCCGCCCAGTTCCAGCAGCAAGGTGCGGCTGGCGTTGCTGGCATCAGTGACGTGCGCTCCTGAATCCGGGCCGCCGGTCAGCTTGTAGGTCAGCCAGCTCTCGATCGTTCCGAAGGCCAACGTTCCGGCCTTCGCTGCACTGCGGACGGCAGGTTCGTTGTCGAGCAGCCAGCGCATTTTCGTACCGGAGAAATAGGGGTCGAGAAGCAAGCCGGTGCGGCGCTGGACATCGTCCTCGTGTCCGTCATCCCGCAACTGGGCGCAAAACTCCGCGGTCCGGCGATCCTGCCAAACGATCGCTCGGGCGAGCGGCATACCGGTATTTCTGTCCCAGGCGACCACGGTTTCACGCTGATTGGTGATGCCGATGCAGGCTATCCGGTCGGCGCCCCCGGCTTGCTCGACCACCTCCCGCGCGCAGGCGAGCGTCCGTTCCCAGATCTCGCCGGCGTCGTGTTCGACCCAGCCCGCCTTGGGGTAATGCTGGGTGATTTCCTGCTGCGCACTGCCGTGGAATTTCCCGTCGAGCCCGAACAACATCGCGCGCGTCGAGGTCGTTCCCTCGTCGAGGACCAGGATAAGTTCGGACATTCTCTCTCCTCTTGGCCTGGAAAAGGCGCAGGCGTGACTTCTGCCAGCTTCATCTCCATATGCAAGTCATGGCCCTGCCTCCCGAACCCTGGCCCACCGGCATTGCCGAGCAGCTCGAGCCGCTGGTGCGGCGCGTCCTCGCGCCCAATCCTTCGCCCTATACTTTCACCGGAACGCAAACCTACATCGTCGGGGCGGAGGACAAGGTCGCAGTGATCGATCCCGGACCCGCCGACGAGGCGCACATCGAAGCGATCCTTGCGGCGGTAGGCGATGCCCAAGTCACCGCGATAATGTGTACGCACACCCACCGCGACCATTCGCCCGCCGCCGCGCCACTGGCCGAACGCACCGGCGCGCCGATCGTCGGCTGTGCACCCCTGGTCATCGAGAGCGACCTGCCGCGCTCGGACGAGGCGTTCGATCCGACCTATGCGCCCGATCGCGTGCTCGAGGACGGGGAGGCAATGACCGGGCCCGGCTGGACACTGCGCGCAGTCCATACGCCCGGGCACACCTCGAACCACTTGTGTTTCGCGCTCGAGGAGAGCGGCGCGCTCTTCACCGGCGATCACGTCATGGGCTGGTCCACCAGCGTGGTGATCCCACCCGACGGTGACATGGGCCACTACATGAAGAGCCTCGAACGCCTGCAATCGCGCGGGGACACGGTCTATTATTCCGCCCATGGCGAACCGATCACCAAGCCGCAGCAACTCGTTCGCGGGATGATCGGCCATCGTCGCCAGCGCGAGAACCAGATCCTGCGCTTGCTGGGCGAACGCGCACGACCGATCCCCGATTTCATCCCCGAGATGTACAAGGGGCTCGACCCGCGCCTCAACAAGGCCGCGCAGATGAGCGTCGAAGCGCATTTGATCGATTTGGAACGCCGCGGGCTGGTCGCTCGTTCTGAACATGTATGGAAGACGATCTGAAAACCCGCGAACCGACGGTTCAACCTGAAGTCCATCGTGAACAGTCGCTCGCGCGCGTCCAGGCGGTGCCGTGGCTGATCGTCATCCTGCTGATCGCTGCAACCGCATGGCTGGGCTGGAAGGCCTTCTTCGAACAGGAGGAAGGAGATCCGGTCGGCAGCGCCATGCTGGCCTTTCAGAAGCAGAACTCACTGACCGTTTTCTCGTCGCGGTTCGAAGTGGTCGCCGAAAGCGTCGATACGCGCGGCATCGCCGGGTTTGACCTGCTTAAGTCGCGCCAGGCAGCGATAATTCCCGCGACAGTCGAATACCGGCTCGACCTGGCGAGCATGGATCGCGACCGGTTCGCCTGGGACGAGGCCAGCGACACGCTGCAGGTCACCCTGCCCCCGCTGCGCATTTCGCGCCCCAATCTCGACGAGGCGAAGGCGCGGGTCTTTACCGAAGGCACCTATGTCACGCGCGACGCGAGTGCCGACCTGTCGCGCAACAATTCCAAGATCGCTGAAGAGCGGGCGAGCGCCTTCGCCAAGAACCCGGAGGTGCTGGGCCTGGCGCGGGTGGCGGCCAAGGAGGCGGTGCGCCAGAACCTCGCCATCCCGCTCCAGGTGGCAGGGTTTGACGATGCCAAGGTTGAAGTGATGTTCGAAGGTCAAGCCGCCCCGAACTAGGCGGGTTCTTCCTCGTACTTGCCCGACAAATAGGCGTTTCGCAGTGCGAACTTCTGGATCTTGCCCGATCCGGTCATCGGATATTGCTCGACCCAGATCCAGATGCTCGGGGTCTTTTGCGGCGATAGACGCTCGCGGATGAACGCCCTCAGCTCGGCTTCGTCGGGACGCTCATGCCCTTCGGCCTTCCGCATGAAGCAGGCGACGATCTCGCCCCATTTCTCGTCGGGAATGCCCACCACAGCGACTTCGAACACGGCTGGGTGTTCGAGCATGGCGTTTTCGATTTCGGCCGGAAACAGGTTCTCGCCGCCGCGAATGATCATTTCCTTCACCCGCCCGGTGATCTTCACATAGCCCCGCTCGTCCATCGTGCCGAGATCGCCGGTGTGGAGCCAGCCGTCGGAGTCGATGGTCTGTGCGGTCGCTTCGGCATTGTCGTTGTAGCCGATCATGATGTTGTAACCGCGCGCGCAGATCTCGCCCTGCTCGCCCACTGCGCAAGTCGAATTGTCGTCGACGCTCCGGATCGAAACCTCCAGGTGCGGCATGGGCTGGCCGATCGTCTCGCGGCGGTCTGGATCGCTGTCGGTCAATTGGCCGAGCGTGATTGCGACTGCGCTTTCCGTCTGGCCGTAGATCACGACCAGCGGGGCGCCGAACAGCCTTTCGGCCTTGCGCGCCAGTTCCGGTGCGACCATCGCCGCCCCCGACATCAGCGCACGGACCGAGGAGACGTCGCGCGGATTGCGCTCCAGCTCGTCGACGATCATCGTCAGCATGGTGGGAACGCCACCGGTATATTGCACCTTCTCGCGCTCGATCGTCTCGATCTGCATGGCGGGATCGAAATGCGGCATCGGGATGAAAGTCATGCCCATTCCCAGACAGCCGAACAGGAAGCACGAGGACCCGGCGTGGAACAGGGGCGTGGGGGTCAGATTGGCGTCGCCCGGCTCGCAGCCCCAGCGCCGCATCATGTCGGTGTTGTTCTGCAGCACCGACCAGTGACGGATCTGGACTCCCTTGGGAAATCCGGTCGTGCCCGAGGTATACTGGATCTGGAGCACGCCGTGCGGGTCGAGCTCCGCGAGTTCGCCCGCTTCGTGGCCGGCGAAAAGATCGTTGAGGACCGTGAAATCCATCCTTGTCGCGACCTGCGGCAGATCCGCGCAAGCCTCGGCCACCACCGGCGCCAGCGGTGTCCCGCGGGCCTGGTTGCCGTGGTAGATCGCCACCGCTCCGGACTGTTTGAGCACGTAGCGCAGTTCCTTGGCGATATAGGCGGGATTGACCGTCACCACCGTCAAGCCGGCCAGCGCGGCGCCGAATTGCGTCAGCACCCACTCGGGGCAATTCATCGCATAGATCGCGATCCGCGCGCCGGGCGCATGGCGCGAGGCCAGCGCGCGGCCGAGCTTCTCGCAATCGGCCAGCAGCTCGGTGAAGGACCACTCGCGGCCCATGGTGCCATCGGGACAGAGTTCGCGCAGCGCGAGCTGATCGCCGCGCTCCTGCGCCTGCTGGCGCAGCAAGCCGCCGATGGTCAATTCGCGTAGGGGCGTGCCGGACTGAGCCGCAAAATGCGCTTCGCTCAGTTGAACGTCATACATTACTGCCTCTCCCGCGCGACAGTTTACGCATGTCGTTTCCATACAATAGGACGAGCGCGACAGGGCGATTGACGCTGATTAGGTGCGCAAGTATTTTCGCCGAAAGAGAAAATCCGGTCGCTTGGAACTTTGGGGGGAGGAGACAAGCAGATGGCCACGATGGCTGAGAAACCGCATAGCGCGACCGACGACACGCGCTTTTTCCGCATCATGGCCTGGGTCATGTGCACCATCATAACGGCGGGCTTCGTGGTCAATCTGGCGATGGGCCGTTCGACCTTCGCCGTGCCATGGCAATTCCACGTCCACGGGATGGTGTTCTTCGCCTGGGTCGGAATCTACCTTGCCCAGAACACTTTCATCGCCGGGGGCAATATCGCGCTGCACAAACGGCTTGGCCAGATCGCCTATCTCTGGATTCCGCTGATGGTGGTGATGGGCTTTACGATCATGTTCGTGGTCATGCGCCGGACCGGAGGACCGTTCTTCTTCGACGTCAACGAATTCATGATAAGCAACACATTGCAACTGCTGATCTTTGGCGGGCTGGGCCTCGCCGCCCTGCGCGCGCGGCGCTATTCGGGCTGGCACCGCCGCCTGATGTTTTGCGCCATGGCCATCCTCACCGGACCGGGTCTCGGGCGCCTCCTGCCGATGCCACTGCTAATTCCGCATGCGTGGCGGATCATGGTGCTGGTGACGATACTGTTCCCTGTAATTGGGATGATTGCCGATTACCGCCGGAGCGGCAAGATCCACCCCGCCTGGTTCTGGGGCGTAGGGCTTATCCTTGGTGGACAGATCATTGCCGACCTTATCGCTTACAGCCCGCTCGGAATCTCACTCACCGAACAGGTGATCGCCGGCACGCCAGGAGCCGAACGACCGATGGAGGCCTTCCTGCCGCCCGGCTTCAGCATGTGATCCGGCGCACCGACTGTTTGACGGAACGCACTCGCCTTCCCATGTGTTGGTTCTATAGAGGGGTGCAAATCCCCATAAGCTGACGGGAAAATGTGAATGAGCGTCGAGACCAAAATCCCCACCGGCGAGGACCTGCTCGCCGAGATCGATCGCCTGCGCAAGGAGCGCAACGCGGTGATCCTGGCGCATTACTACCAGACGCCCGATATCCAGGACATCGCCGATTTCGTGGGGGATTCGCTCCAACTCAGCCAGATGGCGGCGGAAACTGACGCCGATGTCATCGCCTTTTGCGGGGTCAAGTTCATGGCCGATACGGCCAAGATCCTCAGCCCTGAAAAGATCGTGGTCCTGCCCGACATGGACGCGGGCTGCTCACTCGAGGATTCGTGCCCACCCGATAAGTTCAAGGCATTCCGCGAGGCGCACCCCGATCACATCGCGCTGACCTACATCAACTGTTCGACCGAGGTGAAAGCGCTCAGCGACGTGATCGTCACCAGTTCGAGCGCGGAAACGATCCTGCAGCAGATCCCCAAGGACCAAAAGATCATCTTCGGCCCCGACCGGCACCTCGGCGGCTATCTCAGCCGCAAATTCGACCGCGAAATGCTGCTGTGGCCCGGCGTGTGCATCGTGCACGAGGCTTTCAGCGAGACCGAGCTGCTCAAGCTCAAGGAACAGTATCCGGGTGCGCCCATCGCGGCGCATCCCGAATGCCCGCCGACCATCGTCGACCATGCCGACTATGTCGGCTCGACCAGCGGCATCCTGCAATTCGCCAAGACTTTCGAAGGCGACACGCTGATCGTCGCGACCGAGCCGCACATCATCCACCAGATGGAAAAGGCGCTGCCGGAGAAGAACTTCATCGGTGCGCCGGGAGCGGACGGCAACTGCAGCTGCAACATCTGCCCCTACATGGCGCTCAACACGATGGAGAAGCTCTACGCCGCGCTGCGCGACCTCGAGCCGCGGATCGAGATCGAGGAGGGACTGCGCCTCAAGGCCAAGCAGAGCCTAGACCGCATGCTGGAGATGGCCAGCGGCACGATTGGCAAGGGCGACCTGGGCAAGGTTTGACTCGCAACCAACCCCGCATCCGCGCGTTTAGCCCTGGATGACCGCTGAAATTAAGTTTCTCTGGGCGCGCCTCAACGCCAACTACTGGTTCTATCCGGCGCTGTTCTCGCTGATAGCGGCGCTCCTCGCCTTCACCATGATCTGGCTCGACCGGTCGGGATCGGCCGAGTGGGTCAACGACGTCGATTGGCTGGTGCCTGCCCGGCCCAAGGGCGCGGCCGACATGCTCACCGTAATGGCCGGCAGCATGATCGGGGTCGCCTCGACCGTGTTCTCGATCACCATCGCAGCGGTCGCCTATGCCAGCGGCAATTACGGCCCGCGCCTGCTCACCAACTTCATGGAGGATCGCGGCAACCAGTTCAGCCTGGCGACCTTCATCGGCAGCTTCGTTTATGCCCTGATCGTGTTGCGCAGCGTGCGTGCCGAGGACGAAACGCCCGCATCAGGCGCCGATGCCGCGGCAACTGCCCTGCCCGGCTTCACGCCCCAGCTTTCACTGCTCGTCGCCTATCTTTTGATGGCGGTGTGCGTGGCGGTGCTGGTGTTTTTCCTCAATCACATCCCCTCCTCGATCCGTATCAACAAGGTGCTCGAAGGTATCGGCGAACGCCTGCTGGGGGCGATCCGCAAAACCTACCCGATTGAGGACCGTTTTTCCGAAGCGCTCGACCAGCCAGGTGGCGAACCGCTCAAAGCCTGGGGTACCGGCTATGTCCAGATGATCGATTTCGAGGACCTCGCGAAGATCGCGCGCGATTGCGGCTGTATCTTCTCGCTCAAGGTGCGGACCGGCGATTTCCTGCACCGGGACCTCACGCTGATGGAAGTCGAAGGGTGCGCGCCTGACACTATCGAAGACCGCGTACGCAAGTGCTTCACGCTCGGCCCGTCGCGCACGCCCGAGCAGGATCCGCAATTCCTGATCGACGAGCTGGTCGAGATCGGCCTGCGCGCCCTGTCCCCCGGCATCAACGATCCCTTCACCGCGATCACCGCCTTGCATTGGCTCGGCGCCGCCACCTCCGAGATCGGCCGCCGCGACCTGCGGAAGGATATCTGCGGGGAAGATGCAGACGATTGCCCGGTGATCCCACTGCCCGACGATTTCCAGCACTATGTCGATCGCGGCTTCGGCTCGATCCGCAGCGCGGTGGCGACGTCACCCATCGCCGCCGAGGTCATGCTCGACACTCTTGCCAATGCCGCCACGCCGATCGGCGACAACCTGCGTCAGGGCATATTGCGGCGCGAGGGCGAGTTGCTGGTGGCGCAGGCACGCACCGTGTTGGTCGGCCCCGACCTTACCCGGTTCGAGGACCATGCGCGCAAGTTCGGACGCGATTTCTGGGACGACGCGTCAGCGCAATGATCTTCCCGGCGGTCAGGCCCTGACGCGCGGCGTCGCAGTGCGCGACACGACCAGCGCGCTGCCGAGCAGCACCATGCCGACGATGTCGAGCGGCACCAGGATCTCGCCGAAGACGAGATAGCCGACCAGCGCCCCGATCGCCGGTTGGGTAAGCAGCGCCATGCCGATCACCAGCGGCGGGAAATGGCGCAGCGAGAACACCATCAATCCCTGGCCGATGAGTTGGCTGGTGACGAACAGGATCAGGATCGGAGTCCAGTCGGTCGGCCAGACCGGTTCCCCCAGCGCGATGGCGAGAGCGAGAATGACAGGGCTGGCGAAGATGCTCACCCAGGTCAGCAGGCTCCACGAGCCGATCCCGCGCCGCGCATCCTGCAAGGTGATGAGATAGACCGCGTAAAGCACGCCAGCCGTTAGGCAGAACAGGTCGCCGACAAGCGAGGCGAAGGAAATTTCGAGGCTGCGCCCCAACAGGATCCCGGCACCCGAAAGCGCAAACAGGATCGCCAGCCATTCCTTGCCCTTGGGCAGCATTCGAGCGACGAAGAAGCCCCAGAACAGCAGGATGATCGATCCGGCATTGCCGAACAGCGTCGCATTGCTGAGCCGCGTGAACCCGATCCCGACATGCCAGCTGGCCAGATCGAGCCCGAACGCCAGCGCTCCGATCGCGACAAACATTAGCGTGCGGCGGGGGATCCCGGTCAGCGCCTGACCTGAGAATCTGGCGAACAGGGCAAGGAACGGTAGCGCCAGGAAAAGCCGCCAGAAGGCCGCAGATACCGGGCCGGTGTCTGCCAGCCGCACGAACCATGGTCCCAGCGCGAGCGCGGCATTGCCTGTCAGGAGCGCCGCGAGCAGCAGCCAGCTCCGCGGCGCAGAAAGATCCGCTTTTTGATCCCCCTCTTTTTCCATGGTTGCGCCCTAGCCACCAAATCCCCAAGTGCGAAGATCAAACGAGGCAACAGGGGAATATTTGCCCATGCATGACACGCTGTTCCAGCCGCTCAAGCTCGGTGCGATCGAGGCGAAGAACCGTATTTTCATGGCACCGCTTACGCGCGGTCGCTCGACCCAGCCGGGATCTATCCCGAACGAGATGATGGCGACCTATTACGGACAGCGTTCCGGTGCCGGCCTGATCATCAGCGAAGCGACCGGGATCAGTGTCGAAGGCTCGGGCTGGTTTGCGGCTCCAGGTGTGTGGAGCGACGCGCAGACTGAAGGCTGGAAGCTCACGACCGAAGCCGTGCACGAGGCTGGCGGCAAGATCGTACTGCAATTGTGGCACATGGGCCGGCTGGTCCATCCGGACTTCCTGGGCGGCGAACCGCCCGTATCGGCCAGCGCCACCAAGGCACCCGATCATGCCCACACTCCGAATGGCCGCAAGCCGCACGAACCGGCGCGTGGACTGGACAAGGACGAGATTCCGCGCGTGGTCGAAGACTATCGCCGCGCTGCCGAGAACGCGAAGAAGGCGGGCTTCGACGGCGTCCAGTTGCACGGCGCGAATGGCTATCTGGTCGACCAGTTCCTGCGCGACAGCACCAATCTGCGCGATGACGAATATGGCGGAAGCCCCGAAAACCGGACCCGCTTCATGCGCGAAGTGCTCGAAGCGCTGATCGATGTGTGGGGCGCGGATCGCGTCGGCATCCGCCTGTCGCCCAATGGCGAAACGCAGGGGTGCGATGACAGCGACCCGGCCGCGACCTTCGGTGCCGCCGCGCGCGTGATCGAGGAACTCGGCCTCGGTTTCCTCGAACTGCGCGAGGCCGGTCCCGATGGCACATTTGGTGCGACCGATGTGCCCAAGCAAAGCCCGATGATCCGTCAGATCTACTCGGGCCCGCTGATCCTGAATTCGGACTATGATGCCGCCACGGCGGTTGCCGATATCGAGGCCGGGCGCTGCGATGCAGTCAGCTTCGGTCGCCCCTATATCTCGAACCCCGACCTGGCCGAACGCATCCGCGTTGGGGCGGGATGGGCGCCGAACACCAACATACCCAAAAGCTGGTACCTGCCGGGTCCGGCAGGCTACATCGATTATCCGACCATGGAGGAAGAGAAGGCCGCCTGAGCCGAACCGGGGATTAGCCCTCGTCGGCTGGTGCCTCGGCGTCAGGATCCGATTCGGCGTCCTCGGCTGGCGCGTCCTCGGCCGCGTCAGTATCCTCGCCCTCGCTGGCAGGCGCGGCATCGCCTCCGGCGGCAAGCTCCTGTTTGAGCGGAGGCGATTGCGACTTGAGCTTGTCGAGCGGCAGCATGTCGTCGCTGATCGCGCCGCCGAGGATCTCGCCCTCGGCTTCCTTCGCGTCGCCGGATTCGCGCGCCACATCGGCTTCGCTTCCGCAGGCGGCCAGCAGCAGTGCCAACGACAGGCCGCCAACGGCGACAGGATTCATCCGCAAGTTCCCTTCTCCTTCGCGAGCATGGCGAAAAAATCATCGGCCTTGCCGATCAGCGCCTCGTCCCATTGTTCGGGCGAAATGTCGAGGCCCAGCTTGGCGAGGCTGGTAATGCCGAATTCCTCGATCCCGCAAGGCACGATGCCCCCGAAATGGGAGAGATCGGGCGCGAGGTTTACCGAGAAACCATGCATCGTCACCCAGCGGCGTACACGAACCCCGATTGCGCCTATCTTAGCCTCACTACCGTCTACATCCTTGCACCAGATGCCTACCCGACCATCGGCTGCCCAGCTCTCGACGCCGAAGTCGGCGAGCGTGGCGATCACCCATTGCTCGATCGAATGGACGAAGCAGCGCACGTCCTTGCCGCGCCGGTTGAGGTCGAGCAGCACATAGCCGACCCGCTGTCCGGGTCCGTGATAGGTGTAGCGACCGCCGCGCCCCGCCTCGATCACCTCGAACCGCGGGTCGAGCAACTCGTCCGACGCCGCGCTGGTTCCCGCGGTGTAGACCGGCGGATGTTCGAGCAGCCAGATCAGTTCGCGTTCGTCTCCCGCAGAGATGGCCGCATTGCGCCGCTCCATCTCGGCCAGGGCATCGCGATAACCGACGCGATTGTATTCGCGCCTCCATTCGATCTCAGTTGTGGCTTCGCCTGACATGGCGATTGCGTGGGGACAATGAACGCGCTTATCAAGAGGCATAATCGAATTGCCGGTAGGACGGGGGACGCGAATGGCTTTCAACATGAATGCGACATGGTCGAAGGCGACTTCGCTCGTCGGCGCGAATTTCAGCCTGCTGGCGGTGGTCGCAGGTGTTTTCCTGTTCCTGCCTGCCGTCGTGATCTACCTCGCGGTGCCCGATATGGCGGCCTTCATGGATCCCACAGCCGATCCGGAAAAGATGGCTGCCATGATGGAAGGGATGATGGGCAAGATATTCGGCTGGTCCGCGCTCGCCATGATCTTCCAGTTTGTCGGCTATCTCGCGATGGTCGCCCTGATGGGCAAGGCGCGCCCGACCGTGGGGGAGGCCTTGGCGCAGGGTGCAAAATCGCTCCCAACCATGATCGGCACCCTGATCCTGTTCATGATTGCCTATGCCATCCTGGCATTGGTCATCGCCGTCCCGCTGGCATTGCTGGGGACGCTGATCGGGCCGCTCGGTGCGGTGCTGACGATGATTGGTGTTCTCTTCGTGGCGCTCTTTCTCATGACACGTTTCTGCGTCGTGATGCCGGTCGTCATGCTCGAAGACACGCTCAATCCGATTACGGCGATGAAGCGGTCGTGGCAGATCACCCACCCCAGCCAGTGGTCGATCCTCGGGTTCTGGGCACTCTTGATCGTGGCCTATTTCGTGATCGCGATGCTGGTCTTCGGCGTGATGAGCCTGATGGGCGCGATGGCCGCGACTTCGACCGGATCGCTGCTCGTCATGGGCATCGTGAACGGGATCGTCGGCGGCCTGGTCGCCATGCTGGTCTCGGGGATCGTGGTCGCGATGCACCAGCAATTGGCGGGCGACAATCCCGCCAATTTGAGCGAGACCTTCGAATAGGGCGTCAGGCTGCGACCGGCTCGCCTTCGTCAGCCGTCTTCCATCCCCAGAAGAGCTTGCAGGGCAGTATGTTGAGCCACTCGAACCCGGCATCGATCCGGGCGAAATGCGGGCGCATGTACTCGCGGCAAGCCGCAGTGAACTGATAGACGAGGAAGGCTCCGCCGGGGCGCAGGACCCGGTGAGTTGCGGCGGCGATCGCGGGGGCAACGCCGGCGGGCAGCGTAGAGAAAGGCAAGCCCGACAGCACGTAATCGGCGTGATCGAAACCGTGATCGCGCACGATCTGTTCGACGTCCGCAGCCGAGCCGAGCACCGCTCGGAACCGCTTGTCGCGGATCGTCTTCTGCAAATACTCGATATAGATCGGGTTGGTGTCGATCACGATCAGCATTCCATCGCCGCGCAGCTTTTCCAGCACGGGGCGGCAGAAGGTGCCGATGCCTGGGCCATATTCCACGAACAGGCGGCAACTGCCCCAGTCGACCGGCGCCAGCATGCTGCGCACGGTGAAGCGCGAGGACGGAATGATCGAGCCGACCATGCGCGGGTGTTCGAGGAACCCGCGGAAGAAGACCGAACATTGAGCCCCGTAGAGTGCCAGCCGATCGCGTAATCCGCCGCGCGACCCGAGGGCGATTCCGTCTGATTCCATGGGTTTGACTGTCTCCGATTGATCGGTGGCGCAGGCTCTGCGCGCAATTGGCGCACCTCGCAGATGCGGCCCCGCATTGCAAGCGCGCTCGCGCTGGCCTAGCGGCAGGAAGGTCATGTCGGAAGCCGATCCGAATTCGCCTTTGCCCACGCCTCTCGTACACGCGCCCCGCCGCGCGATCTCGCGCGGGCGCATGGTATTGCTGTTTCTCGTCATGCTCGTCACGGCAGCCGGCAACACCGCCATGCAGTCGGTCATGCCCTCGATCGGCACCGAGTTGGGGGTCGCGGACGTCTGGATCAGCCTCGCCTATACCTGGTCGGCGCTGCTGTGGGTCATCTGCGCACCGATCTGGGCGAGGCGGTCGGATCGGAGGGGCCGCAAGTCGATGATGGCGGTGGGACTGGTCGGCTTCATCGCGTCGATGACCCTGTGCGGGTTGGTGCTTTGGTTCGGACTGCACGGGCTGATTTCCGCTGCCGCGACATTGCTGTTCTTCGCCGCGGCCCGCAGTCTCTATGGTGGTTTCGGTTCTGCCGCGCCGCCGGCGGTCCAGGCCTATGTCGCCAGCCGCACACCGCGCAGCGAGCGCACCCAGGCGCTGGCATTGATCGCATCGAGCTTTGGCCTCGGCACTGTGATTGGCCCGGCGCTTGCTCCGCTGCTGATATTCCCGGCGACTGGGCTGGTCGGGCCTTTCTTCGCCTTCGCGATGATCGCGGTGATCGTTCTCGTGGCCTTGCGCTTTCGTCTGCCGGACGACGACCCAAGCTTCGCCGCGCGTGGCGATGTCGTCGCGGCGCCCTTCAGCGCCAGTTCGAACTCGCGCATGCGCCGGGACGAAGACGATGAGGAAGTGGATCCGCGTGAGGGCCTGCAGGGCGGCATGTCGGCTCCCGCCGATCACATACCCGACCTCAGCTGGCGCGACCGGCGACTGCGTCCATGGCTGGTCGCCGGCCTGTTGGGCGGCCATGCCCAAGCCGCGATGCTCGGCATAATCGGCTTCTTCATTCTCGATCGGCTTGGGCTAAGGGGCGATCCAAGTGCGGGGACCGGCCCAATCGGCATCGTGCTGATGTCGGGGGCCATTGCCACCCTGCTGGCGCAGTGGGGCCTTATTCCCATGCTCAAGCTCGGCCCACGATCTTCGACCATGTGGGGCGTTGCCCTTGCTGCGCTGGGCACTGTCACCTTCGCCGTGGCTCGCGACCTGCACGCAATTGCGGTGGGCTTCGCCATCGCCTCGCTCGGCTTCGGCCTCTACCGTCCTGGCTTCACGGCGGGTTCGTCCTTGGCGGTCACGCGCGTGGAGCAGGGCCAAGTCGGCGGGATCGTCGCCTCTGTCAATGGCGCGGCCTATGTCGTGGCGCCAGCAATCGGGGTCTGGCTCTACGGCCACCACGAGGTGATCGGTTTCGCCACAATCGTGGCGCTGTGCCTCGCCGTATTCGTTCTCGGCTGGAAGCAGCTGACGCCCGACGAGGAACTCACGCGCGAGCGGCGCTAGCCCGTTGCGTCAGAGGATTTCGAGCACCTTGTCCTGCGGTCGGCAGAGCCGCACGCCCTTGTCGGTTTCCACCAACGGTCGTTCGATCAGGATCGGGTCGGCCGCCATCGCAGCGATCACCGTGTCCGCATCGGCGTCCGGCAATCCGCGCTCGACCGCATCTGTGCCGCGCGTGCGCAGGCCCTGTTGCGGCGTAATCGCCGCATCACGGTAGAGCTGCTCGAGTTTCTCACGGCTTGGCGGGTCCTGGAGATATTCGATGACGCTGACTTCGACCGAGGAGAGGTTCTCGAGGATGGCGAGCGTCTTGCGCGAGGTTCCACATTTGGGATTGTGCCAGATAGTCGCTTTCACTCTCGAATCTCCTGCAGTTTGATCCGGCCTGCATAATCGCCTGCCTTGGCTGCGCGACTAGCAATGATCGATTTTTCCGCCAAGCGTGATCGAGCGCTTGCAATTGCGACTTATTCTCAATAGCGCATCAATCCCAATCGAGAATGATTCGCAAGAAAGTGACTTCATGACATCTGTTTTCCGTCGCGCAGCCCTCCTCTCTTCCGCTGCGCTGTTCCTCGTCCCCTCCGTCGCCAGCGCGAATGCCGCAGCCGCCGCGGAGGATCGCGATTACCTGCCCAGCGACATTATCGTAACCGGTGAGCGGCAGGGCTATGGCGAGGATGACGGGTCGAGCGGGACCAAGACTCCCACCCCGCTGATCGAGGTTCCGCAGACCATCACCTTCGTGACCGCAGACCAGCTTGAAGACCAGTCGATCCGCCAACTTGGCGAGGCGCTCCGCTATGTCCCTGGCATCAGCATCGAAACCGGCGAAGGGCATCGCGACGAGATCTTCGTGCGCGGCCAGGAAACCACGGCCGATTTCTATCTCGACGGTCTGCGCGACGATGCGCAGTATTACCGGCCGCTCTACAATGTCGAGCGCGTCGAGGTCCTCAAGGGCGCCAACGCGCTGATCTTCGGGCGCGGCGGCGGTGGCGGGGTGGTCAACCGCGTGAGCAAGACCGCCCGGCTCAATGGCTTCTCGGCCGAGTTCGACGCTTCGGTCGACAGCTTTGGCGCCTTCGCCATTGCCGGCGACGTCAACACCAGGCTTTCCGAGCCCGCGGCGCTGCGCATCAACGCGGTATATGAGGAGTTCAACAACGACCGCGACACTTACGACGGACGTTTCATCGGCTTTTCGCCCACCGCGACGGTTGAACTTGGCGAGGCGACTCGCCTGATCGCGACCTATTCCTATGATGACGACAAGCGCGTCACAGACCGCGGCCTGCCGAGCCTCAATGGCGGCCCGCTGCGCGGCTTCGACAGCACCTTTTTCGGCGTCCCTGGGTTCAACGAAGCGACCGCCGAAGTACACATCGCCCGCGCGCGGCTGGAGCATGAATTCTCCGACTCGCTCTCGGCAAACGCCTCGGTCCAGTATGCCGATTACGACAAGTATTATGCCAACGCGCTACCCAACGGCACCGATGGGGTGAACGTCTCGCTCAGCGGCTATGCCGATTTCACCGAGCGCCAGAACCTGATCGGCCAGGCAAACCTGGTGTGGCAGGCCGCGACCGGCGGAATCGGGCACAAGCTTCTGGCAGGTGTCGAGGCGCTCGACCAGGATACCAGGAACGGGCGCTTCAACATCGTGCTTAGTGAAACCAGCGTCCCGCTGACCGAGGAATTCGCCTATCCGACCGCCACGCTCGGGGCGCTTTCGCGCGAACGCGATAGCAATCTTACCGTCCTGTCTGCATACATCCAGGACCAGATCGAAATCGGCGAGCATCTCGAACTGATCGCTGGCTTGCGGTGGGAACGCTTCGATCTCGACACGGTCAACGTGCTCAACGGCGTTACCGGCGACCGCGTCGACGAGATGGTGAGCCCGCGCTTCGGTGCCGTGGTCAAGGCATCGCCGGCACTCTCGGTTTACGCCAGCTACGCCGAAAGCTTCCTGCCGCAGGCCGGGGACCAGTTCCTGCTGCTGTCGCCTGGCGATTCGGCGTTCGAACCGGAGAAGTTCACCAATTACGAGCTCGGCCTTAAGTGGGCACCGGCCCGGGACCTGTTCCTGACCGCCGCAATCTTCCGGCTCGATCGTACGAACACCAAGGCCGACGATCCGGTTACCTTCGAAACCGTGCTGACCGGCGAGAGCCGCGTCGAAGGGTTCGAATTCAACCTGGCTGGCGAGATTACCCCGCAGTGGCACGCCAATATCGGCTACACCTATCTCGACGGCAAAGTGACTTCCGACAGCGACTTCGCCAGCGCCGGCACGCGCCTGCAGCAGTTGCCGCGGCACCAGTTCAGCGCCTGGACGCGATATGACCTGACCGAAGCCTTCGGCCTCGGGCTGGGCTTGCTCTACCAGGGCGAGCAGTTCGCGAGCTTCTCGCAGAATGTGACCCTGCCCGATTACGTCCGCGTCGATGCGGCCCTCTTCTACGACGTGAGCGAGCGGCTGTCGCTGCAACTCAACATCGAGAACCTGTTCGACGAGAACTACTATCCCAGCGCGCACGGCGACAACAACATCCAGCCGGGCGACCCGTTCAGCGCCCGCGTGGGTGTCCGCCTCAAGCTGTGATGCCTAGTCCGGCTCGCTCCCCGGCGCATCGTCGCGGGGGAGCGGCCGCATCGCCGGTACGGCGCGCGCTGCGTCCTCGGCACTGATGCCGGGGGCGGGAGCGGCACTAATCGTCTCGCTCCGCCGCGCCACCCGTCCGGCTCGCTGCACGGCGCGAACGAGCCGCGGATAGACCCCGCAGCGGCAGATATTGGGAAGCGCCGCCTTGATCTCGGCCTCGCTCGGCGCGCTATTGCGCTGAAGCAGCGCAGCCGCCGCCATGACGATGCCCGGCGTGCAGAACCCGCACTGGATCGCCTGCTCGGCCACCATCGCCTGCTGGACCGCATGCGAGCGATCGTTCGACAGGCCCTCGATCGTGGTGATGAAGCGACCCTCGGCCTCGGCGATGGTGATCAGGCAGGCGCGCAGCGCAGCGCCATCGACGATCACGGTGCATGCGTGGCAGTCGCCATTGCCGCAGCCATACTTCGTCCCGGTGAGGTTCGCTGCATCGCGCAGCGCCCACAAGAGCGGGGTTTCCGGGTCCATATCGAACTGGACCGGACGGTCGTTTACGGTCATGCGCGACATCGGCGCGCGGCTCCTACTTCAGTTCCGCTGTGTGCCTATCAGTTGCGCCAGCTCGAATCGATCTTGTCGATGCGGCGTTTCCACGCTTCGAAATCGAACACGCCTGCTCCGCCCTGCGATGCCATGACCGAGAGGTCGCGCTGGTGGACGTCGACGACTTCCTGCGAGATCACATTGGCCTCGCCCTGGCTCAGCGTCGCGACCTGGATTTCGCACGCGCGTTGCAGTGCCCACATCTTCACGAACATGCCCGGAATGGTCCGGTCCATCACCACCGGTCCGTGGTTGCGCAGCATGAGGATCGAATGGTCGCCGAGGTTCTCGACCAACCGCTCGCCCTCTTCGGGACGGACCGTTACGCCTTCGAAATCGTGATAGCCGATCTGGCCCTGGAAATTGCAGGCATAGAAATTGGTCGGCAGCAGCCCGCCCTTGTGGCTGCACACCGCCATGGTCGCGGTGGTGTGCACGTGGCAGATGGCGGTCGCCTTCTCGCCCAGATGCTTGTGGAAGTAGGCATGCTGGGTGAAGCCCGCTTTGTTCACCATGTACTGCGACTGGCCGACATTGTTGCCTTCGACATCGATCTTGACGAGGTTCGACGCGGTCACCTCGTCATAAAGCAATCCGAACGGATTGATCAGAAAGGTGTCTGCCTCTCCCGGCACTGCCACCGAAATATGGTTGTAGATGCTCTCGCCCCAACCGAGATGGTCGAAGATGCGATAGCATGCGGCGAGATCGAGACGGGCCTGCCACTCTTCGCTGCTGCATTCGACATTGGGTTTCAACTGGGTCGCCATGGCGCTCTCCTCATCGATTCCTTGCTTTATGAAACCTATCGCACGGGGACGCCCCACCACACAAGGCTGTAGCGGCGCGCGCTGCGTACCGGCACCAGCGGTCATTTTACTTGCGCTTTGGCATGGCGTGCTTACGGCCTCGCGCAAATGAGCGAAAACGCCAAACTAACGCGCGGGTCGATCCGCTCCCACCTGGTGTCGCAAACACTTCCCATGATCGTTGGCGTCGCGGCGATCATGTCCATCGGCCTCGTCGATGCCTATTTCATCGGCCAGCTCGGCAGCGCCGAACTTGCAGCTATTTCCTTCGTCTTTCCCGTGACCATCGCGCTCGGCAGCATGGGCGTCGGGATCATGGTCGGGATCAACTCGGTGGTTGCGCGTGCGCTCGGCGAGGGCGATGATGAGAAAGCCGAGCGGCGCGGCACGCTGGGGCTGATATTTGCGGTGATCAGCGGCATTGTGGTGGGACTGGCACTGTTCGCGCTGCTGGGCCCCCTGTTCCGCCTGATGCAGGCGCCGGACGATCTCCAGGCCATCATCCAGACCTACATGCGGCCCTTTGCCCTGGGCTATCCGCTGCAAATGACGATCATGGGGATCAACGGGGTGCTGCGCGGCCAGGGCGAGGCGCGCAAGACCTCGCTGGTCTCGATCACCTATTCGGCGGCCAACTGGGTGCTCGACCCCATCCTGATCACCGGCGCATTCGGCTTCGAGGGACTGGGCATCGTCGGGGCCGCCTATGCCACGCTGATCGGCTGGGCGCTCGGCATCCTCGTGGGGTTGCGCCTGGTCCGGCGTGCGCCGCTCGAACTTGGCCTGGCGAAGTTGCGCAATTGCCACCCAGCCGAGCCGTTGTTCGCCATCATCAAGGTTGCCGCGCCTGCCGCGGTTTCGAACTCGATCAATCCCATCGGGCTGGCCGTCCTGACCGCCCTGCTTGCAAGCGAGGGCGAAGCGGCGGTGGCCGGCTTCGGTGCGGCAGGGCGGATTCAGAGCTTTGCCGTCGTGCCACTCCTCGCCCTGTCGGGCGCCATTGGGGCGATCGTCGGGCAGAACTGGGGCGCGCGAAAGCCCGAACGATCGCGCGAGGCCATGCTGCTCGCCGGGATATTCTGCCTCGGATATGGCCTTGTCATCGCGGCCATCCTGTCATTCGGCGGTGGCTGGTTCGCGGACCTGTTCACGGAAGACCCCGCCGTCATGCAGCAGTTCGCCCGCTATCTTTCGATCGCGGCCTGGGGCTATGCCGGGTTCGGCCTGCTGATCGTCGCCAATGGCGCACTGAACGCGGTCGACAAGGCCAAGTTCGCGCTGATGCAAAGCTTCGCCCGCGTCTTCCTCGTGATGATGCCGATTGCCATTGTGCTTCGCGGGCAATGGGGTTCCGATGCGATCTTCGCGGCGGAACTGGCCGCCAACCTCGCTGGCGGCGCACTGGCATCGGTGATCGTGTGGCGCGTGCTCAAGCGAGATCCGAAAGCCTGATTTTACAGGGGTGATCATTCGTTAACCATCTTCGGTCATAGAGGGTCCTCAACCTATTGGGGGCGGTGATCGATGGACGACCTGCTGGCGGATTTCGTCGCAGAAACCAAAGAGATGCTGGAGGCTAGCGAAGGCGAACTGATCGCCTGGGAAGCAAATCCGGCGGATCGCGCGCGCCTCGATGCGATTTTCCGCTTTGTCCATACTGTGAAGGGCAATTGCGGCTTCTTCGACTTTCCCCGCCTGGAGAAACTCAGCCATGCCGCGGAAGACGCGCTCGCCGAAGTGCGGGCGGGTCGCCGCGCGCCCGACGCCCCGCTGGTGACCGCCGTCCTCGCCATAATCGATCGTATCGGACAGATGGCCGACGCCATCGAAGCTGGTGAGGAATTCCCCGAAGGCGGCGACGATAGCCTGATCGCCGCGCTGGATGCGGGGGAGACCGATCTCGTCGAAGCCGACGTCTCGGCCGCCGATCCCCAGGATCCGGCCAAGCCAGGCGACCGCAAGGCCGACGCCGGCAACGGCGCGCCACGCACCATCCGCCTGCCGGTCGACCTGCTCGACCGCGTGATGAGCGGCGTTTCCGACATTGTCCTCGCGCGGAACGACCTCGCTCATCGCCTCCGTGCGGCGGGGACCCAGCCGACTATCGACGGTCCGTTCGAACGGCTGACCTCGATCCTCAATGATGTGCGCGAGGCGGTCACACGCATGCGCATGCAGCGCATCGAACTGCTGTTCGGCGCGTTCCCGCGGCTGGTCCGCGACCTTTCCGCAGAGCTCGGCAAGCAGGTCCTGATCGACCTCGAAGGCGGTGACGTCGAGATCGACCGTGAAATGGTCGAGATGATCCGCGATCCGATGATCCACATCATTCGCAACGCGATCGATCATGGCATCGAACCTCCAGCCGAGCGGCTCAAGGCCGGCAAGCGCGAGATGGGGATTCTTGGCATCGCAGCACGCCAATCCGGCAACAAGATTTCCATCGTCATCAGCGACGATGGTCGCGGCCTCGACGAGAAGAAGATCGCGGCCAAGGCGGTGGCGGTCGGGCTGCTGAGCGCTGAGGAGCGTGAGCGGGCGAGCCGCGACGAAATCCTCCAGTTCATCTTCGAACCCGGCCTGTCGACCGCCGAGACCGTGAGCGCGGTATCTGGCCGCGGCGTCGGCCTCGACGTCGTGCGCGAGAACCTTGAGAAGATCGGCGGCTCGATCCGGGTTTCGACCAACGAGGGCGAAGGGACCTATTTCTATCTCCAGATTCCGCTGACCCTCAGCATCATCTCCGGCCTCACGGTAGAAGTTTCGGGACAGCGCTTTGCCATCCCGCAATCCTATGTCGAGGAGATCGTCCATTTCGGCAGCAATGGCATCGAATACTCCAAGGTCGGCGGTTCGATCCTGATCGACTTCCGCGGGCGTCGCACACCCTGCCTTTCCTTGGCCGAAGTGCTCGGCCTCGAGGATCGGATCGACCCGACCAAGCGTTCGATGGTCCTCATCCGGCTCGCCAGTGGCGACATGATCGCACTCGCGGTCGACAAGATTCACGGCATCGCCGACCTGGTGGTGAAACCGCTCCCGCCGGCGGTGATGGCCACCGACCTCTATGGCGGTTCGACGCTCCTCGACGATGGTAGCCCGGTCCTGCTGCTGGACATCCCGCTTATCGCTTACAACCGCGGGCTCGTCTCGGATGTGCGGAGCCTGAAGAACCGCCAGATCGAGCAGTCCGAAGAACATGAAGTCGCCAAGGGCGTCCGCGCAATGACCTTCATCGGCCTCAACGGCCGGAAACAGGCCATTGCGCTCGCACTGGTCCACCGGATCGAGACGGTCCGACCGGAAGCCGTCGATCGCTCGGGCGAAGTCGATCGCGTTGTCGTCGACGAACAGATCTTGCCGTTGATCGGCCTGCCGGACGAGATGCCGGCCGGGGACAAGCTGCGCATGCTGCGGCTGTCCGATGGCGCTTGCGACCTGCTCTACGCCGTAAGTGAAGTGGACGACGCGGTTCTCCTCGAAGGCGATCTGGTGGCGGTCGATGACGCATCCTTCGTCCAGGCCGTTACCCTGCACGAAAGCGAATCGATCGCGCTTATCGACGGCCACAAGCTGTTCGCGCGCCACGGTGTCGCACCAAAGAAATCCGCCTCGATTACGTGTCTGTTGCCCGACGATCCCTGGGCGCGCCGGATCCTCGGCCCGCTGCTAGTCAATGCCGGTTATACGATTGCCGAAGCTTCCGCCGACAAGAGCGATGTCGTCATCACGATCGACCGCGATTTTGAGGATTCGAGCGGCGAGCCTGCGGTTCCGACAATTCGCCTGCGCAGCCTACCCGACAGCGAGGTGCCCGAGAATGAGCGCGCGGCCTCGATCTATCGCTACGATCGCGACGGGCTGCTGAAGGCGCTCAGCCAATTCCGCAAGGGAGTGGCAGCATGAACGAACTTCTGCTCATCGTGCATATCGCCGGTCGCCGCTGCGCGCTCGGCGCAAACGACGTGCACTCGGTAATCGAGGTCGGCACGATCACGCCGATCCCGCGCGCTCCTGAGCATATTGCCGGGCTCACCACCCTGCGCAGCCAGGCCCTGACCGTGGTCGATTGCCGCCAGGCGATCGGGTTCGATCCGGCCGATTTTGCGACCGATATCCGCGCGCCGATCGTCCACATCGCAGGCCACAATTACGCGCTCCTCGTCGACCAGGTCGAAGATGTCGCCGAAGCCATCAGCGACGCCGAAGAAGTGCTGGGCGGCTATGGCGAGAGGTGGAAGGGTGTTTCCAAGGGCCTGATAGAGACGGCCGAGGGCCCCGCGTTACTGTTCGATTTCAAAGCCTTGATGGGATCACCGATGGAAGACCAGCGGGCGGCTTAATCGCTTGGTTACGGCTCTTCTTTACAGGAAATGACAAAATGACAGGGGTCGAAATGAAAACGTGTCTGATAGTCGATGATTCGCGGGTCATCCGAAAGGTTTCGAGACATATTCTCGAAACCCTGGGGTTTGAGGTCGCTGAAGCCGAGCACGGGCAGGACGGGCTGGAACGCTGCGAAGAATCCATGCCCGATGTAATCCTGCTCGACTGGAACATGCCTGTCATGACCGGCATCGAGTTCATCATCCAGCTGCGCCAGCGGCCTGGCGGGGACAAGCCCAAGGTGGTGTTCTGCACGACCGAGAACGATGTCGCGCATATTCGCGAGGCGATCGACGCCGGCGCCGACGAATACGTCATGAAGCCGTTCGATCACGAGACTTTGCAGATAAAGCTACAGCTCGTCGGCTTCGCCTAAGGGTCGCGCACATGGAACCGCGCGAGGGCTCCGGCAAAGCAACGCCGAAAGGCGGCAGGGATGCCAACGGCCCTATCCGGGTCATGATCATCGACGATTCGATCACCGTTCGCACAGTCTTTGCGCGGATGGTCGAGGCCGACCGCGACTTGACCGTGGCCGCGACGGTGAGCAATGCCGAGCGCGCCATCGCCAAGCTCTCGAGCCTGCCGGTGGACGTGATCCTGCTCGACCTAGAGATGCCCGGAATGGGCGGGCTGGAGGCCCTGCCCAAGATCCTGGAAAAGGCCCAGACCGCGCAGGTCCTGGTGGTTTCCTCGCTGACCGAGGATGGCGCCGAACACACCATGGCGGCCCTGTCCATGGGCGCAGCCGATACCATGCCCAAGCCGCGACCGGGCGGCTTCGACGAAGGCTACCGCGCTGCCCTGCTCGGCAAGATCAGGGCGCTCGGCGGACGCGATCCGGCGGCTAGGTTTGCAGCCGAACCCGACGGCGGCAAGCCCACTGCGCGGCCGGTACGCACGCACCGCCACAAGCGCCCCGAAGTGGTCGCGATCGGGGCGTCGACCGGCGGCATTCACGCGCTCAACATCCTGTTGCGCGCCCTGCCCCGCAGCTTCGACCTGCCTATCCTCGTGACGCAGCACCTTCCGGCAGCGTTCATCCCGGTCTTTGCGCGCCAGCTCGAACTCGTTTCGGCCCGCAAGACCGTGATCGCTGAAGACGGAGCCGAAATCGGCACCGGCGAGATCATGCTGGCGAGCGGCATCGGACACATGATCGTCGAGCGGCGCACCGCAGCGCTGGTGACGGCCATCTCCTCCGCGCCTGCACCCAGCGGATGCCGACCGTCTGTCGATCCGATGCTCGAAAGCCTCGCTGATGCTGTCGATGGGCATGCGCTGGCCGTGATCCTGTCGGGAATGGGGCGCGATGGCGTGATCGGCGCTGCCCGACTGGTCGAGCGCGGCGGGACCGTGCTCGCGCAGGACAAGGACAGTTCGGCCGTGTGGGGAATGCCCGGCGCGGTCGCCAAGGCTGGTCTCGCCAGCGTCATTCAACCGCCCGAACAGCTGGTCCAGTCGATCCTGGCCGAGACGGGAGTCGACGCGTGGAAATAAGCGAAGCCTCCTACCAGATCATCGCCGAACTGCTCGCCGCCCGGACCGGGCAGCAACTGACAGAAGGACGCCGCTGGCGTATCGGAACCTCGCTTTCGAGCATCTTCCGCGAGCGCGGGATAACCAATGTCGATCAGCTCGTGTGCCTGCTCACCATGCCCGGCGAAACGCAGCTGGTGCAGGATGTGGTCGAGGCGTTGCTCAACAACGAGACCTATTTCTTCCGCGACAAGCCGACCTTCGATCAACTGCCCGCTGAAATCTTCCCGATCCTGGCCGAGCGACGTTCGGCCAAGCGGCGGCTGCAGATCTGGTGTGCCGGATGTTCGACCGGGCAAGAAGCCCATTCGCTGGCAATCCAGTTCGCCGAGCAGGCGGCCCAATGGGAAGGCTGGTCGATCGACATTCTCGGCACCGATATTTCGCAGAAGGCCATCAGCGTCGCGCGCAGTGGGCACTACAGCCAGTTCGAGGTCCAGCGCGGGCTCAGTGTGTCGCAGATGCTGAACTATTTCGATGAGACCGCCTCCGGATGGCAGATGCATTCGTCGACCCGATCGATCGTGCGGTTCCAGCAGCACAACATCCTCGATCCGGCGCCCTGTCGCCAGCCGTTCGACCTGATCCTGTGTCGCAATGTCCTGCTGTATTTCGACGGTCCGACCCGTACCCAGGCATTCGACCGACTGCACCAGGCCTTGGCCCCGGACGGCTTCCTGATGCTGGGCGCCGGCGAAACCGTGGTCGGGCAGACCCAAATGTTCGAATCCGCGGCCCGCAGGCCAAGTATCTACGAGCCGGTTTCGGCGATGCGCAGCGTCCAGCAGGCGCTGGCCGGGTAGCGCCGGGAAGGGCGGCAGAGCGGCGCGGATGAAGGTAAAGATTGGGTTTACCCTTCCTTAGCGAATGCCGGTTATGCCGCTCTACAGAAGGTAAATTTGCGCGTTCAACGGGGGGAATTTGTGGCTCAAAGGCAGGCGCCTTCACAATTGACATCGGCATCGTTGGTGGTTGCCCCGTTGGCTATTCTAACGGTCATATTCGGCTTGTTTGCGCTTGCCGTCTGGATCAGCGACACGACCCGCGTTGTCTCGCCCCAGCCGATGATCATCGCTGGCGTGCTACTGTATGCGGCAACCATCTTCGGCCTGGGCCGCGCCGGTGTCGAAGATATCCGCGAGGCCAAGACTGCCGGCCTGGTGGACTCGCTGACTGGCCTTCCCAACCGCCGCGCACTTCATACCGATTTCTCCGAACATGCCACGCCGGGCGAGGAAGTCGCCCTGGCGCTGCTTGATCTCGACAGTTTCAAGCAGGTCAACGATCACTTCGGGCATCTGTTCGGCGACCAGTTGATCGATGCGTGCGCCAAGATCCTGAAGGAACTGTGCGGCCAGGAAGCGCACTGCTATCGCCTTGGCGGAGACGAATTCGCGATCATGAAGGTAGGCCCCGTTGCCGGGACCATCGTCGAAAGCATCTGCCGCAAGATCATCGAACAGCTTTCCAAGCCCATCAGCATGGAAGAACGCAGCATCGCTGTCGGAGTCAGCATCGGGCTGTCGCGCAGTTCCGGGCGCGACGGGATTTCCTCGTCCGAACTGCTCCGTCGCAGCGACGTCGCCATGTATGCCTCGAAGCGTGGCGGCCGGATGCGTTGCACCTGGTTCAGCGAGGATTTCGATCGCGACCGCGAGGCTGTGCGCGAGCTCGACAACGAGTTGCGTTCAGCCCTGGCGAACGAGGAGTTCAGGGTATTCTACCAGCCGCTGGTTGACGCGGACACGCACAAGATCGTGGCTGTCGAAGCTCTCCTGCGCTGGGATCGCCCGGATGGCGAGCCGATCGGGCCCAACATCTTCATTCCCGTCGCCGAGGAATCGGGGCTGATCAATGCCATCGGCCTGTGGGTTCTGCGCCGCGCCTGTACCGATGCCATGGCCTGGGGCGACATCACGCTGTCAGTAAACATCTCGGCGGCCCAGTTGCGGAATCCCGAATTCCCGGTGCAGCTCGGCTACATCCTCGAAGAGACCAACTTCCCGCCGCATCGCCTCGATCTCGAGGTGACGGAAACCTGCCTCGTGCTCGACCCTGTGGTCGCAGAGCGTAGCCTCAACGTGATCCGCGAGTTCGGCGTCAATGTCTCGCTCGACGACTTTGGGACCGGTTACGCATCGATCGGATTCCTGCGCCAGTTCCGTTTCGAGAAACTCAAGCTCGACCGCTCGCTCGTCGTGCAAGCGGGGATGGACGATGGATCGCGCGCCATGATGCTGTCGAGCATTGCCATGGCCCGCGCGCTCAAGATGGGCGTCACCGCTGAAGGCGTCGAGACGGAAGATCAGGCTACGCTGGTGCGAACCGCGGGCTGCGACCAGATCCAGGGCTGGCTTTTCTACAAGGCGATGCCCTTTGGCGAAGTAGAGGCACTGATCGGTGCCCAGAATGACATGATGGGCCGCCAGCGGGCGGGCCGGGGGAATGCCGCATGAGTGCGATCGAAGATATTGCCAACCAGCTGCAGTTCGAAGTCGACGGCCAGGCCGATGCGCAAGCACCCGGTGATGCCGTGAAGTCGTCTGCGCCATGGCATCTTGTCAGCAACTGGTTCCAGGACCTGTCGCTTGCAGGCAAGATGCGCACGATCCTGACCAGCCTGCTGGGCACCTTCGTGCTGATGGGCATTATCGTCGCAGTCGGACTGTCGAGCCTCTATGGCAAGACCACGGTCAACGGCGAGCTCAAGAACACCGTGATCAGCGCCGCCGACCTCAAGGGCGAATGGGGTTCGCTTCGGTACAACACCGTTCGTTATATCCTCGGCAGCGAACAGGCCGCACTCGAACGCGTCAGAGCGACCCAGGCGGACGTCACCACGGAAATCGAAAGCATCGAGCGCACGATCGATCGATTTGCCCCGCAATTCTCGGAAGATATCGACACTTTGCGGACCGACGTCCAGGCCTACAACGCCAAGTTCGAGGAATTGCGCGCCAATCTTGACACCAACGGTCGCGATGAGCGCAGCGTCTCGCTGGCCTACGAATTGTCGGAGCGGGGTGACGCCCTCTTCGTCGAGGTAGACCAGTTCGAAACGGACTTGCGTGCCCTGGTCGATTCCGACGAACAGGCCGGGCTCGCTTACTTCTTCAACATGGTGAACATCCTGCTGGTCCTTACCATCCTGGTCGCGGCCATCATGTTCTTCAGCCTTCGCTACATCGGCGGCAACCTGCTCAAGAAGATCGGCGAGATCACTGCTGGCATGACCCGGCTGGCCCAGGGCGACCGTCACTTCGAGATCGAGGGGATCGAGCGCAAGGACGAGATCGGCGAGATGCTCAAGGCGCTTGAGCTGTTCAAGCGCGCGAATATCCGGCTCGAAAAATGGGCCGAAGAACGCGCCGAAGTGGCCCAGGGCGATCTCAAGGCGCACGAAGAACGCGAGGCCGAGCGGCGGCGGATCCTGATGGACCTTGCCGAGCAATTCGAACGCACCGTGGGCGATGTCGTGGGCGGCGTGGCCGCAGCGTCGAGCCAGTTGCAGATGACGGCCACCGGCATGGCGACCTCGGCCGAAGAGTCGACCCGCCAGACGGCGGAAGTCGCCAGGTCGATGGAAGAAGCCAATGCGGGCGCGACCTCGGCGGCAGCGGCGAGCGATGAATTTGCCATGTCGATCGGCGAGATCAGCCGGCAGGCCGCATCGTCGGCCGAACTGGCGCGCAAGGCTACGCTCTCGGCAACAGAGGCGGACACGACCATTTCGGCATTGTCATCCTCGGCCGACCAGGTCGGCCAGATCGTCGAGCTGATCCAGACCATCGCTCAGCGCACCAACCTGCTCGCGCTCAACGCCTCGATCGAGGCAGCGCGTGGTGGCGAGGCAGGCCGCGGATTCGCGGTTGTGGCTTCCGAGGTCAAGGAATTGGCGATGCAGACCAGCCGTGCGACCGAGCAGGTCGCCGAGCAGATCCGCGCCATGCAGGATTCAACCGGGGCCAGCGTGGGAGCGCTGCGCACCATCGTCGACCAGATCCAGCAACTCGAATCGACGGCGGTGTCGATCGCATCCGCGGTCGATCAGCAATCGGTTGCGGGCCAGGACCTTGCCCGCAGTATCGATCTCGCGGCACGCAGCACCGACAAGGTATCGAGCCATATCGACGACGTGCGCGAGCTGTCGCTTTCGACCGGTGCCGCCGCTGCCCAGGTGCTCTCCTCGGCAACCGAACTCGAAGGTCAGGCCTCGACGCTGCGTTCGCAGATGCAGGACTTCCTCGGCTCGCTGCGGCGCGGCTAACGCACTTCCCATGATGAATAGCTGCGACGGATCCGATCGGTCGATCGGATCCGTGCCAACTCGCGCCGGCCGCCGATAGGCTGCCGACAGGCCGCCCTACCCCATCGTGATCGCGGCCTTGTCGCTGAATCAAAACGGCATTCGACAGATGGGTTGCGGAAGGATAGACTTCACGCTCCGATCAGCCTCTGTAGGGGGAAGTATGGAGGTCGGCGACACGCCAGACAAGCCGCAGACGGCAGGCCTTCAGACCGTCTTCTTGAGTTATACGCACGCCGACCGTGGTCGTGCAGAAGAGATTATTGCCATCATTCGGCAAGCCGGTTTCAACGTCTGGTGGGATGGACTCATCGGCGGAGGGGCCCGCTTCGGCGACATAACCGAAGAAAAGCTGCAGCAGGCAAAGGCGGTCGTGGTGCTGTGGTCGGCCAGCTCCATCAAGTCGCACTGGGTGAAGGACGAGGCGACCTGGGGGCGCGACAAGGAACGCCTCATCCCGGTTTCCATCGACGGCACCGAACCCCCGCTGGGCTTTCGGCAAGTGCAATTCCTCGACGTCTCGCGGGCCGGCAACGATACCTCGCACCCCGCCTTCATCGAACTCGTCAGGGCGCTTGAGAGGCTGCACGGGATTTCGAAAGGCGGCGACGAGGCAGACGAAGTGCTTGCGGAAGGGGCAGGAGCAGCGTCCCTCGGTGCGGCGGCCACGCCCCGGCGCAAGATCACGGTCGATCGCCGCGCCGCGATCGTCGGCGGTGCGACGCTAGGGGTGGCGGCTGTCGGACTGGCCGGGTGGAAGCTCGGCCTCTTTGGCGGGAATACGGTGAGCAACAGTATCGCGGTGTTGCCCTTCGCCCGGATCGGAGTGGATGAGGAACAGGCGATCTTTGCCGATGGTCTCGCCGCGGAAGTAAGGGCGCAACTCGCGCGCAACCCGTTGCTGCGGGTGGCGGCGCAGGTCTCGTCCAACAGCTTCACCGAAACCGAAGAGGATGCAAAGTCGATTTGCCGTGCATTGGGTGTCGCATACCTGCTCGGCGGGAACGTGAGAATTGCCGGCGACCGCGTGCGCGTGGTGGCCGAACTGACCGACGGCAAGACCGGGTTCAGTCCCTGGACCGAGACCTACGAACAGGAACTCGACGATATCTTTGCCATTCAGGGCGCCATCGCCAGCTCGGTGGTCAGGCAGTTGTCCGCGCAGATGGACGATAGCGGCGCGAATGCGAACGGCCAGGTCGGCGGCACCACGAGCATAGCCGCCTATGATGCCTATCTGAGGGGGCTGGAGCTCTACGATTCCGGGACCGATGAATCGACCGACCGCCAGGCACTGGCCAAGTTCGACGAAGCCATCAGCATCGATCCACAATATGCGGCGGCGCATGCTGCCAAAGGGCGCGTGCTCACGCTGATCGGAAACCTCTACGCCGGTCCGGAAGAGCGCAAAGGGCTCTACGACACGGCGATCGCTGCCGCCGACACGGCCGCCGGGATCGCTCCCAAGTTCGCCGATGCCCATCTGGTCAAGGGCTACGCCATCGTCATGGGCCGGCTCGACATGCGCTCGGCACGCAAGCCCTACGAGGACGCCTACGAACTGGGCAAGGGCGATGCCGACATCTTGAGCCGCTATGCCAGTTTCCAGGCCCGCATCGGGGAAGATGCCAAGGCAAGCGCAGCGATCGAAGCCGCCAGCGGGCTCGACCCGCTCAACGCCCGAACTTTCCGCAACAAGGGCAACATCGCCTACGACGCAGGCAGTTACAACGAAGCGCTGGCCGCGTTCGAACAGGCGCAGGGGATCCAGGAGAACCTGTCGAGCTATCACTATTTCGTCGGATCGACCAAGCTGATGCTGGGCGATCTTGAGGGCGCGAAGGCCGATTTCGAGGCGGAATCCTTCCCCGTCTGGCGCCTGACGGGCGGGGCCATCGTCGAACACCTGCTCGACAATCAGGCCAAGGCGGAAAGCTACCTCGAAGAACTCCAGCAGGTACAGGGCGACAAGAGCAATTACCAATATGCGCAGATCTACGCGCAATGGGGCCGGATCGAGGAAGCGCTCGCCGCGCTCGCCGCAGCCTGGCGCCTGCGCGACAGCGGGCTGGTGCAACTGTATCGCGATCCCTTGCTCAAGCCGCTGGAGCGCACGAGTGCCTTTCGCGATTTGGTCGCACGAATGGGATTTGTTTGATAGTCAGGCGCAGGTTCGGGCCAACCGGACTGCGAAAAAGGGGTCTGCAGAAGCTCTTGCAACAGAGGGAGTAGTGCAATGAAATTTGGAAAGGCAGCGATCGCCGCATGCTTGGTAAGCGGGCTGGCATTGGCGGGATGCACCAACGAAGAAGCAAAGGAGGACGAGGCTCCACCGGCAGCCGACACCGACCCGGCTCCTGCCGAGCCTGAAGCGACAGATGAACCTGCGACGGAAGATTCGGCCGCCGAAGCCGCCGATCCGATGCAGAGCGAGAGGGAACGCACTGGTCCAGACGAACGCACCGGACCCGACGAAATCGCGCAATAAGCGCTACTGACGCAGTCGCTCAATCGATAGTGATCGGGGGATCTACGGTATCCGGTGGATCCCCCTCACCCTCGATGCGCTGATCGCGCGGTCGATCCATTCACGATAGCTGGCAACCCGGGTGTAGACGCCCGGGTAATTGCTTTGCGCACAACCGATGCCCGCAGCAACAATCCCGACCAGTTGTCGGCTGCGCCCCGCCTGACGGGACAAGGGCCCACCACTATCACCGTAGCAGGCGTCGCGCCCCGCGATGGGCGACCGGGCACAGATGATGTCTTGCGGATTGTAGGAAGAGAATTGGCGATAGCGCGCGCAGGTCCCCGGATCGAGCGAGGCGATGGTCAGCTTCATGAGGTCCTGGGAATTGCGCTGCGTCCGGTTATGGATGTCGAGCAAGGGGTTGGTGCCCTCCTCGGTTGCCCCGGTGAAGCCCCAGCCGGTGACCATGAGCGGCGTGTTCTCCGCCAGCCTCGCCCGGCCTTGCGGCGCCAGTGCGATGGTCCCCAGCATGCCCTTGTTCTGCAGGCGATCGAGCCGGGCATCGGTGCGGATTCGAATGATCGCAATGTCGGCATTGTCCTCGGCCTTGCCATATCCCTCGTGAATGACGATCGATTCGATCGGGAAGTTGCTCCCGCCATTCGCGATGTCGAGCGTTCCAAGCCGGACCTGGAGATCGTTAAGCGCCCGCGTCGAAACGCAATGGGCCGCGGTCAGGATGATCCCCGGCGCGATATAGGATCCCCCGCACTTGTGCGCTTTCTCGAAATTGAGCCGCTGGATGCGCCCGACACCGGGCCGGCCAGAGGTTTCCAGCGGCGGCCCCACATCGGGCAGGAACAACTGGGCCTGCCACTTGCCATCAGCGCGACCGGCGACCTGCCCGCCGACCATCCGGGCCACGGGCAAGACCGGCTCGCTCAGCATCACGCGATCGAGCGCGATCCCGAACCCGGTATATCTCTTGGTATCGAACTCGCCCTGCATGGCGTCGCAGAGCAACCGCTCCTCGAGTGTCTGACACATGTCGGCGGGAATGGACTGCTGCGGCTGGATCGACCAGATGCGGGGATCGATGGGCGTGGCCGACACGAAACTGATGAAATGATAGATCCCGGGCTCGCCCAGCGCCCCAGCGGCGGAACTGTTGCTCGCGCTGGTTTCTATGATGGGATCGCCATTGTCATAGGTCCCCGCCTGGAACAGCCCGCCCTGCATGCCGAGCACCGGGCGGATACTGCCGTCAGGCGCGATTGCCACGGTAGTGAACTCGCCGACGCTGTCACCGCGTAACTTGACCTGGATATGAAGCGGACGGTGAGCGCTGAGCGCCGACCAATCGGACGTTGCCGGCATCGGGCACCAGCCCGGGGACGATGCCTCGTTGGAAATGCAAGTCACGGGCGGCTCACGAGCGCTGTTTCGCGCTATGTTCAGCAAGGCGCTTCGACGCGCGACCGGTGCCATCGCCGCCGCCATCCGGCCGAACAGCTCCGCCCCGTCTGCTGCGCCCAGGTCGACCGGATAGGGTACGTTGCTCGACCACGCGAACTCGCCACGATTTGGGCCGGAATGGAAGTCGAGGATATCGGCGATATCCATCGCCTCGCGTACAAAGGTTCGATATTGCCGCGCCGCGACAGGATCATTTTCGGCCCGTTTGATCCGGACGAACATCAGGTCCTGAAAGAACTCGGGATTGGGCGTGATCTCGTACTCGGCAGGTTCGCCGATCGCCCAACCCTTCATCGTGGCGACGAACTCCGCAATCTCCGCGCGCCGCTCGCCGATTTCGGGGGAGAGCCGCAGCAGCGTCGCGTGATAAACCGGTTCGTACGGTGGATTCTCGGAAGCTGTTGCCGTGGTCGGCGCCTCGGACACCACTTGCGTGTGACTTGAAGGAACCTCGGCCGGTGTATGGACCTGCGCGACAGCTGGCGAGACGAGGATCGGCGCCAGTAGGGCAAGCAGGCCCGTGGCCATCCGGGTTGCTGTATGAGCCCGATCCTGTCGCTCCATCTGCGCCTCCCCACGCACAAACCAACGCTCGCATCGGGTGATACCACGTTCCAGCGCCAATCCGAACTGCGGAAGACCGGTGAGGATGCTGGCCGATCAAGCTCATGGTGAAACGAAAAAACCGCCTGACCTTGCGGCTAGGCGGTTCGAAATTCGGTGGTTGCGGGGGTTGGATTTGAACCAACGACCTTCAGGTTATGAGCCTGACGAGCTACCGGACTGCTCCACCCCGCGGCACCGTTATGTAGCGTCCCGTAGAGACGCCAAAAGGGCCGCCCTGGTGGGTCAGCCCTTCGACTTGTGAATGGGTTTTTCCGCGCACCCGCCGGCTGCAATGCCTGGCGGCGACCTACTCTTCCAGTGCTTAGGCACTAGTACCATCGGCGCGGTCTGGTTTCACGGCCGAGTTCGAGATGGGATCGGGTGGGTCACAGACGCTATGGCCACCAAGCAATGAAGCAGGCGGATGCGGGTTTAAATCGATGCACCTTGTCTCTCTTGCGAGAGAGTGGGCTAGATCTGGCATGAGGTCATTCCTCCTCAACGCCAGCCTGTTTCCAGGACTGTCGTTGATGGTGGGATTCATCAAGCGCGATCAGAACTATTAGGACTGGTTAGCTCCATGCATTACTGCACTTCCACACCCAGCCTATCAACGTCGTGGTCTACGACGGTTCGAAGATTGCTTATCTTGAGGGAGGCTTCCCGCTTAGATGCTTTCAGCGGTTATCCCGTCCATACATAGCTACCCTGCGGCACCGCTGGCGCGATGACAGGTACACCAGAGGTATGTTCACCCCGGTCCTCTCGTACTAGGGGCAACTCCTCTCAACAATCGACGCCCACGGCAGATAGGGACCAAACTGTCTCGCGACGTTCTGAACCCAGCTCACGTACCACTTTAATTGGCGAACAGCCAAACCCTTGGGACCTGCTCCAGCCCCAGGATGTGATGAGCCGACATCGAGGTGCCAAACGATTCCGTCGATATGAGCTCTTGGGAATCATCAGCCTGTTATCCCCGGCGTACCTTTTATCCGTTGAGCGATGGCCCTTCCACGAGGGACCACCGGATCACTATGACCGACTTTCGTCTCTGCTCGACTCGTCAGTCTCGCAGTCAGGCAGGCTTATGCCATTGCACTCTCGCAGCCGGTTTCCAACCGGCCTGAGCCTACCATCGCGCGCCTCCGTTACTCTTTAGGAGGCGACCGCCCCAGTCAAACTACCCGCCACAGAGGGTCCCACTACCGGATAACGGTAGTTGGTTAGACATCAGAAAACAGCAGGGTGGTATTTCACCTATGGCTCCCCTTGGACTGGCGCCCAAGATTCAAAGCCTCCCACCTATGCTACACAACTCTTTCCTAATGCCACTCTGAAGCTGCAGTAAAGGTGCACGGGGTCTTTCCGTCTAACCGCGGGTACTCCGCATCTTCACGGAGAATTCAATTTCGCTGAGCATATCCTGGAGACAGTGGGGAAGTCGTTACGCCATTCGTGCAGGTCGGAACTTACCCGACAAGGAATTTCGCTACCTTAGGACCGTTATAGTTACGGCCGCCGTTTACTCGGGCTTCAATTCGGAGCTTGCACTCCTCCTCTTAACCTTCGAGCACCGGGCAGGCGTCAGACCCTATACGTCGTCTTGAAGCCGACTTAGCAGAGTCCTGTGTTTTTGCTAAACAGTCGCTACCCCCTGGCCTGTGCCCCCCACCAAAAGTTGCCTTAAGATGGGGCCTCCTTCTTCCGAAGGTACGGAGGCAATTTGCCGAGTTCCTTCAGGATACTTCTCTCAAGCGCCTTGGTATACTCTACCTGACCACCTGTGTCGGTTTCGGGTACGGTCTATACGGAGAGGCTATTTCCTGGAACCGCTTGGCTGCCCGACCAATCCAATAAGGTCGAACAACTTCCACGATCCGTCACACATCTCCAGGCCCACGAATATTAACGTGGTTCCCATCGACTACCCCCTTCGGGCTCGTCTTAGGGGCCGGCTCACCCTGCGCCGATTAGCGTTGCGCAGGAACCCTTGGTCTTTCGGCGAGAGGGCATCTCACCCTCTTTGTCGCTACTCATGTCAGCATTCGCACTTCCGATACGTCCAGCGTCGGTTACCCTTCGCCTTCACTCGCTTACGGAACGCTCCGCTACCGCTGCAGTAAACTGCAACCCTAAGCTTCGGTGCATATCTTTAGCCCCGTTACATCTTCGCCGCAGGAACCCTTATTTAGACCAGTGAGCTGTTACGCTTTCTTTAAAGGATGGCTGCTTCTAAGCCAACCTCCTGGTTGTTTTGGGATTCCCACATGCTTTCCCACTTAGATATGACTTGGGGACCTTAGCTGTAGGTTAGGGCTGTTTCCCTTTTGACGACGGACCTTAGCACCCGCCGTCTGTCTGCCGGATAAGACTCGATGGTATTCGGAGTTTGGTTAGGTTTGGTACCGCTCGCGCAGCCCTAGCCCATCCAGTGCTCTACCCCCATCGGCATACATCCGACGCTCTACCTCAATAGATTTCGCGGAGAACCAGCTATTTCCCGGCTTGATTGGCCTTTCACCCCTAAACACAGCTCATCCGAGAATTTTTCAACATTCACCGGTTCGGTCCTCCAGTGCGTGTTACCGCACCTTCAACCTGGCCATGCCTAGATCGCCGGGGTTCGGGTCTAATCCAACATACTCAGTCGCCCTATTCAGACTCGCTTTCGCTTCGCCTACACCTAACGGCTTAAGCTCGCATGCTAGATTAAGTCACTGACCCATTATGCAAGAGGTACGCTGTCACCCCCTATGGGGCTCCAACTGCTTGTAAGCATCCGGTTTCAGGTACTGTTTCACTCCCCTAATCGGGGTGCTTTTCACCTTTCCCTCACGGTACTGTGTTCGCTATCGGTCATGTACGAGTATTTAGGCTTGGAGGGTGGTCCCCCCATGTTCAGACAGGATTTCACGTGTCCC